>NZ_KV796492.1:0-123051 GCF_001809205.1 Staphylococcus sp. HMSC069E10 | reverse complement strand
TTTATTTTATTAACAGAATAAAGATACAAAAGGGCTTTTCTAGACATGAATATATAATCTACTTTTTATTTTTATATAGATAATTACCAATAAATTCTACTAAAAAATGAATAATTGTACCTAAAATAATAGCTGATAAACAAAGTAAGGTGATACTATAATTGTCGCTTAATGAAAATAAAAAATACAATAAAATCAAAACTCCAACTAATGTTATTTTAAAAGTCTTTTTATCTACTTTTGCCATCTCCTTTTCTAAGTTTAAGTTAACAATAAATAATATTTATTATCATTTATGATTATCAAAAGTTATGTTAATGGAATAAATTAATAAACTTTTCATTAATAGAACAATAATATAGATGTCATACAGCTGAGACGTTTGATCGTCTCAGCTTTTTGCATAATAAAAGAGCAGTTATAATCGATTGTTATTATGACAAATGTAATAGTTAAAATCACACACAGAATGTGCTTAACACGTCATATCACATATTTAAAAGGAAGTGAGTGACTTAATAAATATATTCAAGATAAGTTATAACTACAGATTATTTCATTTGTATATTTATATCATTTTGTCGATCATTTCATAATGTGTAAGATAGATATATTTTGAAGTAATTAAGTAAAAAATAAACAAATTTTTCAATTTAATTTAAAAATTTAAAAAATTCCGTGAAATATATTTCGTTTTTTAGTAAACTGTCTACTAAGGAAGAAAGTAAGTAGTGAGATATTGTTTGATTTGAAGCCATACCTCACATCTAAATTAAATATAAGGGGATGACAGTAGATTATGGATTTATTAATTGGTACGTTGTTTTTAGTTTTAGTCTTAGTGATTTTTACGTTATTTACATATAAAGCACCTAGTGGTATGCGTGCGATGGGAGCTTTAGCTAATGCAGCCATTGCGACATTTTTAGTAGAAGCTTTTAACAAATATGTAGGTGGAGAAGTATTTGGTATTAAATTTTTAGAACAACTAGGTGACGCTGCGGGAGGTCTTGGTGGTGTCGCTGCTGCTGGGTTAACTGCCTTAGCTATTGGTGTTTCACCTGTGTATGCATTAGTTATCGGAGCTGCTTGTGGTGGTTTAGACTTACTTCCAGGGTTCTTTGCTGGGTATATTGTAGGTTATCTTATGAAATATACAGAAAAATATGTTCCAGATGGTGTAGATCTTATTGGTTCAATCGTTCTTCTTGCACCACTTGCACGTTTAATTGCGACGGGTTTAACGCCAGTAGTGAATAATACATTACTAAAAATTGGTGACATTATTAAAAGTAGTACGGACACAAATCCAATTATTATGGGGATTATTCTTGGAGGCATTATTACGGTTGTAGGTACAGCACCGTTAAGTTCAATGGCTTTAACCGCATTACTTGGTTTAACTGGCGTGCCAATGGCCATTGGTGCTATGGCTGCATTTAGTTCGGCATTTATGAATGGTACGCTGTTCCATCGTTTAAAATTAGGAGATCGTAAGTCAACGATTTCAGTAAGTATTGAACCGTTATCTCAAGCTGATATTGTCTCTGCTAATCCGATACCAGTGTATGTGACAAACTTCTTTGGAGGAGCTGTTGCAGGTTTAATTATCGCTTTATCTGGTATGATCAATGACGCAACAGGTACAGCAACACCCATTGCAGGATTCTTAGTGATGTTTGGTTTTAATAGTCCAATGAAAGTGATTATCTATGGTGTTGTAATGGCCATTGTGGGTGGTTTAGCAGGTTTTCTTGGTTCTCTTGTATTCAAAAAATATCCGATTGTTACAAAACAAGATATGATAGATCGTGAAGCAAAAAGAAAAGTTAAAACAGCATAAATATGAGTGACTTCTTTGTCAAAATATGGCAAAGAAGTTTTTTGTTGTATGTTTTAAATTTTCTATCTTATGTTTTTTGTGTAATAATATAATAAAAAGTTACACATATTGTAACGTTCATACACATCATGTGTATTGAATTTTAAATGCTAAATCTCTGACAAAGGAGTGGGCTAAGATGCAAAATTTAAGAAATAGAAATTTTTTAACATTACTTGATTTTTCAAAAAAAGAAATGGAATTCTTACTTAATCTCTCTGAAGATTTAAAACGTGCAAAATATGCTGGTATTGAACAACAAAAACTTAAAGGTAAAAATATCGCTTTAATTTTCGAAAAAAATTCTACACGCACACGTTGTGCGTTTGAAACAGCAGCTTATGATCAAGGTGCTCATGTGACGTATCTTGGGCCTACAGGTACACAAATGGGAGTAAAAGAAACGGCTAAAGATACGGCTCGTGTTTTAGGTGGGATGTATGACGGTATCGAATATCGCGGATTTTCTCAACGTACTATTGAAGAAATTGCAGAATATGCTGGTGTTCCGGTTTGGAATGGTTTAACGAATGAAGATCATCCAACACAAGTGCTTGCTGATTTTTTAACTGCAAAAGAAGTATTAAAAAAACCTTATGAAGACATTCATTTCACATATATTGGTGATGGACGCAATAATATGGCAAATGCATTGATGCAAGGCGCAGCTATTATGGGAATGACATTCCATCTTGTGTGTCCGAAAGAGTTAAGACCTAAAGATGAGTTACTAAAAACATGTCAGTCATTGGCTGATAAAAACGGCGGTACTATTTTAGTGACTGACA
This sequence comes from Staphylococcus sp. HMSC069E10, assembly GCF_001809205.1. NCBI lineage: Bacteria > Bacillati > Bacillota > Bacilli > Caryophanales > Staphylococcaceae > Staphylococcus > Staphylococcus sp. HMSC069E10. Next base: position 120,381 of record NZ_KV796492.1, on the reverse strand, counting down.
ATATTGACCAAGGGGTGAAAGGATCGGATGTGATTGCTACAGATGTGTGGGTATCGATGGGTGAACCTGACGATACTTGGGAAGAACGTATTAAATTATTAGAACCTTATCGTGTAACAAAAGAATTAATAGAAAAAACAGGCAATCCACATACCATTTTTGAACATTGTTTACCTGCTTTCCATAATGCAGAAACAGAAATTGGTAAACAAATTAAAGAAAAATATGGTTTGAATGAAATGGAAGTCACAGATGAGGTCTTCGAAAGTGATCGTTCTGTTGTCTTTCAAGAAGCCGAAAACAGAGCACATACGATTAAAGCAGTAATGGTGGCAACTTTAGGCGAATAGAGAAAAAAGGGGGACCTATGGATGTCTAAAATCGTGGTCGCATTAGGTGGCAATGCTTTAGGGGAATCACCGAAAGAACAATTAGAGCTTGTAAAAGGAACAGCTCAATCATTAGTTGGTTTAATAAACAAAGGATATGAAGTGGTCATTAGTCATGGGAATGGACCACAAGTGGGAAGTATTAATTTAGGATTAAATTATGCAGCAGAACATGAACAAGGCCCGCCTTTTCCATTCCCTGAATGTGGCGCAATGAGTCAGGCGTATATTGGCTATCAAATGCAAGAAAGCTTACTTAACGAACTCCATACTTTAGGTATCAATAAAGAAGTTGTAACACTCGTGACACAAGTCGAAGTAGCAAACGATGATCCAGCGTTTCAACATCCAACGAAACCTATTGGCTTATTTTATACAGAAGAACAAGCAGATAAAATGAGACAAGAAAAAGGATATACATTTATGGAGGATGCAGGACGTGGGTACCGTCGCGTTGTGCCCTCTCCTCAACCTATTAATATTGTTGAACTTGATAGTATTGAAACACTCATTAAACATGGTACGCTTGTGATTGCAGCTGGTGGCGGCGGCATCCCAGTTGTTAAGGAACAAGGTCGTTATCAAGGTGTCGATGCAGTCATTGATAAAGATAAGACAAGTGCATTACTTGCAGCTCATTTACAATCGGATCAATTAATGATTTTAACAGCCGTTGATTATGTTTATATTAATTACGGAAAAGACAATCAAGAAGGACTAAGTGACGTTACAGTCGATGATATGAAAGAATATATTGCCGATAATCAATTTGCGAAAGGCAGTATGTTGCCAAAAGTAGAAGCAGCTCTTCAATTTATTGAAAAGAATCCCAAAGGTAGTGTGTTGATTACTTCTTTATCAGGTTTAAATGATGCGCTAGAAGGTAAAATTGGTACACGTATTACAAAATAAATAGTTATATTAAATCGCTTGAGCCTAATATATGTATTTTACATATGTAGGCTCAAGTTTTTTTATGAGTTACTCAAATATCTAATAGTTACAAGTTCTACTTCGGATTGTCTGAGGTTATATTCATAGACCATTTCATTTTAAAACATCCTTTGATTTAATCAAAGAATAATGTAAACTTATTATTATATAAAGTTTACAATTATGAGTTTTATTAGTGTATTTTAAAAGATAGGAGTGACAAACATCATGACATTAAATCTAGCAGAACGTGTATTGAATGGAGAAGCGTTAACTAAAGAAGAGTGTCTAAGTCTATTTCAAGACGAAACGATTGATACGTTTGAATTATTAAATGAAGCCTATATAGTAAGAAAACATTATTACGGTAAAAAAGTAAAACTGAATATGATTTTAAACGCGAAAAGTGGCATATGTCCGGAAGATTGTGGTTACTGTGGTCAATCTGTCAAAATGAAAGAAAAACAACGTTATGCTTTAGTGGACCAAGAACAAATTAAAGCAGGGGCACAAGTCGCGACAGACCATAAAATTGGAACGTATTGTATTGTAATGAGTGGACGTGGTCCTTCGAATAAAGAAGTAAATCATATTTGTGATACGGTAGAAGATATTAAAGCTATTCATCCACAACTTAAAATTTGTGCGTGTTTAGGTTTAGTCGATGATGAACAAGCGACACAATTAAAAGAAGCCGGTGTTGATCGCTATAATCATAATTTAAATACAAGTGAACGTTACCATGAGGAAGTTGTTTCAACACATACATATGAAGATAGAGTGAATACGGTTGAAATTATGAAAGAACATAATATTTCACCATGTTCTGGTGTGATTTGTGGCATGGGAGAAACAGATGAAGATATTATCGATATGGCATTTGCGTTAAAAGAGATTGATGCAGACAGTATTCCAGTAAACTTCTTACATCCGATTAAAGGTACCAAGTTTGGTGGGTTAGACTTGTTATCTCCAACAAAGTGTCTACGTATCTTAGCTCTGTTTCGATTGATTAATCCTACTAAAGAAATTCGAATTGCGGGTGGTCGTGAAGTCAATTTACGTTCACTTCAAGCAACTGCACTTCAAGCAGCCAATTCTATCTTTGTAGGCGATTATTTAGTAACAGGCGGACAACCTAATGAGCTTGATTACCAAATGATTGAAGATATGGGATTTGAGATAGACGGGTAGTGAACATATTATAAAACACCTTCTAGCAGTTTTGGTTAGAAGGTGTTTTATTTAATATCTATTTTTCAGTATTTTTTCTTGCTTTATACGCATGAGTTGCTGCTGCACTTGCATTTTGAGAAGCTTCTGCGGCATTTTCATTGGCTGCTCTAGCGCTATGTGCCGCTCTTTCTGCCCATATTGCAGATGCTTGGGAATTGGATGCTGCTAATTCTGACGCGTATTTTGCTGCTTTAGCATCTACACTTGTTTGAGTAACAGTAGAAAGAATTTGTTGTTGTTGCCCTTCCATACGTGCTTGATGTGATTCTGTTTCATATAAATTAATGGCTTCTTTTAAAGTATCAGCGCGTTGGTTATAAAGATAACTAAACATTGAACGTAAAGAATGAATGTGAGTATAAGCTTTTGGAATACGTTGTTGGGCTTTAGAAGCTGCTACAGTGTGGTGTATATCAGTTAATGTGTGTTGATGACGTTGAATATTATGTTGATGCTGTTGAATATCGGGTTGATCTTTCAGCTCTTTTTCAGCTTTTTTATATCCTTTCGATTTAGTAATTGATTTGTTTTCAGGTCTGATATTTTTATTTTTGACGAACCAGACGATAAGTAAAATGAGTCCAATCATCATAAGGCTAGTTGAGTGATAGATAAACAATGATATGAGTATCATCACAAGACTCGGTAATAATAATATTAACATGTTTTTCTTTTTGACTTGTTTTAATGTTAAGTGTTTTATCTCTTGTTCTTCTTGACGAATGAGTTTATTTTGAAACTCTTTTTGATCATGTGCTTTAATTAATAATGCGATATCTGACATTAACTGTTCTTTTGTTTGATACATATATTAACTACTCCTTATTCCATATTGAAATCTGAGAATTTAACTTGTGTAACGTCTTTATCTTTAGGTGAGAGGTCAACGAGTTTTTGATGTTTATTATCTAATTTAATCATTGTATATTTATAATCGTCATCATCCGCATCATCTCCTCTAAGGGCTGAAGGATTTGCTGTAAAGGTTCCAATATACTCTACATTTTTAGTGGGATATTGAGATTGACCTGTTTCAACGCTTGTATAAAACATAAAACTATCTTTGTCGGTAGCGGATTGATTCATCGCCTTACCAATATCATTTTGGAAATCTTTTTTAGAAATGTTATTTGTAGTTAGTAATGTGAATAAAGGTTTTCCGTTATCTGTGGTTAATTCTATATAGCTTTTAACATCTTGATAAGGTGTTTCGTCATAGTCAACGTCTTTACTATCTAGTGTTTTTTTGACTTCGTTGGCATCTAACTTACTAATTAAGCTAGGTGGAATTTCTAAAGAATCATCGAATGCAATCATTTTCATCTTGCCGGCTTTCGTGAGGTATATCCAATCTACTTTTGATTCTCCATTGGAATTACTTACGGTATATAAAAAGTGTTCCTTTTTATCATTAATAATATCTTTAATAGAAATATCTTTTTTATGTTCGATACTTTGGCTACATCCTGTCAGTGAAAAAGTGAATATTGCTAAGCTCATTATGATGAGGAAAGGTTTGAATTTTTTCATAGTAACAACTCCTTAATAAAATTTTTAAAATGAACATGTAGGATGTATATATTACAACCTACATGTTATGAGGTCATACTTCATTTCTTAGATAAATCATTTGTAGTTTGATAAGTTCTACGGTGAATTGTTTTAATAGATGATCAGGAGAAATCAATCGTAACGAGCGATGATATTGAAAACACAAGTCAATTGCTTCATTAGGATTTAAATTCATTTGAACGTCATATGTTTTATCGTTTTTATTTAAAATTTTAATGTCATCACGTATTTTTAACGTTTCGTATAGCTTAAATGTCACTTCATATGTCACTTGAACACGTAAGTCATCTTGATGTGAATATTTAGGAGAACGTTTAATAAAGTAGCTATTTTTACTTTGTTCAAATTGAATTTGTAACTCAAGATCTGAGTGCAGCGTTGATTCATATAGATAATGTCGAATATTATCTATATCTCGTTGAATCGTTCTAGGATTCACATTAAATTCTGTTGCAAGTTCTAATTTGTTGACTGTTTCATTTTTTAATAATTTATCGTAGATATTTAATACTCTAAATGCTTGTTCCATAGGCGAAAGCTTCCTTTCACAAAACCTAAATTTATTATAAGAAACGACCTTAGACATGATAGGTCATTTCTTTAAAAGTTTTTATTTTATAAAAATTGTATTTTTCGCTTTAAATGGCGTACTATTTAAATTTGAAAATTTAAGTTAGTTATATCGTGTCTAACCTAGTCATTTCCCAGGACATATGAATAAAGAATGAACCATTCTATTAATTCAGATGGATTAGTCGATATGAGTTTTAAATAAGGGCGTAGTGTATGATTTTGATTCAATTTGTGAAAGATTTTAGTGAAATTGCAGTTTAATAATGTTTCATCGTTAGTGCATGATTGACCAAATTCAATACGTTCATATTGAGCGATTATCGTTTGTGGCGTTTCATTTAGATTATTGAGTTCTGTAATGATTTCGTGATATATCATGTCATTCACCTCCATTTCTCACGTTGGAAACTAAAGGCGCCTGACAAGGCGACTTCTTTATTATTAGAAGGGGAGGTACTTTTAAGAAATAGAAATCAGCATAATGAAAAAAATGCCACTCTTATCAATTGAGGTAAGGGTGGCACGATGTTGAGATAAATTTAGAAATGGTATATAAAAGTCTCGCGCATTCATGCGCGAGACTTTTTGTCATTGATATTTCTTCTTTATCCTGATATCAAATCTTTTTCATTTATAGAATAGTCTTGTTTGAGAAGAATATATATAATCATTTAATGACGTTTTTGAAAATTTTTTCCAAAAGAAGAAATTGCCTAATGATGACAATATGAAATGATATAATATCTTTGAAATGATAAGAAATTTTATAGAAAAGAAGGGGTATCATGTCTCAATATGTCATTACAAATGGAAGAATTTATACGGAAGCACAAGTTATTGAAAAAGGGTATCTTGTCGTAGAAAATGGCAAAATTAGTGATATTCAAAAAGGTGATTATAAAGGTCATTTAAATCAAATAGATGTAGCAGGAAAGCATGTGTTACCAGGTTTTATCGATATTCATATTCATGGTGGCTATGGAGAAGATGCGATGGATGCATCGTATGACGGCTTAAATCATTTAGCTAAACAATTATTGTCTGAAGGTACAACAACATTTTTAGCAACAACGATGACGCAATCTGATGAGAATATTGAAAAAGCATTGAACAATATTGTCGCTTGTTATGAAAATCAAACGTTAGGTGAAGCGGCTGAAATCGGTGGCGTACATTTAGAAGGACCATTTATTTCTGAACACAAAGTAGGGGCACAAAACCCTAAATATGTACAACGTCCTACTGTTGAAAAAATTCGACATTTTCAAGAGGTAGCGAAAGGATTAATTAAAATCATTACTTTTGCCCCAGAAGTCGAAGGTGCTCATGAGACGTTAAATGAATTGCGTGATGATATCATCTTTTCAATGGGACATACTGTTGCCACATTTGAAGAAGCAAATGAAGCGGTAGAACGAGGTGCGAAACATGTAACGCATCTTTACAACGCTGCAACACCTTTTGAGCATCGTAATCCAGGTGTGTTTGGTGCCGCATGGACCAATCAAAGTTTAAACACTGAAATTATTGGTGATGGGATTCATTCACATCCTGCTGCTGTAGATATTGCATATAAGCAAAAAGGAGCTACTCACATGTATTTAATTACAGATGCCATGCGTGCCAAAGGTATGAAAGATGGTGAGTATGATTTAGGTGGACAAAATGTGATTGTTAAAGGGAAAGAAGCACGTTTAGAAAATGGCACACTTGCAGGCAGTATTTTAAAAATGAATGAAGGACTGCATAATTTAATTCAATTTACGCATGATAGTTTAGACCACTTATGGCGAGTGGCAAGTTTAAATCAAGCCATTGCACTTAATATTGATAAGCAAAAAGGAAGCTTAAGCATAGGAAAAGATGCAGATATCGTAATTGTAGACGACCATATACAAGTAGATACAACGATTAAATCAGGTACCATTCATCATTTTTAAGACTACTCGCATGGTGAAAAATGAATAATTTAGTATCTCTTTATCTTTTTAGGTTTATATATATGAAGTTTAGTGTATATACATAGTAAATCTACATAATATATGAATTCTAAGTAAAGGAGGGATAGATAATGCAAAATGATTTAAGATTTCCAAGTGCAAAAAATTTCTTTACTACTTTAGGATGGTTATCGGTCATTGCTTTATTAGCAGTTGTAGTAGTCAATGCGCTTTATAATAGTTCTTTTAAAAGTTGGTCAGATATCAGTGTGAATTTCACTCAAACGGATTTAATTTTCTTGATTACTTTCGCAATTATTGCGATAGTTTGTATTATTATTTCATTGCTTTTAAAATTATTTAAACATCCATAGGAAGTAAAGTTAATATATTAAAAGGGACAGAACTCGAACGTTCTGTCCTTTTTAGTGGTTTAAATAATTAAATATGACATCATCAATAATAATATCTACATTCGGATGCGTTTGTAAAATAGAGGCAGGTAATGTTTCAGTTTTTGAACCATTCACTAAACGCTCAATAGCTTCTTGTTTACGTTCTCCAAAAGCTAATAAAATGATACGTTTTGCGCGCATAATAGATTGTAATCCCATAGAAATAGCTTGTTTTGGAACATCATCAATCGTATTAAAATGAATACTATTGGCTTTAATCGTAGAATCAGTTAAATCTACAACGCGTGTTTGACTATCAAAAGATGTACCTGGTTCGTTGAAACCGATATGGCCATTTTCTCCAATACCTAATAATTGAATATCGGGTTGTCCTATAGAGAATAGACGCTGTTCATAAGCATATGCTTCGTCTTCAAGATCAGGTGCGTCTCCTCTTGGAATGTAGATATGATCTTCATTCCATTCGTTATGATTAAATAAAAGCTCATGCATATATGTGTAGTAGCTTTGAGGGTGTGATGAATTAAGACCCACATACTCATCTAAGTTAAATGTTTTAATATCATTTAAATTCACACGATTTGCCGTTAATAATTCAGATAATCGTGGATAGATTTCTGTCATCGTATTACCTGTCGCTAATCCAAGAGTAGCTGTCGGCGTACTTTGTATTAACTTTAATAACTCAACTGCTACATAATCACTTGCGATAGATTTGTTTTTTAAATTGATCAATTTCATCATCTAAACGCCTCCATATGTTTATGAATTCCAATATGAAAAAGCATTGTTCATAAATTCTCTACATAAACATTATACCCAACCAACTGCTAAACAATCGATTGTGCTAACATAATCTATATACATCACTTATATTGGAGAATAAAAATGAAAATAATAAAAATTGTTAGTATGTTTCTTTTAGCGATAATCATTATGGTTATTTCTCAAACGATTGCGCTATTATTTGATACATTGATACCATTTTATGGAATTGGAACAATTTTATCGAGTATCACTTATATTTTACTTACATTTTTCATCGTAAGATGGATAATTACTCATGTATTTAAAGAGGCGCTATCTTCATATCGAATTACAAAACCTGTATTTCATCCGATTTATTTGATTTTAGGGATTGCATTACCGTGCGTAGTATATGCGATTTACTTTATTTTTATACCGGGAGATTTTAAGATACATCATTTTAACTCAATCAGTAAGACGATACACGACTTGAGTTACATTATTTTTATGCAAGCTGCAGCTGGTGCTATTGTCGAGGAAATGGTGTGTCGAGGTCTTTTAATGGGCTATATTGAAAAGAAAACGAACATTCGAATCGCAATCGTTGGTACTTCACTGTTTTTTGGCGTGATTCATTTATTGAATGGTGCTCTAAATGTTACAAGTTTCCTTTTATTGTTAGCTAGTGGCACTTTAGTTGGTATGATGTTTGGTATAGCAACATATCGATTTAACACCATTTGGGCGAGTATCACTTTACATTTCTTTTGGAATGTCTTTCAAGTCGTTTATATCACTACAAAAGAAACTGACTATAACGTCTTTCAATATGTTTTACGTTTTAAAAATATGGTGCTTACGGGAGGACAGTTTGGTTTTGAAACATCTATCGTCTCTACCATAGGCTATACCATTGTGATTATTGTTCTGTTAATGTGCCGTAGTCCATATAAAGATAGCAACTTATAACGCATTCAAAAGTAGTCGTAATTGTTCTATACTTAAAGTAAAGATAAATAAACGTAGTTAAGGAGAAAAGTTATGAAAAAGATAGTGGTAGTAATGCTTATTCTCATATTATCTATTGGCTTAGTGGGATGTCATCGATTGTCTAAAGAGGATAGTGACCATTCGGACAAAGCGGATACACAAGAAGAACATTCAACAGAAGACAATAAGAGTTCTGATGATCAAGATATCAGTCTAGAATCAGATACAAAGGTACCGGATCATGTTTTTGAAAAAACATCAGTACGACATGTACAGATTTCTGAGAAAACGATTAAAAAAGATATTAAAAAGTATATTAATATTGACAAAAAGATTAACGATACGATCAATACATATAAAATAAAATTATATTCCAATCAAAAATTATCCAATACAGAAGCAAATAAATTAAAAAAACTTGTTCAATTAGAGAATGAGAATGATACAAATTTTGCACAATACATTCAAAATAATCAGATGCCAAATAATGACTATGCGATCTATACTGATAAAATAAGTCGTTATATTTCAACAGCCAATCGCATAGAGCAAAAAAGTTTAGAAATATCATTAAAATCAGATGATGATACATCTATTTTTAATGATATTGAGCAAGTGAATAAAGATCAAGATATTGTAAATGATCGAGAAAAACAAGATATTACAAATTTCTTGGAAGATAAAAATATTAAAACTGAAGCGTTTAATGAGGATTCAAATCATATTGATATAGATTAATCGAATGAATTAAAAAAGGAGTGGGCCGATGAATTCAAAATGAATTCCGATCCACTCCTTTTTTGGCGAGATAGTTGTCGACTTCATTTAACTGGTATACTTTTTTAGCTAAACATTGCGATAAAGTAACTCACAATAATCACAATACCCGTCACGCCATTATGAATCATATGAACCATCATACTATCTCTAACGTTATGACGACGATGATAAGCGAGATAAAAAATCATCCCCATTATGATATACATTAAGACCGCAACCCAATTTGAAATACCATGTTGGGAAGCAAAAATAAGTGAGGATAAAATAAATGGTAACCAGAAACTGCTACGTTTAAATAGCGTTTCTTTAAAGATACCTCGATAAATTAATTCTTCTAAATAGGGAGCTACAAACGTAAGGGTGAGTGCAAATACTATGACAGGAAACGCTTGTCCAAGTTGATCGGGAGAAGGTTTCGCGCCTTGAAAGTTACCCAGTAATGCCTTATCATTTTCTGTCTGTGCTTGACCTGTTATTGCCATCATTAGAAAACTCATTCCAATGACAATAACGCGAAGTAATAGTGCCCATCCGATATTAATCATAATATCTTTGCGTTTAAACGGTTTAATTGGCTCATATGTATGCCGTTGATAATAACGTCTAACCAGCCAAATAACGACAGCGGCTAACAGCATAAATAATAATGTTGCTAGTGTTCCACTTGTAACATCCATTTTTGCAGAAAAATTAGTAATAAATAAAATAAGAACAATAGGAATCTGAGCAAGTAACATCCATCCTATAAAAATAAGAACATTTAAGAAGCGATTCCCTTTAGGATAATGTTCATCTTTTTTATGATAATGAGAGTCAAGATTTGAATCTGAATGCATACGTGTTTCTGTAATACCTTGTTGAGTCATGGTTGTATCACCTCTAATGTTTTTATTTGAACTACGTATACTGCAACTTGAACATAACATACTCTGATTTCAACCTACAACTTACTTTATAAAATATTTGAACTATTTATGAAAAGAGTGAGACAAAACTCGTTGTCCCACTCTTTATTTTGAATTAACCAATATTTAAATGTTTACCAGGTAAAGCTTGCAATAAATATGAATCATGCGTAATGATAATTAACTGTAAATGTTGAAATTCTCTTAACATTTGTAAGATGATATCTTCGTTCACCATATCTAAATTTGTTGTTGCTTCATCTAAAATCAAGACATCTGGTTCTACAAGCAAAGCTTTTGCTATCCATAGCCTTTGGAATTGGCCACCACTTAAAGTACTCACTTTTTTACCAAGTAATTGTGATTCTAACTTACATTGCAACATGACTTCTTTTATTCTGTCCTCATGTATAGCCTTAGGATAATGAAAATGAATTAAAGGTTGTTTTAATATCCAATGAACTGTTTTATTTGGATCAAGTGTACTCGAATGATATTGAGGCACATATTGGATATGTTTCATCCATTTGTGTTGTGAAATATGGCCAAGTTCTAAATCGTTATATATGAGTGTACCTTGATAATTTGAATCTAATCCTGCAATAATTTGAGCCAAAGTAGACTTTCCGCTTCCACTTACGCCACTTATCAATAAATGATCGTGTGTCTCTAATGTATAATTAAAATTTTTAAATATCTGTTTATTAGAAAAAGCTTTATTTAACTGTTTAATCTGTAACATATTGATATCTCCTATTAGCTAGTTCAATCAATTGCTTCGTGTAAGCATGCTGAGGATCACGTAAAATATCAGAAGCACGCCCTGTTTCTACAATGTTTCCGTTTAGCATGACACTAATATGCGTTGCATAGTTTAAGACTAAGTTTAAATCATGAGTTACAAATAGCACTGTCATATCATGTTCTGTCACTACATGATGTAGTAGAGCCATTAAACTATGACGATTGTGTTGATCTAGCGCACTAGTCGGTTCATCTGTAATTAAAAACTGTGCTTCTCTTACAATAGCCATGACAAGTGCAACTCGTTGTGCCATACCACCACTCAATTCAAAAGGATACTGATAATAAATGGATTCAGGTTGGTCCAATCCGAGATGTTTAAATTGACGTAATACAAATGCTTTTTGCTGATCACGTGTTAATGAAGATGACATAGAGTCAAACAATGCATCAAAGTGGCGGTTGATACGAACATTTTGGAAAAAATTGCGATTCGCATCTTGGAACATTGCATCCGTTTGTGTTAAATCGAGATGAATCTCACCACGATAGGTTAAATCATCTTCTTTCATATTCAGTACAGTACGTGTAAGTAAAGATTTACCACTCCCACTTTCTCCAATTAAACAATGAAAGCTTCCTTTTTCAATCTTTAAATGTATCTGTTTAAGTAATGGTTCATGTTTGTGATAAACAGATACATCATTGATATAAAGGACTGTATCTAATGAATGTGACGACGATTGAGTATTTGACATATGAGTGCGAACCCTCCTAATAAGACACCTGGAAAGATAAATAACCAGGGCGCAGAATAGAAATAACTTTTACCGTCATGTAAAATGGCGCCTAATTCAGGAATAGGGGGTTTTACTCCTAAACCAATAAAGGCGAGACCGGAAATACTTAACATTAACTTACCAAAATCTGCAGTAACAAGTGCCATAATGTCGCTGATGAGATGTGGCACAATGTGATGTATTGTAACTTGGAACTTCGACATCCCACTAAGTGGCGCAAATTTAACGAACGGTTGTGTCATCGTGTCACGTGCTAAATTTCTGAAATACCGCAAATAGCGACCGAGCCAGCCGATGATGAGTGCAAGACATAATCCTACTACAGAATTATTAATAAAACCAAGGACGACAAGCGCGATAATGATAGCTGGTAAAGCGATTAACATATCTGCAAGTGCCATAATGATAGAATCTAACCATTTACCTACTATAGCTGAAATAAGACCAATAATCAGTCCAAGCACGATTGTCCCTATCATAATGAATGCAGTAAGACCAAGTGTAATCAAGCTACCTACAAATAGTCGTGTTAGAAAATCTCTACCCAAATCATCCGTACCAAGTAAATGATGTAAACTTGGGGGACGTAATGCTTGAGATTGATGAATTTGATTTGCTTTATCATATAGGACATAAGCGAGTATAACTAAAATGACTATCGTAATAGGCCATATGAAACGTTTAATCTTCATACGTTACTCGCCCTCCTAACGTTTTCGACATATTCAAACGAGGGTCACTTTTTTCTAGTAAAATATCACCCAGGAAATTCAATATCATAATGATTGTAATCATCATCATTAGAATACCTAGAATGAGTGGATAATCCCGAAGATTAATACTAATAATAAGCAATTTTCCTAACCCTGAAATACTAAAAATGACTTCTAAGATAATGACTCGGCTGAATAAACGAATAAAATTATTAATTGTAATCGTAAGTAATGGCGCTAAGATGTCTTTAACTTGTACGTAAATACGATCTTTTAATTTAAACTGACGTAATGAGGCAAGTTGGTATGCTTCCTTACGAAGTGTACGTTCAAATAGATGACTGCTGAGTAAAACCATATGACTCCCTTCAACTAGGACTAAAATAGCGATAGGTAGAATAAAGTATTCAAAGCTATAACTTCCAACAAATGGTAGAAGATGCCATTTCACACCGAAGTAGTAAATAAAAATAATGGCTAACCAATATTCTGGTAGTGATGTCACCACTTGAGACGCACGTAATATGAATGTAGACCACTTTTTCTTAGGATAATTCCCACAGAGATAGCCAATAATATAGCCAAGTGGAAATAAGATGATAGCTGAGATAAAAATAAGTTTCAAGGTAGGAGCAACGGCTTTAGCAATACGGTCAGTGACAGGCTCGCCGTTACTAAAGCTCGTGCCTAAATCGCCTGTAAATGCATGGCCTAACCATTGTAAATAACGAATAGGCAATGCTTGGCTTAATCCAAGTTTATCTTGAGCCATCTTAATTCGTTCATCTGTGATTTGTGCGACACCATGTTCATGTAGATATTGAATCGCTGGATTTCCAGTTGTATGTTCAAGTAGCACAAATAAGATAAACGAAATAATAATGAAATATAATATAAGTTTAAGTAAATGTTTAATCATACTAATCATGATGAGATACCTTCAATTTATCGTAATTAATGGGTGCATCCGTTTGTCCTGAGAATTCGAATTGCTTAATTTTAGGACTTGTAACAAACACTTCGTTTGGATAAGCAATTGGCACTTCAAGATACTGTTGATTGATGCGATGTGAGATGTGATTAAATGCACGTTGTTGATCATCCTTATTGGTAATGGTTGAGAAGCGGTTAAGCATTGTTGTTAGCTGAACATCGTTTGCGAACATACCGGGCTTATCTCCGTCTTGCTTAAAGCGTGCATTTAAAAAGTTATATGGCATGAGCGCATTCGTATAAGAACGATAGAAAATAAGATCATAATCTTTTCGGATAGTGAGTGTTTCATAATACGTTTGGGCATCTAAAACGTTAATATCCAAATGAATACCTACGTTTTTCAAATCTTGTTGCATAATTTCTGCTTTTGTTTTCCATTCAGGAAATTCATCAGTTTGTAGCGCTAATTTTAAAGAAAGGTCTCGTCCATTTTTTTCAAAGTAGCCCCGATCATTTTTTTTATAGCCTAATTGTTCTAATAAGCGTGTCGCTTGAGTAGGATTATATGAATGGGTGTGTTGATTTGTATCATTCACGAATTCTACGCCGTCTTGGAATAATCCTTTAAGCTGCTTATTTGATGATAAGTGATCAGTATTAATCGCTTTACTGATTACTTCGCGCATCTTTTTATTTTGAAGTAATGAGACCTCTGGATTAAAGGCCATGAACTGTGTTTCTGTACTTGGATATTGTTTTACCTTTAAATCTTGATTACGGTATGATTCCTTGATTTGTTGAGGAGTCAAATGTCCTAGAGATCCCCCAGTAATATCGATAGAGTGACTTTCAATCGCAAGATGTCGTGAATCGCTATCTTCAATAGTTTGAAATATTAAGTCGTAATCCAGTGGATGATGGTTGCGATAATATGGATTTGGTTTAAAAGACACAGTCTCATTTGTTGAATTTGCTACTTTGAATGGACCTGTACCAATCGCTTTTTCAAATTGACCTGTCGTTTTACCATCTTTGACGGCATTTGGACTCATGATACGAAGGGGGCGGACTTGTGATAACTCATTTAATACCTGATTAGATGGTGTTTTTAAATGAATGTCTACGGTATAGTTATCTTTAAGAGTGACCGATTTCAGTTTATCCAAGGTTTCCATAGGATTCGTTTTATCGGTTGCTTTCGCACGTTCAATTGAAAATTTGACTGCTTTTGCGTTAAAAGTTGACCCATCATTAAATTTAATGTTGTGTTTTAAATGGAATGTATAATCTTTTCCGTTATTAGAGACTTTCCAAGATTTAGCCAAACCAGGCTCAATCTTTCCATTTTCTCCATATGTAACAAGAGGTTGGTATATTGCACTGTAGACAGGCATCGGAACATCAAACGCTTGTGCATCTAACTGGCTCGGGTTAAATTCTCGTGCAAGAGATACTTTCACCTCTTTGTGTTGATGATGATCATGTGTACATCCAGTTAATAGGAGAGACGCACACATCATGAATGACAAAAGCAGATGCTTTCTCAAATTTAAAACCTCTTTCAATTTATATTTGTCACTTATTAATAATACACGGTAATATTTATTTTGAAAATAAAAAACGTCTACAAAATTATATATTTTGTAGATAAAAAGAATCGTTTTAATTATAGAATTTGTATCTTATATATCACTAATTATCTTATTTTCTAATGTGTTTCTCCTAAAGCTACTTTAACATCAGGGTGGTCTGAAATCG
This sequence comes from Staphylococcus sp. HMSC069E10, assembly GCF_001809205.1. Taxonomy (NCBI): domain Bacteria; kingdom Bacillati; phylum Bacillota; class Bacilli; order Caryophanales; family Staphylococcaceae; genus Staphylococcus; species Staphylococcus sp. HMSC069E10. The sequence goes on along the minus strand of NZ_KV796492.1, from coordinate 104,949 downwards.
CATTGATTGCTGCTGTAAGTCCTTTTGTAATCGTATCTAAAGACATCGAAGGTGTATTAGGTTTATCTATGACTTGTTCTGGAATAAAGGGCACATGGATAAAGCCAAATCGTAAGTTAGGATAATACTTATCTGCAAGGTAGCCTAATTGATAAAGCACATGATTGCAGACAAATGTGCCTGCGGTATTCGATAAACTTGCTGGAACACCCGCTTTTTTAATCGCTTCGGTCATTGCCTTAACAGGAAGACTTGAAAAGTAAGCTGGCGCTCCATCTGGATGAATGGCAACATCAATGGGTTGATGTCCTTTATTATCCGCAATACGTGCATCATCAATATTAATGCCTACACGTTCAGGTGTAATATTGAAACGTCCCCCTGCTTGTCCAATCGATAATACCACGTCGTAATGATGATGTTCTAATTCATGTTGAATCACATCTTTTGATTTGTGAAATACAGTTGGGATTTCTAATGTTGTAATGGTATGTGCCCCAATAGTAGGATCCAGTTGTCTAACCGCTTCTAATGCCGGATTTACCTTTTCTCCGCCAAACGGATCAAATGCAGTAACTAAAATATTCATAAGAAAACATCTCCTTTAATTTTTTATAGTTTAATACGTAAAGTATAAACACTTATTTACATCATTAAACAGATGATGATATAAGGCAACGTAAAAGATATATGAACAGTTTGTGAATCATTTAAAATTAAGAATAAAATTAAACTAGAAGGGTAAAATAATTACGTAAAAGGAGTGGTATTATGACAAAAACAGCAGTCATTACAGGTTCAGCAGCAGGATTAGGAAAAGGAATTGCTCAACGTTTAGCCAATGATGGATTTAATATTGTGATTCAAGATATTAATCAAAAAGCTCTAGAAAAAACAGAACAAGAATTTAAAGAGAATGGATATAACGTGGTAGCATTTCATAGTGATGTTTCTAAGAAAAAAGAGCAAGAAGAATTGGTTCAATTTGCAGTGGCAGAATTTGGTCAAATTGATGTATTTGTAAATAATGCTGGTGTAGATGCGGTATCACCTATTTTAGATATTACAGAAGATGAATTGGATAAATTATTCCATATAAATGTATATGGCACGTTATTTGGAATTCAAGCGGCAGCAAAACAGTTTATTAAGCAAAATAGTAAAGGTAAAATCATTAACGCATGCAGTATTGCAGGACATGAATCTTATGAGGTATTAGGTACATACTGTGCTACTAAACATTCAGTACGTTCTCTCACTCAAACTGCAGCGAAAGAATTAGCTGAAAAAGGTATTACGGTGAATGCTTATTGTCCTGGAGTTGCTAAAACTGAAATGTGGGATCGTATTGATGCTGAAATGGTTAAACTAGACAGTAATCTAAAACCAGGTGAAGCATTTGAACAGTTCTCATCAGCAATTAAACTCGGACGTTATCAAGAACCACAAGATGTGGCTTCTTTAGTGTCATTCTTAGCATCATCAGATTCAGATTATATTACTGGACAAGCCATTTTAACTGATGGTGGACTAGTTTATAGATAAAATAAAGAATGATAAAAGTGAAAAAATAATAAGCCTCTCTTACACTTTGATGTAAGAGAGGTACTTTATTAGATTTAAAAATATGTTATCCGTTCACTTTTTCAGTATACAATCCTTTATTCTTTCTCGAAAAGACTACCAAATCGTCACGATTTATTAAGTCATCGGTGAGTTGTAATTCTGTAATGGTATTAGAGTCATAATATTTAATATAGAGTGTTTTTGTCGTTAAATTAAAGACAGTTTGATATAACGTATAATAAAATCCATTGTCAGAAGGGCGAACAGCGCCTTTTGGTACACTCACATGGTCTAAAATTCTAAATGCATCTAAGATAGGATGATCATCGCTATCTGGTAATAAGTGATGAACAAGATAAGCTGCGCGAACAAAACGTTCGCCAGATGTATACCCTCCAGGTAAACCGAATGTGCCATTCATATTCCCTAAGTTAAATTGTTTTGAAAATGTATTATCAATTTTATATGGTGTCACATGCATATAGTGTTTCAAATTTTCATAATGCCAATTTAAATCTGGGTTATTTGTGAGTACGCCAATTGGATTATCAATCACTACGATACGTCCTTCAACAAATGTCACTTCCACAGTTCTGCCTGTCGCATCAGATAAATGATAATGTAATGGAGGAACTTCGTTAATATCACTATATGAATAGGCTACAACGTTAACATGTTTCGCATTTTCAATAAGTTCTTCAATATTTCTGTTATAGCCGAGCGCCCACACAAGGACTTCTGTTTGCGAAATATTGATATAGCCGTCACGAATGTCTGTCGCATATGACGCATATCCACGATCGTATTGATTTGACATGGCAAGTCCATGTTCATTGACGCCATCTCCAAAAACAAAACCTTCCATATCAGAACCAGCACCTGCAAAGGCATATAACGTTTTCCCTTTATAGTCGACATGCGATTTAAAGGAGTATCCTCGAGGTTGAACTGCAGGAAAGCCATTCAAAGGGTAATCGTAATCCATCGTTCTTCCAAAAATAACATCTCCATTGCTGGCTCGAAATGTAATGCCTGTACACATATCGTCGTCTCCTCGTAAATTAATTTTTAATCGCTATTTTAAAATATAAACCTAAAATAAATGTTAACACATAAGCAACGCCACTAATTACATATGCCCACATCACTCCTTGATTATCTACAACAAGTGAAATACCTAAAGTACCAAGTGAGAAAAATACACTGCTTAATAAATTATTCAGTATATAGGTGGAGGTCAGGATTTCTTTTGGTACTTCACGTTGTACAACTGAGTTTAAAGAAATATAGCGTGAATCTTCGAAAATCCCCATTAATAATGAAATTAGTAAAGCAAGTAACACAGATTTATGTAGGATAAAGCTGACATTAATAAACGCTAATATGAGCGGAATGTAAATAATAACAGGGTAACTTATTTTTGTGAAAAATTGATCTTTACCATTTATCCATAATCCAGCAATAATCGTCCCACTAAAGAAGGCAGCATTGATGAGTCCAAACCAAAAATCATCGACATGTAAAAATGTTCTCGTATATGTAAGAATAATTGCAGCAACCCAAATGGATGTTGCGACAGATTCGAAAATTGTAGATAGATTTAGATATAAACTCAGTTTATTGAAATAGTTATGACGTAATACAGTTTTAAAGCTATTTAATATATTTTCTTTTTCATTATTATAAATATGCCGTTCTGAAAGTTGAATAATAAAGAAGTAGGATAGGATTTCTAGTACAAGCGCAAATAAAAATAAATATTTAGCGCCAATCAGGCTCATCAGAAATCCACCTAATGTCCATGTCGACAATTGAACAATGCTACTCATCATATTCATTAAAGCGTTTGCCGACGTTATGTATTCTTTCTTTTCAATAAAAGGAATCATCGCATTCTTAATTGGATTGGTAAAGCCATCAAATAGAGCATTTATAAATAGTAGAATAAAAATAAATATTGGAGATTCCTCGAATATAAGTAGACTTGCGATGATGGATAGACTCACAAGTTTAAGCCCTTGGAAAATCCACAATACTTGTTTTTGAGTAAAATACTGATAAATATAATTTGAAATAAAGCTACTAACAAAGAGTCCGGAAGTAAAAATAATTGGAATCATAGAAGCGGCAGTCGTTTTTGAGGTTATACTATATACTACCGAAATTAAGCCGACAACGATTAACACGTCTCCAGTATTTGCGAATAGCTGACTATAAAAAAGATGGAAGTAATCTTTACTGTGCTTCTTCATAACAATCACCTTATGTAAGTTTCAATTTAAGTTATTATAGCACAGTAAGTATGTAAAAGTACCCTTTAAAAGTAGGTTGATACTTATAAAGGGTACATATCATTATGCGTGAATATGTTCAGGAACATCTTTAAAGTTCTCTAAACGACGATTCCATTCCTCATCACTAATATGGTGTTTTGCAACGTAGCGATTACGTTTATGTTTAGCACAGTCATATGAACATGCGCCAAGATATTTTGCTTCATTTTCTTCGGATACTAAAATTTGTTTATTGCATTCTGGATTTGCACAGTTAATATAACGTTCGCATGGTGTGCCATCAAAGTGTTCTTTACCAATCACTGTTTTGTCTACATGGTTAACATCGACACTAATACGTTCATCGAAGACGTACATTTTGCCATCCCAGTACTCACCTTTTGTTTCTGGGTCTTTACCATACGTAGCAATACCGCCATGTAATTGTCCTACATTTTCAAAGCCTTCTTTTACAAGCCAGCCTGAGAATTTTTCACAACGGATACCACCCGTACAATAAGTCACAATGTTTTTACCGTCTAATTTTTCTTTATTTTCACGAATCCAATCTGGTAAATCTCTGAAGCGTGTAATATCTGGACGAATGGCACCGCGGAAATGACCTAAGTCAAATTCATAATCATTACGTGCGTCTAAAATAACAGTGTCATCATCTTCTAATGCAGCTTTAAACTCACTAGGTGAGTAATATTTACCAGTTGTCACACGTGGATCAACATCATCTTCTAATCCTAAAGCAACAATTTCTTTTCTAGGACGTACATGCATTTTTTTGAATGCATGGCCCTCAGTTTCATCAATTTTGAAAGTCATATCTTTAAAACGTTCATCTGCATGCATATGTTCAATATATTTATCTGTATCTTCTTTTGTACCAGATAATGTACCGTTGATACCTTCTGTAGATACTAAGATTCTACCTTTTAAGTTATGTTCTTTACAAAATGCTAAATGTTCAGTAGCAAATGTGTCAGGGTCATCAATTGTTGTATATTTGTAATACAATAACACTCTATAATCCATTTTCTGATTCTCCTCTAAAAGTTAATTTATCTGTATGTTAAACGTATCTAAATTGTTATTTATATAAAAATCGACATTATAATATTTTAACAAAATTATAACTTCTTTCAATATTTGCGCTCATAAATCAGTCAATTGACCTATACAAGGAGAATCATTTTACTTATTGAAATCGATTACATATAGTAAGCTTAAGTTTAGAATGTTTCAAGCGTATAATAAACTATGTAAATGAATGACATAAGGAGGCTTATTTAATATGTTGGATAATAAATTACCTAAATTAACGTATAGTGGTAAATCTAAAAGTGTAGTTCCTATTGTTTCTGAAAGTGAATTACAAACAGTTACAGCTGAACCATGGTTAGAAATTTCAGATGAAGGACTTCAACTTGAAGGACTTATTTTTGATAGAGAACATAACTTATTTTTATGTGAAGTATTTGGTGGAAAGATTTTCAAAGTTAATCTACCAAGCAAAGATATTTCTGTAGCGTTTCAATCAGAAAAACAAAATCCAGCTGCAGTAAAAATTCATAAAGATGGACGATTGTTTACATGTTACTTAGGTGACTTTGAATCTACAGGTGGTATTTTCGCAACAGATGAACATGGAGAACACTTTGAAGACATTATTTCAGACATCAATACAGATTATTGTATTGATGATATGGTATTTGATAGTAAAGGTGGTTTTTATTTCACCGACTTTAGAGGGTATTCAACGAATCCTAAAGGTGGCGTCTACTACGTTTCTCCTGATTTTAAAACGGTGACACCCGTGATACAAAATATTTCTGTTGCTAATGGTATCGCACTTAGTACTGATGAAAAAGTACTGTGGATAACTGAAACAACGACGAATCGCCTTCACCGTATTCAATTAGAAGATGATGGTGTGACTATTGCACCGTTTGGAGCAACCATACCGTATTATTTTACTGGTCATGAAGGACCTGATTCTGTTTGTATTGATAGTGATGACAACTTATATGTTGCAATGTATGGACAAGGCCGAGTTCTTGTCTTTAATAAAAGAGGGTATCCTATTGGTCAAATCTTGATGCCAGGTCGTGATGAAGGGAAAATGTTGCGTTCTACGCATCCGCAATTTATTCCAGGTACAAATCAATTGTTAATATGTACCAATGATATTGAGAATAATTCAGAAGGTGGATCAATGATTTATACAGTAGAAGGTTTCGCTAAAGGACATGAAAGCTATCAATTTCAATCGTAAATAGCTATAAATTACAATTAAAAACATCCTTACTTATCGTAGTGAGGGTGTTTTTGAATTGTATTATTGTAGATAGGATTTTAATTAAAAAAAGATAAGTATCATGTGAAACATAAATAGATATCGATTATACTAAAGAAAAGAATAGGACATACATCATGTATGAGAGGAGTATTGGATGAAAGACAATTGGATAACACATAAAGCAGATAGTCTCGTAGGAACATTCTATGACCAACAATCATATCAATTTCAACAAGAAGGGTTTGAAACGACACTTTCCTTTGGAACAGCAGGTATTCGTGGTCAATTTGGTTTAGGTCCAGGACGTTTAAATCGATATACCATTCAACGTCTAGCTTTAGGAATTGCATATTATTTACAAGATAATATGGCACAACCTTCCATTGTCATTCATTATGACATTCGTCATTTATCAGCAGAATTTGCAGACATTATCGCACATATTTTAGCAACACATCATATAAAAGTGTATTTATCAGATACATATCAAACAACGCCTCAATTATCCTATGCAGTGAGGTTTCTTCAAACATCTGCAGGCATTATGATTACAGCCAGTCACAATCCTAAAGACTATAATGGCATTAAAGTGTATGGTGCTGATGGAGCACAGCTCGATGATATCGCCTCACTTGAAGTGGCTAATTATATTGAGCAATTAGATGATCCACTTCATTTAGAAATTGAATTAAATGAGGCGTTAATTAAAGAAAATATTTTACCCTTACCAGAAGAGATTAATAAATACTACTTTTCGGAAATTAGCCAATTGATTGGTGACATACCTCCATCAAACTTAAATGTGGTGTATACGAGTTTGCATGGTACAGGAACACCTATTATTCCGAAGGTGCTAAGCCACCTTCACTTTAATAACATTGAACTTGTTGACTCACAATGTAAAATTGATCCTGATTTTAGTTCTGTAAAAAGCGCCAATCCAGAAGAACATGAAGCGTTTGATTTAGCTATCAAACAAGCCCAATACTCTAAAGCTGATTTAATCATTGCGACAGATCCTGATGTGGATCGAATGGGATTCGTTGAACGAGATCATGATGGTCATATTCACTATTTTAATGGTAGTGAGATTGGTGCGTTAATGATTAAATATTTAGTTGATCATACGACGCTTCCTAAATATCCAGTCATGATTCAATCCATTGTAAGTGGTGAACTAGGAAAACGTTTCGCAAAGCAACATGGAGTCACTGTGAAGGAAGTCTTAATTGGTTTTAAATTTATTGCCAAGGCCATTCGCGAATTAAATAACGATGAAGCGTTTATCTTTGCTTACGAGGAAAGTTATGGTTATCTTGCGGGAGATTTTGTGAGAGATAAAGATGCCATTCAAATTGTGCCACTTGTGATCAAATATGCGTCAATTTTAAAAAATGAAGGCAAAACCTTACGCGATGCATTAACTGACATTTACGAAGAAATAGGATATTATTGTGACCAACCTATATCTAAAGTATTTGAAGGGCAAAAAGGTCAACAAGAGATTGCAACGTTAATGGAACATCTTCGTCAACACATTCCAGATACGTTGGGCGGATTAAAAGTGATAGCAGTTGAAGACTATCAAAGTCAAAAGAGAATCAATAAACGGGATGATAAAATTGAAACGATATCTCTGCCAAAGTCAAATGTGATTCGGTTGATCTTTGATGAGGGATTTGTTGCATTACGTCCTTCAGGAACAGAACCTAAACTCAAATTCTATCTTTCACTTAATGTTGACGATTTCGAACAAGTTTCGCATGATATCTATCAATATATATTTAATGATAATAAATAAAATAGAAAAATAAGTATAAAAAAATAACACCTTATATCGAGTCTTTATACTCATGATATAAGGTGTATTTTAATTAATATTTTCTTAAAAAGTCGAGTTGACGATGATACAATTTATCAGCAATATAAGCTTGGACGCGTGTAAGCACTTCTTCAATTTCTTGTGTCAGATTAGATAATACACGTACTGTAAAACCATGTGTAGGTAATTGCGTAATACCAATACGGCAATCGTATTGCTTTGTATAATCTTTAATTTCATCATACACATCTTCAATGAATTTTTGCGTTATATTAGGGTGTATACAATAAGCCGAACCAAGATGTGTATAGTTTTCCATATAGCCAATCGAACTCATTTTTGTTTCACTTGGGTGCATGCGTAAATTATCGTAGGTGATAAGCACATCATCTACATAAATTTCATTAATTAAATGCATGTAGTCGTAAGTGAATGGTGTGTCTTTTTCAGAATAGCCTGGGGTTAAAATATCGGTATAGAACATTGATGCACTTTTATCTAAATTAAAGACGTTATGTTGGAAAAACTTTGCTCTTTCATAAGCAATAATAGGATCTCCTACATATTCCATATAACCATCTTTTGCTATATTGAATGTTTGGTATTGTTTCACGCAATCGTTTAACGTCTTATATATTTTAGTTGCACCTTGAGAGGTCAAAGTGACTTTAGCATCTTCTTCAACATTAATATCCATACGATAACGATCGCCATCTAAATAACCACCGCCAACATTTACGATATAAAATGTTGGAATCGTAGAAAAATTTAAATAAATTGGACGAATAACCTTTAACGCTTTTTCGAAAAAGATATTACGGGCAACAGAACGCTCACCATTATTAAAAACAGTGAGATTCAATTGTCCAGTCCAAGAAGGTTTTGAATCGAATTGATGTTGTACCATTAAGCTAATCCTTTAAGTAATGCATCGCGTTCAATCCATTCAATGACATTATCTAAACCCTCGTCGGTTTTTAAATTTGTAAATGTGAAGGGACGATTGCCACGAAATGTTTTAGTATCTTCTGCCATTTGGTCAAGTGATGCACCAACAAATTCTGCTAAATCTGTTTTATTAATGATAAAGTAATCAGATTTAATCATACCTTGTCCACCTTTACGTGGAATTTTTTCACCTTGAGCTACATCGATGATATAAATAGAGAAATCTACTAATTCAGGACTGAAAGTAGCAGCTAAGTTATCGCCACCTGATTCGATGAAAATAAGTTCAATATCCTCATGACGATCTAATAATTCATCGATTGCAGCAAAGTTCATTGATGCATCTTCACGAATTGCTGTATGTGGACAGCCACCCGTTTCCACACCGATAATTCTATCTTCTGGTAAAACACCAGTATTCACTAAGATTTTTTGGTCTTCTTTTGTGTAAATATCGTTTGTAATCACGCCAATACTCATATCTTTTGATAGACGACGTACAAGTTTTTCAATTAATTGTGTTTTACCTGCACCTACAGGACCGCCTACACCAATTTTAATTGGATTTGCCATGTATATTACCTCCTATGAAATAAAGATTCTCACGTTTACGTTTTCATGCTCCATTTGATTCAGTTCTAAGCCAGGAGCTGTTAAACCGAAATCTTCTTCGCTTAATGTGAGAATGTGTTGTCGTGTCCGTTCGATATGTGGAATCATCTCCGTCACAACTTGTTGTCCTATTGTTTGACCTAAGGGAATTGCACGTACTGCATTTTGCGTTAAACTGGAAACATTCTGATATAGATAGTAATCAATAATCGTTTCAATATCGACGCCTAAATAATGTCCTAGCATTGTAAAACAAATAGCTGGATGCAGTTTTGCACGTTTATCTTTCATTTGTTGATGATACCAATTAATCCATGGACTATCATAAAGTTCTATAGCAAGTTTTACCATACGTGTACCCATTTGTTTAGTACCTACACGTGTTTCTCTTGGTAAACTTTGGACATAAATTAATTGATCAAGGTGTAATACTTTTTCTGTATCACCATTATTTAAAGCGTTATAAACTAAACGCATTGCAAGGCCATCTGAATAGGTTAACTGCTCATTTAGAAAGAGTTCTAACCATTCTCTAAATGATGTAGCATCATGAACTGTCTGACGTTGAATATACGTTTCTAGTCCAAATGAATGACTAAATGCGCCAGTAGGGAATTGTGAATCACAGAACTGAAATAGTCGTAAATGTGAATGATTAATCATGTGAGTGACCTATATGTCTGAAGGCTTTATTCACTTTTCGATCTTCATGGCTATAGGGAATACCTAGCGTTTTTAATAAATCTTCTACTAGGTAGTCATATTGTACAAGCATTTCAGTTTCTGTGAATTGCGCAGGTAAATGACGATTACCTAATTGATGCGCAATATCTCCCATTTCTTGTATGTTACGCGGCTTAATGACAAGTAAATCTTCCGAGTTTACATCTACTACAATCATATTGTTGTCATCTTGATATAAAATATCGCCATATTGTAAATCGATAGGTTGTTTTAAACGAATACCGATTTCATTACCGTGATCTGTTGTGACACGTTGAATACGTTTAACCAGATCAGAGTTTTCAAGATATACTTTTTCTACATGCTTTTGTTTTTCCTCTGCAGAAAGGTTAGCGATATTGCCTTGAATGTCTTCTACTATCATCTGAGTACCTCCTAGAATAAGAAGTATCTTTGTGCTAATGGTAATTCAGTTGCTGGTTCACTTGTGATTTTTTCACCATCTACAAATACTTCATATGTTTGTGGATCAACATCTAATTTAGGTGTTGCATCGTTATTTTTCATATCTTTTTTAGTAAGATTACGGATACCATGGACTGGTCGAACCATACGTTCTAAGTTTAGTTGGTTATAAATACCATTTTCGTATGCTGTTTTAGAAACGAATGTAATCGCAGTGTGTTGTTTATTTGCACCATATTGACCATACATTTTACGATATTTCATAGGCTCTGATGTTGGAATAGAAGCATTTGCATCACCATTCACAGCTGAGTTAATCAATCCACCTTTAACAACAAGTTCAGGTTTTATACCGAAGAAAGCTGGATTCCATAGAACTAAGTCAGCTAATTTACCTTTTTCGATTGATCCAACATAGTCAGAAATACCATGTGTAATCGCAGGGTTAATTGTATATTTTGCGATATAACGTTTAATACGATTGTTATCGTTATAGTCAGTATCACCTTCTAGAGCACCACGTTGTTCTTTCATACGATGAGCTACTTGCCATGTACGTGTAATGACTTCACCCACACGTCCCATAGCTTGAGAGTCAGAACTTACCATGCTAAATACACCCATATCTTGTAATACGTCTTCAGCTGCAATCGTTTCTTTACGAATACGTGAGTCTGCGAAAGCAATATCTTCAGGGATAGATGCATTTAAATGGTGTGTAATCATAACCATATCTAAATGTTCATCTACAGTATTATGTGTGTAAGGTAATGTTGGGTTTGTAGATGAAGGTAAAATATTCGGATACGATGCAGATTTAATTAAATCTGGCGCATGTCCACCGCCAGCACCTTCTGTATGGTACATGTGTAAAACACGGTCTTTTACAGCGGCCATTGTATCTTCCATGAACCCTGCTTCATTTAATGTATCAGCATGTAGAGCAATTTGTACATCAAATTCATCTGCTACATCCAATGCATGACTTAACGCTGAAGGAGTTGCACCCCAGTCTTCATGTACTTTTAAACCGATCACACCAGCATGAATTTGTTCAATTAATGCAGTGTGGTTTACAGCTTGTCCTTTACCAGTGAAACCAACATTAATTGGTAAATCTTCAGCAGCTTCTAGCATACGATGGATATGCCAAGGTCCAGGTGTAACGGTTGTAGCTTTTGCACCTTCTGATGCACCCGTACCACCACCGATATGTGTTGTCACACCACTTTCAAGCGCAACTTCTGCTTGTTCGGGGTTAATAAAGTGAACATGTGTATCGATACCACCAGCTGTTACGATTTTACCTTCAGCAGAGATAATATCAGTTGTTGAACCAATAATAATATCTACGTTATCCATGATATCAGGGTTACCTGCTTTACCAATGGCAAAGATATAACCATTTTTAACACCGATATCTGCTTTAACAATTTTGTCATAATCTATAATTAATGCATTTGTTAATACTAAGTCAGCCACTTTGCGGTCATCACGTGTAACGTTAGGGTTTTGAGCCATGCCATCACGAATAGATTTACCGCCACCAAACGTTGCTTCTTCACCGTAATTTGCATAATCTTTTTCAACAGTTGCAAATAAGTTAGTGTCACCTAGTCGTACTGCATCGCCAACAGTTGGACCATATAAACTTGTATACTGAGATTGAGTCATTTTAAAGCTCATTACTGTTTACCTCCCATTTTGTTCACATTTTTTTCGCCATTATCACCTTTTGGCGCAGCATATTCATCATTTTCACCAGTTGGACGATAAACGCGATCTTCGTCAATTTCACCGTTAACTAAACCTCTGAAACCATAAATTTTACGGTTACCAGCATATTCAACGAGTTGAACTTTTTTCTCATCACCAGGTTCAAAACGAACAGCAGCACCAGCAGGAATATCTAAGTGTTTCCCATATGCTTTTTCTCGATCAAATTTTAAACCTTCATTGGCTTCAAAGAAATGGAAATGTGAACCAACTTGAATTGGACGGTCTCCAGTATTTTTAACATTGATCACTGTTTCAAAATGACCTTGATTAATTTCAACTTCTGTATTTTTTATTTTAATTTCACCAGGTTTCATTTAAAAATCCTCCTTACACGATTGGATGATGAATAGTGATTAATTTAGTTCCATCTGGGAATGTTGCTTCAATTTCAATATCAGTCAACATGCTATCAACGCCTTCCATGACATCATCTTTATTTAAAATTTGTTTACCGTAACTCATTAAATCAGCTACAGTTTTACCATCACGTGCACCTTCTAGTAATTCATCACTAATAAGTGCTAATGCTTCTGGATAATTTAATTTTAAGCCACGTGCTTTACGTCGACGCGCTACTTCAGCAGCTACCACGATCATTAATTTATCTTGTTCCCGTTGAGTAAAATGCACTGTTATACCTTCTTTCTTTTAAAAATAAGTACTGCAACATTAATCATAAAACTGTAGAATATTTTTAACAAGTAATTTATCTTTTAAATTTATTTAAAATCACTTTTTAAATTAAATTTGTATATATTTTTAATGTTACAAAAGTGTTTAAAAGGTATAATAATTAGAAAGGAAATGAATAAAATAATAAAGGTGAGTTTATGAAATATGTAGAGATTTTCTTAAAAAATATTGCTCAAGTCGTATTTATGAATAATAAATGGTCAGGGCTGTGTATTCTTATAGGATTATTTATTGCAAATTGGAAAGTTGGATTAGGGGCAGCAGTGGGAAGTCTCATTGCACTTGTTCTAGCGCCGTACTTTAATTATAGTGAGGATGAAATCCATGATGGATTAGCTGGATACAATTCAGTATTAACAGCAATCGGGTTAGCATTATTCTTAGAAGTATCTTTAATGAACTGGATTGTACTTATTGTGGCGACCACTCTTACTTTACCAGTTGGAGCTGCAATCCGAGAAATTTTAAAACCATATGGTCTACCCATGTTAACTTTTCCATTTGTCTTTATGACTTGGTTAATTTTAGCAATGGGCATGCAATTTTCAAAAATGCATATCACAATAGATATTTTGCCTACTAAAATTAAACATCCAGACATCAGTCATTCACATGTGAATTTTATTAGCGGTATGATTACAAACTTTAGTGAAATTTTCTTAGTGACATCAATGATGGGTAGTCTGTTAATTATTATTGGCATTTTTATTGGTTCAGTAAAAGGCGGTATCTATGCGATAGTATCAAGTATTTTAGCAGTGGTATGTATCACATTACTAGGTGGAGACTATCCCACTATTACGGATGGATTGTACGGCTATAACTCAATATTAACGGGTATTGCGTTGGGTGCAACATTTAAAACAAAATTCAATCCGATCCTTGCAGTGATTACTGGCTTATTATTAACAGTAGTGATGCATGGTGCATTAGCTACAACATTAGCCCCAATTGGTCTTCCTATTTTCACTGCTCCATTTATTTTTGCAACGTGGCTTGTGATGTTTGCAGGTAAAGAGCAGCATGAAGTTAAAATCTAGAACCTATTAATGAGAGTGAGATCGCATTTATTTTTGAATGTGTTATCTCACTCTTTTTTATTATTTATGCTAATTTAGATATGATATGGATGAGAAAGAAAAAGGAGAGGGTTAGTATGAAACATATTTATGTTGTGGGAAGTATGTCGATGGATTTGGTTGTGTCGACTGACCAAGTGCCAAGTAAAGGTGAAACCGTATTAGGAAATACATTTTTCACTACACCAGGTGGTAAAGGCGCGAATCAAGCAGTGGCAGCAGCAAGGTTAGGTGACCATGTTCACATGGTAGGGTGTATTGGCGATGATACGTTAGGTAAACAAATTCTTGAAAATCTAAAGCATAATTATGTAAATGTTGAATATGTAAAAAAAGTAGAAGGACCTTCAGGTACTGCTCACATTACCCTAGCTGATAATGACAATAGTATTATTGTTGTCCCTTCAGCAAATCATAAAGTGACAGTTTCTTTGGTAGACTCAGCTTTGTCAAAAGCAAATAAAGGAGATATTGTGTTACTTCAACAAGAGATTCCAGCTGACGTTGTCGCTCACGCTGTTCATTATTGCTATGAACATGAACTCACTTCTATTTTAAATCCAGCTCCATATAGAGACATTTCAGATGATATATTGGAACAAGTGACATACTTAACACCAAATGAAACTGAAAGTGAAAATATGTTTGAAGGAGACATTGAACAAGCTTTAGAACGTTATCCTGATAAACTGATTGTGACACAAGGTGCATTGGGCGCTGTATTTTACGATGGTATAGAACAAGTTGAAATTCAAGGTATTGAACGAGAAGTAAAAGATACAACAGGGGCAGGGGATACATTTAATGGTGCGCTTGCAGTCGGATTACAAAAAGACTATTCACTTGCTAAAGCTATTGCATTTGCTAATGTCGCTGCTAGTCATTCAGTTACAGCACTTGGCGCACAAGGTGGTATGCCTACAATAAATGATATCGCTAAAGATTTAGATATGTAGTTGTTGTATATAAACGTGTTAAGTCAATTTTAAAATAAGCGTATTCAAAAGTTAATCAACATCTATTATAAATAATATAAAATTATTATATAATGTTGGAAGGTATTATAATATTTATATAACTTAAAGGAGTAACTATATGACTAAGAAATATTTACTTAGCACGCTTATTGTTTTAATATCTATATTTTTATGTGCATGTCAATTTTCAACATTGTCATCATCAAAGAAAGACACTAACAAGGATAAAGAAAACATCGCAAATATGTATGCGAAAAAAAGTACTCAGAATAAAAAAGATTGGAAAGTGTATCAAGGTGATATTGCACATGTATTTTATCATCCAGTGATTACTGAACCTAAAGTAGCTTTTACACAAGAGAAGAATCAAGCTAAGGGTAATTTTGATTGGATGATTACAGCTGATGAGTTTAAGCGTTCATTAAATGAACTTTATAAACACCATTACATATTAATAGATCCACATGAGGCTTATGATTTAAAAGGGAAGACAGTTACTAGAAAAGAATTAAAATTACCTAAGGGTAAGAAACCATTAATTTTATCCATTGATGATATGAATTATTATGAGTACATGAGAGGTCATGGATATGCAGATCGTTTAGTGCTAGATCAGAAACAACACGTCGTTTCTGAAACTAAAGATAAAAATGGTAAGGTAACGACAAGTGAAACAAATGATATTGTACCTATATTGAATCAATTCGTGAAAGACCATCCTGACTTTTCACTCCATGGTCAAAAAGGCGTCGTTGCACTAACAGGATATAATGGCGTGTTAGGTTATCGAACAAATGAGTTAAATAATAAAGATTACCCAAAACGTAAAAAAGAGGCTGAAAAAGTAGTCAAAGCAATGAAACGAGATGGTTGGACATTTGCAAGTCATTCATGGGGACATATCGATTTTGCAAATAGCTCATATCATCAAATTGTTCGTGACACGAAACGTTGGAAAAAAGAAGTAGAGCCAATTATAGGAAAAACAGATTTATTTATCTATCCACATGGTGCTCAAGATAGAGGTTCTAAAGCATATCAATATCTGGTTCATGATGAAGGATTTAAATTTTTAGCAGGTGTAGGACCAAATAATTTTACAGATATCGGCAATGATAGTGTCTATCAAGATCGTGTTGCGATTGATGGATTAAATTTATATGATTTTAAATATAAATTAAAGCCATTTTTAGATCCGAGTAAGGTGTATAGTGAGAAAGATCGTCAATATTTTAAAGGAGATAAATCCTATCAATAGTATGGTATAAACAAAAGAGTTGGACAAACTTCGTAAGACCATTTGTTCAACTCTTCTTTATTTTATAATTAAAGAATATATATTAGATACTTAGTTGTAATTCGCCTGTAAAGTTGTTATAAAATATATTATACAATATTTTAAAAATAAAAAGTAGGTAATATAATGTTTTTGAAAGTAACACAAAGTATTGGAATACTTAGTTTATTTACATTATTAGGAACTTCAATCTCTCATGCAGCAGAAACACCTGTTGATATTACAAATAAAGAAGGTAATGTCGCAGTAAGTTCAAATTATGAACCTGATGGTGTAACGCTTACGACACAACAAGGCCAAATATTATATAATTTCCAAGGAAATAAAGAAGCGGATCCTGCTTCTTTGTCTAAAATGATGACCATCTATTTAACATTAGAAGCAGTTCATCAAGGAAAACTTAAGTTAGATGATAAAGTTAAAATCACGAGCGCATATGATCAATTATCTAAAAAGCCAAATTTAACGTCTGTCCCTTTAAATCAAGGTCAAATATATACTATTAAAGATTTATTAACACAGGCGGCCTTACCTTCAAGCAATTCAGCCGCGATGATTTTAGGAGAACAAGTGAGTGGCAATACGTCAACGTTCACAGACAAAATGAATGCGCAAGCTAAAGCTTTTCATATGAAGTATACATATTTTGTGAACCCAGCAGGTGCTGCTAATGATTTACTTGGACAACAAGCACCAAAGAAATATAAACAGGATATTTATCCTAAAAGTACGGCAGAAGATATTGCGATATTATCTCATCACTTAATCGCCAAACATCCAAAATTTTTAAACATAACGCAACTTAGCCAAGATACTCAAAAAGGTTATACTTTTAACAATACTAATTTATCAATTAAACATGAGCCACTTTACTTAAAAGGTACAGATGGATTGAAAACGGGTACGAGTGATAAAGGATATAATATTGCTTTAACTAATCAACAGAATCACCTTCGACTCAATGAAGTAGTTATGAATGTGGCACCGTATATGGATAATAATGCCAAATACAATCGTAATCGAATAGGGAATGCGATTTTTAAACATTATCGCAAAGAATATGAATACAAAAAAGTGTTATCTAAAGGAGAACATAAGATTGACGGTAAGACATATAAAGTAGATAAAAATTTATATGATACTGTTCCTAAAGATAATAAAAAATGGGATATACGAATCAATAAAGATGGAAAAGCCTATGTGCACTACAAACGTGATTTCTTACCAGAAACGACGTATCCACGAGTAAATGCTAAAAAAGTATGGAAATGGTTCTAAATAAAAGCGGGATAAACTTTAACGTACTATTAAATGTGAGATTAACATCAAACAATTTAATAAGTCAGTACGATATTGTTTTCCGCTCTTGTTTTATTTTAATAACTTTAAATGAACCTCTCTTGCTCCACAAATCATGGTAACGATATCTGAAGACACTTCATCAATGGATTGTTGGCCATACTGAATCCAGTTTAGAATAACGCTTAAAATGCCTCCAGTTAGAAATTCTCCATAAATGAACTCATCTATGTAAAATTGTCCAATTTGTTTATCAAATTCAATTTGTCGTTTAACCACTGCATAAATTTGATTATATAAAATTTGATAAACTTCACTATAAATATTGATAGAAATGACACTTTTTACCATTGTTTTGTTATCACTAATGAAAAATAAAATATCTTTCATAAATTTATTGAAAAATTGTCTCGGATCTTTTGGATCAATTTCAGGCAAATGTAACGTTCGAAAATATTCAATTAATGTACCAACAATATGATTAAGTAAATCATACTTATCATTGAAATGACGGTAAAATGTAGAACGACGTACATTTGCTTTTTCGCATAAATCTTGAATGGTGATATTTTCAAAAGATTTCGTTTCAAGCAAATCTGAGAATGTAGTAATGAGTGCTTTTTTTGTTCGTTGTACACGTAAATCTTGATTATTCATGCTGTTCACCTCTCATTTAGGACATTTTATCAAAAATGTCACTTAAGTTACATTTTCACTTAACTGACTCACAATAATATTTTATAAAATGATTATAATATAAGCGAAGGGTAGATTAATTTCTAAAGCGTTTACTTATAGTTTACTACTTTTCATAGATTACTTAAAAATATAAATAAAATGGGGAGTGAATCATATGTACTATAGTAATGGAAATTATGAAGCATTTGCACGTCCGAAAAAACCTGACTATGTTGCACAAAAATCTGCTTATCTTATTGGCTCTGGATTAGCATCTTTAGCTGCTGCATGTTTTTTAATTAGAGATGGGCAAATGGATGGGTCAAACATTCACATTTTAGAAGAATTATCTAAATCTGGTGGAAGTTTGGATGGTACTGAACTTCCAATGAAAGGCTACGTTATGCGTGGTGGTAGAGAAATGGAAAATCATTTTGAGTGTTTATGGGATTTGTTCCGTTCCATCCCATCACTTGAAATTGAAGATGCTTCAGTTTTAGATGAGTTTTATTGGTTAAATAAAGAAGATCCAAACTACTCAAGATGTCGTGTTATTGAAGAAAGGGGTCAACGATTACCTACAGATGGAGACTTTACTTTAACAAAACAAGCCATGAAAGAAATACTCCAATTATGTATGATGAAAGAAGAAGATTTAAATGATGTGAAAATTTCAGATGTCTTGTCAGAGGATTTCATGAATTCAAACTTTTGGATTTATTGGAAGACGATGTTCGCTTTTGAACCTTGGCATTCTGCAATGGAAATGCGTCGTTATTTAATGAGATTTGTGCATCACATTGGAGGTTTAGCTGATTTTAGTGCCTTGAAATTTACTAAATACAATCAATATGAATCACTCGTACGCCCTATGATTGCATACTTAACGTCCCATGGTGTGCAATTTGAATACAATGTTCAAGTGCTTGATGTTAAAGTAGATGTGACTACCAAAGACAAAGTTGCTAAAACAATTGAACTAAAACGAAATGGTAATAAAGAAACAATTCAACTCACACCCGATGATCTTGTATTTATTACGAATGGTAGTATCACAGAAAGTTCAACTTATGGCGATAATCACACACCTGCGCCTCCTACAAAAGACATTGGCGGAAGTTGGAATTTATGGCGGAACTTAGCTAAACAAAGCCCTGAGTTTGGCAATCCCGAAAAATTCTATAAAGATTTGCCAGATAAAAGTTGGTTCGTCTCAGCAACGGTAACGACAAATAATAAGACAGTAATTGAAGCTATCGAACGTTTATGTAAACGTGATCCATTGTCAGGAAAAACGGTAACAGGTGGGATTATCACAGTTAACGACTCTAAATGGCAAATGAGTTTTACTGTGAATCGTCAACAACAATTCAAAGAACAATCTAAAGATGAAGTGAGTGTATGGGTTTACGCTTTATATTCAGATGAGAAGGGCGATTATATCCATAAACCGATTGTTGAATGTAGTGGTCATGAAATATGTCAAGAATGGTTATATCATATGGGATTACCTATTGATCAAATAGAATGCCTCGCAACACAACATTGTAATACGATTCCTGTATATATGCCTTACATTTGTTCATATTTCATGCCAAGATCGATTGGCGATCGACCACTTGTTGTCCCTCAACACTCTCGTAACTTAGCCTTCATTGGTAACTTTGCAGAAACAGAAAGAGATACAGTGTTTACTACAGAATATTCTGTAAGAACAGCGATGGAAGCAGTTTATCAATTACTGGACATAGATAGAGGTGTTCCAGAAGTCATTGCGACAGAATTTGATATTCGTGTCTTATTAGATGCAGTCTATGAACTTAATGATCGTAAAGACTTAAAAACAATAGCCAAGCAAAATAAAATACAACAAGTTGCATTACACACGTTTTTAAAAAAGATAGAAGGTACGTTTGTAGAAGAACTCTTGACGCAACATAAATTATTATAATAGTGTGTAGGTAAATGTTAACCCCCGCGTGTTTGAGGGCATGCGGGGGTTAAATCATTATTATTCAATATATCGTCTTAAATGTTTTGCTGTAACAGAGTTGTTAATATCTAGGAGTCCTTTAGGTTCTCCAGCATACAATAATTGTCCTCCATGTTTACCAGCAAATGGTCCAATGTCAATAAATCCATCTGCTTCTGTCATCATTGTTAAATTATGTTCGATTAAAATAACAGTATTCCCTTTATCAATCAAATGATTAAAGCATTCAACGAGAATAGGTAAATCGTCTTCGTAAAGTTCTGTTGTAGGTTCATCAAAGATAAATATTTTTTAAGTTATTTTGTGTTGCTCAATAATTTCGATATCGGACATGGTTTTTACCTCATTGCTATTATTACGCGACAGTAGTAAATGTATTCACTTTTCTAAAGGAAGAATAGTAACGTCAAGATTAAAATAGGTTTTTAAAAAATCTTTATAATTTTCACGTGTGACAGCGAATTGCTCTTTTTTATATCTTTTAGTAAGGGTAAGGTGATGATAAGACATCGTAGCTCGACCAAAATTTTGTGGTTTTGTAATCATGAGTTGCTTTACAAATATAGATTCAGGATGTGAGGTATTGTAGTTAATCATTTCATCAAAATCATGAATATCATGAGAAATAAACTCTGCTTTATAACGTGTTACCCACGTTGTTTCTTCCAGTTTTTGAAGAAGATATGTCGTAGGGGTTTCAAAAATGGCACGAAATTGACCTGTCTTTTCAAACACAATTTGTGTCGCTTCAATTGAAGTTATTGGGAGTGCTTGTAATGGTAAATCGCCAAATCCCACATCAGCAATATAGTAACCATTATTAATAAGCACAACCAGTGATAAATGAGAGCCTTTAGGACTGTAGTTGCCATTAAGCTGATGAACGGTTGCTGACATTCGAAACACTTTAAAACCTTTAGCTTCTAAGTAGCTACCGAAGAAGTGGTTCATTTCATAGCAAAACCCACCCCGATGTTGATATATAAATTTATTAAATAAATAATCTAAATCAACTGAAATCTTTTCTTTATTTTGAACACTAATATTTTCAAAAGGAACGGTTAGCATAAAGCGTTCCATATAATAGTTAAGTGCATCTAAAGTAGGTTGAGGATAACGTTGAGACTCAATATTTAAATAATCTTCAATTGCTTTAATATCCATAGTTTTTCCTCCTTAATTGTTATGTATTCAAAATATAAAATAGAACAAACGTGTGTTCTTAAACGAACACACGTTTGTGATTATAGTTCTTGTTTCTTAAAAATAGATAGTGATGAAAAATAAGAAATGACAAAAATAATAACACCAAGCAATGCATAACTACCAGTTGCTACTAAAACGAGGGGGTTTGAAGCGATTTTACTCATTGAACCTGCTTTTATGAGTATTGGCATAATAGCAAAGAACCACATGGATAAAAATAACGCAACAGCAACAACTGCTGTAGTAAGCATAATGACATTTGAATTCTCAGGACCAAATTTAAATGTGAGTGGAAACATTAATGCATACGTACAAGCCATCCCAATACCTATGAATGCTGAAAATAATGTAACCATAATATCTTGAGTCACGATAAGACAAATGATGGCGCCAATCATTAAACCAAGTAAAATGAGTAAACCATAAAAAGCAAAGTATGCTTTTACATAAGTATGTCTATGTGTAGGAAGGGTAGATACATAGTACATCCATTTAGAATCTTTTTCACGTTTTAAGTTATCTGATACGGGAGATAATAACATGACCATTAGCATGAAACAACACATCATTGGACTAAAAAACGCAAACACAATACTTAATATGATACCAATAATTAAATAGGTTATGAGCGATTTTTTAGAAGCATAAAAACTACTAAGTATAAGCCCTTTCATTATTTATCACCTCGCATAATTAATTTTGTAGCATCATCAATATTTTGAAGTGGGCGTGCTTGTGCAAAGTGCTGACGTTGCTTGACTAACGTTTGACGTTGACCATGACGTGTTCGTGAAGCAATGATTACCTCTTGAGGTAAGTCTAAAGGAGATGTCTCATCTGTTTCGATAATGCCATAATCAGTTAGTAATATATGTTTGTCTTCTTGTAAAAGAATATGACCATCGCGCATAAAAATAAGTGTTGTAGCAAGTTGTTCCATATCCTCAGAAATATGAGATGAAAGTAAAATACCATGTCCTTTTGATACATAATCTTCGAGAATTTCTAACACTTCTTCTCGTCCTGAAACATCCATACCAGCTGTTGCTTCATCTAAGATTAATAATTTAGTATCATGCGAAAGGGCGATGGCTAATGCTGCTTTCATGCGCATCCCTCTAGAAAAAGTAGAAATTTGATTATTTTTAGGTAGTTCAAATGTTTGAATAAGATTGAAAAATTGATCACTATTCCAATGTTTAAAAATATTTAAAAATACTTTATCGATCTCTGTTATTGTCAATTTATTCGGTACACGTAAATCATCAAAAACTACACCTACGTGCTCTTTATAATTTTTATCGTTTTCGGAAATAATTTGATTAAAAAAAGAAATCTCTCCTGAATCTTTAAATCGATTACCCACTAATGTGTTAATAAGTGTGGATTTACCTGACCCATTTTTACCAATTAAGCCAATGACCTCTCCTGGATTTAAAGTGAATGAAATATCATTTAATTCGAAATTTGAATTCTTATACGATTTATTAAGTTGCTGTACTTGAAGTAAATGTGTCATCTAATGATCCTTTCTTTATAGAAGTGAAAACTATGAATGATAAAATTTATATGTTTTTAATAAATGACTAAATCCATTATAAATAAACAAAATGATTAAAATAAAGATTCCTAACGTTTGAGAATGTCCTGTTTCTAACGAATAAAAACCTAAAAATATTGCACCAATCATAATTAAAGATAGGTTAATATAGAATGTTTTGAACAAGGAGTTAAAGTAAATATGTCGTTCTCCTTCATCTAAAATATTAATTAATTTCTCGGCATAATTTTTTTCCCCTAATTTGGGGTAGCGAGAATCAAATTTACGATAAAATAATCCTGTAATTACCGAAGAAATAATCGTTGTCATAAAAGGGAGTAAGGCCCAACTACTAGTACTAGAATTTCCATTTCCTAAGACAATGATAAAAAGAGCAATAAAGCTAATTGTTAATTCTAGATAATAAATAAATGAATTTTGCATATATGCTAAATTAGCTTTCTTATCATATGAATCCGCCTCATCTTCATCAATATGTGTTTCGGATAAACGTTTGTAATGAACGGCCTTTTTTTGAATCATAATTAAATACATACTTAAGACTAGGATAAGTGCCACACAGATTAATGAGATTAAAATGACATTTGAATGTGTAGCATAATGATAATTTCCAAAGAAGTGAAAAGTATGGTTGTAGTTAATGAATAGAGCTATACATCCTCCAACCAGTCCACCCATTAACAAAGTGATTATAAAACGACCTATTTTCATAAATCTTCCTCCTCAATCATAAAGATAGATTCGACAGGTTCATTAAAAATACGAGCTATTTTCATAGCAGTTAAAATAGAAGGTGTAAAGTCATTTCTTTCAATGAGAGATACAGTTTGACGTGAGATGCCTGCTTTTTTAGCAAGTTGCGTTTGATTATAACCTTCTCTCGCTCGTAATTCTTTCAATCGATTTCGCAATCATCATCATCTCCTCACAATTAGTGTAAATTATTATAGTCATTTTGACAAATATATTTGTCAAAATGTATTTAAAGTAAATTGCAGGTGAGACTAACGGTTGTCTGATGTTAGACAATCGGATGTCTAAAGAGTCTTACTATTTAACACTATCCATTGTGTAATGTCTTCAAGATTATAATGGTTGATAATATCTTGATATATATCTTCTAAATTTATTTCAGAAAGTGTAGAAATCAATGTATGTTCAATATGATTTAAAGCTATACTGATGTTACATTGTTGTGCTTTGTGTCCTTCTTTTTCTCCTAAAAAGTTGGTAAGTAAATGTTGACTTGAGAAGATATTGCCACGACCTTCAATAGCTAAAAAAATATCGTAAAAAGTAATATCTTTGAGTTTTTTTCTAAGTGTAAATCCTCCATTTTTACCAGTTGTTGAATATACTAAATTTTCTTTTACTAATGCTTTTACTATTTTTTTCAAGTAAGAATCAGAAACTTTAAGTCGCTTGCTTAAAGCGGTAGATGTCATTACTGACTGACGAGGGAGTTGATTTAAAATTAATAAGACATATATTGCTTGTTCCCAACCGGTAGATAATTTCATATATAAGCCTCCTATCAAATCCATTATATAATATTTTTATATTATATTTAAAAAATAAATTAGTTAATATATAATTGTATTTAAAGACAAAATATATCTCAATTATCTTTAATTGAAAATAGGGAGACGACAGCAATGAAAAAACATCTAAATACTTCAATAACATTTTATATGTCTATTCTTTTTACGACTATTTTTATGGGATCATCTTTTCCAACTGGCAAATATTTAATTTCAAATGAACATGTTCCACCTATGCTTCTTGGTGGATGGCGATTTGTTATCGCAGGATGTATGATGTTAATCCTTACATTTATGAGAAATGGGGAAAGGGGCATTCTACCCACAAGTAAAGGGAATAGTTATAAAGGATTTATATTAGTGTTCGTTATTGGATTTTTACAAACAGCAGGGACGATGGGATTATTAAATTTTGCAATGGCATTTGGCGTGTCTTCTTCTATATCATCTATTCTATTATTTACGAACCCGCTATGGCTGGCCTTTTTAGCCCATTTTATTTTAGATGAAAGGTTAACAAAAATTAAAATTACTTCACTTATACTTGGTGTGTTTGGAGTAGGATTATGTCTCGGATTAGATGAAACAATATTTGGATGGGGAACGCTTTTTGCACTAGCTGGTTCATTATGTTGGTCAATCAATACAATAGTGACAAAAAAGGTAGTGTTTGATAAAGGGCCCTGGGTTTTAACAGGATGGCAACTATTATTCGGTGGTATGTTTATGCTGATAATGAGTCTCGTTTTAAAAGAACATTATACACTTAGTTCGCTTAATCATTGGGGATGGATATGGTTCTTTTGGCTTATTATTCCAGCTTCTGTAGGTTCATTTGGATTATGGTTTTATAGCTTAAGCCAACGAGGGGCAACTACGGCGAGTAGTTTCTTATTTTTAGTACCCCTATTTTCGACACTATTTTCAATTATAGGATTAAGAGAGCCCTTCACGCTTCATTTAATTTTAGGAGGTTTATGCGTTGTTGTGGCATTAATGTTAATTCATCGTCAACCGAGGAAAAATATTTTATAAAATACAATATTCAATACATTGAATATAAATATATATATTAATAGAAATTAGGTTATATAAAACGTTAGTTAAGCCTTTTGAAGTTGTCTTAATTTTAACATAATGAAAAAATATGAAAACTTGTCATTACTATATTTTTGAGAAATAAAAAATTTAAAAAAATCTCTTCACAGAGAATGTAATTTTGTGTAGTATATCTTTCATATGATTTTTAGAGAGAAAAGGGAGGAAACAATAATGAAAGATAACAGAATGATGTTCTTCATATTTATGTTAGGTACATTTACAGTTGGAATGGCAGAATATGTTGTTACTGGTTTATTAACTCAAATTGCAAGCGATATGAAAGTGCCTATTTCGAGTGCAGGGTTATTAATTAGTGTGTATGCAATTAGTGTTGCATTAATCGGTCCATTAATGCGTGTATTTACTTTAAAAGTGCGCGCACAACGTTTACTCCCAGTATTGATGGCCATTTTTATTATAAGTAATATAATAGGGATGTTAGCACCGAATTTTCCAATATTACTGTTATCTCGATTATTGTCAGCCTCTATGCACGCGCCTTTCTTTGGCGTATGTATGAGTGTGGCGGCAGCTGTTGCGCCTCGTGGTAAAAAACCACAAGCGATTGCTCTCGTTCAAGCCGGATTAACAATTGCAGTGATGATTGGCGTGCCATTCGGTTCATTTTTAGGTGGATTTGCGAATTGGCGCTTTGTCTTTGGCGTCATGATTTTGTTAGCTGTCATTACTATGTTAGGAATGATGAAGTTTGTACCTCATGTTGTATTGAGTACAGAAACTAGTGTGAAAAAAGAATTAAAAGTATTTAAAAATCCACATATCTTAATTGTAATGGCAATTATTGTCTTTGGTTATTCAGGCGTATTCACAACTTATACGTTTATGGAACCAATGATTCATAAATATGCACCATTTGGAATTGTTGGTTTAACTGTATGTTTATTTATGTTTGGCCTTGGCGGTGTGGTTGGTAACTTGCTTACAGGTAATGTACCAGAACATAAACTTACACAGTACTTGTTCTATACCTTTGTGTTATTGTTTATAACGATTGTTTTATTTGTAACAGCAGTGCATAGTGCGATTTTAGCAATTATTATTTGTTTCTTATTTGGTTTCGGCACTTTCGGTACAACGCCTCTATTAAATAGTAAAGTGATTTTAAGTGCACATGAGGCACCGTTACTTGCAAGTACACTTGCAGCTTCAGTCTTTAATATTGCAAACTTTTTAGGTGCCATTGTGGGGTCAATACTATTATCAATGGGATTCCCATATCTTACGATTACATTTGTATCAGGCGGGATCATTATCTTAGGAATTATAATTAATACAATTAATCATTTTTATGAAAAAAAGTATGTTACATTTGATTATTAATCAAAAGCGTTCTAAATTGAATTCACTCAATTTAGAACGCTTTTTTATAAAATGTAAAATGAATGTTAAATAATTACCTTAAAATTGACAACTTGAGGAATATAAGATACGTCGTGTTGCGTCATATAATCAATTAATACTTGTGCGCCTTCCTCTTGAATATCTTTAACGACTGGCGCTTCTGCAAACATTTTATAATCTCCGCCTCCAACTGCACGATAGTTGTTCACACATATGGTATACGTTTTTGTGTCTTCTAAAGGTGAAGCGCCGACTTTAATATCTGAAACACGTTGTCCTACAGGTGCACCAGCATGAATGGTATAAGAGATTCCTCCATACATATCATAATTAAAATGTTGAGGTTTTGGAGATAAAAATGTGTCACTGACCGTGATTTCATTATTGTCATTTACACTAAAATAACTTGCTGATTTTTCTAAAGCAGCTTTAATTCCTTTGCCATTAAGTTCTAAAACTTGGAATGTATTAGGAAAAGGATAGTTATTAATGATATCTCGCATTGTGACTTGTTGATTAAAGCCTTTAGCTGAATCAAATAGCGCAGTGCTTGCTATATCTGCACCACTTTTTTCTAACAAAATATAATTTATCAGATTAATAAGTGAATGAGGGTGTGTTCGAGCTTCGAACTGATGAGTGACTAGCATTGGTTCTGATAATGTTGTAATGTCCGTATCAAGCCAATCTTCAAGTTCATTTAAAAGTGAATGATCGTTGTTAGATAATGTTAATGAAAGATGAGAAGGCACAGATACAAGAGTGCTCTGTTTATCTGTAATTCGATGTTCATGATCTAATGTTAATGTCACCTTACCAAATTCTGTACCTCGTGTACCTGGTTGGATAATGGCGGTGTCATTTTTTATCATTGCAATATCACGATGTTGGTGTCCTGTTATAAGCACGTCAATATCTTTATGGAAACGTTCTAGTATATCAGATCCTTCATTTTCTCCAGTTAATTCTTCAGTAGGTATATCAGTATCAAGACTTCTTTCAAAACCGCCATGATAAGACACAACGACAACATCTGATTTTTTACGAACGTCTGGTAAAATACATTTTAATGTTTCAACTGCACTGTTGAACGTTAATCCTTTAATATGGGCAGGTTGTTCCCAATTTGGAATGAATTGTGTTGTTAATCCAATGACGCCAATAGTTATATCGCCACGTTTAAAATAACTTACGCCTTGACCAGTCAAAGGTGCGTTATTGTGATCAAAAATATTTGCACACAAGATAGGGTGATGAAGATGGTTTAAAGTATTTTGTAAATAAGGTAATCCATAATTAAATTCATGATTACCCAATGTACCAAAGTCAAAATTAAGACGATTATAAATATCAGTAAGAGGTTGACTTGATTGTTCTTCAGTTGCTAGGTAATGGCATAAAGGAGAACCTTGTAAAAAATCACCATTATCAATTTTAAAACTATAATCATCTTGTTGGCGTTCTTGTTCGATCAGTTGATTTACTTTTAATAGTCCCATAGGAAGATTTTGGTTTCTTTTTGAAAAGTCAGTGGGAAAAATATAGCCATGTATATCACTTACGATATAAAAAGAGAGTTGTGTCATAGGTCATTTCCTTTCATAAATAAAGAGATAAAAAGGGAAGTAGTTTATTGAACGCCACATACCTTTATTATCTCTTATGTGTTGTATTACTATTATAAATTATTGAATTGAACCTGTAGCAAGCGTTTTACTACCTTGTTTTAAACGAATATTCGCACCTGAAATAGGTTCAGATGTTTTAGCTGTAAAAGTTAACGTTGCGTTACCTTGATCATCAGTGGTTACACTTTGTTCTTGACTATAGCCTACCGTATCATAATTTTGCCCATCTTGAGAAAAACTTGCAAGCTGTCTACCACCATCTTGATAAACACCTAATTTTAAATGATCAATAGTTGTGTTTTTAGCCATGTTTGTTAATTCAACTTGAATATTAAATGGTTGATTTACTGATACATTATCTGGTAAATGGAATTGAATATTATTGCTAGAAATCATTGAATTAGAAGTAGTTGTATCTTGAGAAGACTGTGATGTATTTGTATCCTCTTGTGAATGATTGTTTTCAGTCGTATTATCTTCTGTACTATTCGCTTTGTTATTACCATTATGGCTACCATGATTTTTATGATTACTATTTAGTTGTGATGATGTACTGCCATAACTACCTAGTTTAAATGTTGAACGATCGTACCATTTATAACCAGTTGGAGGTTGTGACCATGGTTCTTTTTCAGGTTCAGTTGAATGTTGTGGTTGTTCGAAATTAAGAAGTGGCGTAGGTTGATCTAACTTAATACCTGTTTCTTTTAAATTCGGTGTATTATCTTTTTTTCCAAACCAAGTTGTAATATTTTCAAGTAATTTACTATTATCTTGTTCTTTAAACCCATCATACGTTTTCTTAGTTCTTCCATTATCTTCACGTACATATTTAGGTGTACTATCTTCGACTAATGATGAATCTCCAATGAAGGCTGCTTTTCCTTTGCCTACTTTTGAGATAGCAACATAAGGGCCTTCTGCTATACCACCGCCATTGTAAATACCTTGATCGACTGCATGAGACCAACGTTGTTTTTGAGATAAATGGTCTGGTAAGAAAATAATACCTTTTGCTTTTGTAGGATCTGTAATGGCAAGAGTTGAACCAGCATGCATTGATACAGAATGTACACCTTCAGTAATACCAAAGCTGTCACTAGATGATACAATATTTTGAGTGTTTAAATCACCTAAAGCGTTGTAACGAAAACGTACACCGAAGTGTTCAGAAAGCCAATCTGAACTTTTAACATTGCGCATAGCTTTAGCATGTTTTTCCTCATTTGTTAAATCTTTGGTGATATCTTGATATGCACCACGACGATAACCATTCATCACTTCTGAAGAATCGAAACGATTTAAGTTTCTGTCTGCATTATAATGATCAGAGATAAAGATGATATTGCCACCTTTTTCAACAAAATTAAGCATAGCTTGTTGTTCTCTCTTTTTAAAAGGAATATTGGCTTCTGGAAGAACGAGAATATTGGTACCACGTAGTGTATTAGGTGTAATATTAGATTCTCCATCGATTTGTTTCACAGTATAGCCTTGTTGACGCATTGAATCAGCATAATCGGAAAAACCACCGTCAATGACCCAATCAGCAGCTCCTGCCGTTTGGCCGTGTGAAGCGTCAAAAGCGACAGTTTGAGTGGTAGTTTGATTTGGTGCAGCGTGACTGATTGGCGTTGTAGATAATGTAATTGCTGAAGCTAAAATAGTACTACTTAATACTTTTATCCATTTCATATTTTTATCTCCCAAATATATTTTTAAATGATTTATAGAAAAAGTATAATAAAAAAATAAGTTGATAATAGATTATTTAGAGAATGTTTAAATAAATTTTACAATTCTTTAACAGTGTAAAACAATTCTATAAAAAATTCACACATAATAAATGTTATTTTGGTTAATATTGTGCTACTCTTAATATTGTCAAATGAAATGCGTTGACAAATTACATGAATGTATACATAGCGAACGGGGGCAATATGTTATGAAGCAATTGAAGTACCTTTTAGTATTAGCGCTATCAGTTATTATTTTTGCAGCAGCATGTGGAAATAATAGCTCGTTAGACAATAATAAAAGTAGTAATTCGGATGGTGGATCAAGTTCAAGTAAAGATGGCTACACACCTAAAGAATTAACTGTACAATTCGTACCATCACAAAATGCAGATACACTTGAAGCAAAAGCAAAACCGCTTGAAAAATTATTATCTAAGAAATTAGGTATTCCAGTAAAAGTTTCTGTATCAACAAATTACAATACAATTGTTGAAGCAATGAAATCTAAAAAAGTAGATGTTGGTTTCTTACCACCAACTGCTTACACGTTAGCACATGATCAAAAAGCAGCTGATTTATTATTACAAGCACAACGTTATGGTGTGAATGAAGATGGTTCTAGTAACAAAAAACTTGTAAAAGATTATAAATCAGAAATCTTAGTTAAAAAGAATTCAGGTATTAATAGCTTAAAAGATTTAAAAGGTAAAAAAATCGCATTACAAGATGTAACTTCAACAGCAGGTTACACATTCCCAATTGCAACAATTAAAAAAGATGCTGGTATTGACGCTACTAAAGATATGAAAATCGTAAACATGAAAGGTCATGACCAAGCCGTTATTTCATTATTAAATGGTGATGTTGACGCTGCAGCTGTATTCCAAGATGCACGTAACATTGTTAAAAAAGATCAACCCAACGTATTTAAAGATACTAAAATTCTTAAACTAACAAAACCAATTCCTAACGATACGATTTCAGTTCGTCCTGATATGAACAAAGACTTCCAAGATAAACTTAAAAAAGCATTTAAAGACATCTCTAAAACAAAAGAAGGACATAAAATTATTAGTGAAGTATACTCTCACGAAGGCTATACAGATGCTAAAGACTCAGACTTCGATATCGTAAGAAAGTATGAAAAAGAAGTTCAAGATATGAAATAATTATGACAATCACATAATTAAATAGGTAATAAAGAGAAGAGGCTAGGACAATAGAGCAATAATAGAAATGTACATATATCATTTCGTATGCTCTGCTCCCGACCTCTTTCTCTGTATTAAAAAGAAGGGTGTAAACATACATGAGTCAGATAGAGTTTAAAAATGTGAGCAAGATTTATCCTAATGGTCATGTGGGGTTAAAAGATATCAATTTAAACATTGAAAAAGGTGACTTTGCTGTTATCGTAGGTTTATCAGGTGCGGGGAAATCTACTTTATTAAGATCTGTCAATCGTCTACAT
This sequence comes from Staphylococcus sp. HMSC069E10, assembly GCF_001809205.1. NCBI lineage: Bacteria > Bacillati > Bacillota > Bacilli > Caryophanales > Staphylococcaceae > Staphylococcus > Staphylococcus sp. HMSC069E10. Next base: position 72,867 of record NZ_KV796492.1, on the reverse strand, counting down.
GATATTACTTCAGGAGATATTACAATTGAAGGTAAATCGATTACTAAAGCTAAAGGTAAAGAATTATTAATGATGCGTCGTAATATAGGAATGATTTTCCAACATTTTAATTTAGTCAAACGATCTACTGTGTTGAGAAATGTATTAAGTGGTCGTGTCGGTTATCATCCAACTTGGAAAATGGTATTAGGATTATTTCCAAAAGAAGACAAAATTAAAGCAATGGATGCGTTAGAACGTGTGAATATTTTGGATAAATATGACCAACGTTCAGATGAACTGTCTGGAGGTCAACAGCAACGTATTTCAATTGCACGTGCCTTAGCGCAAGAGCCAGCGATTATTTTAGCAGATGAGCCTGTTGCATCTTTAGACCCACTCACTACTAAACAAGTTATGGATGACTTGAAAAAAATCAATGAAGAATTAGGTATTACCATTTTAATTAACCTACACTTTGTTGATTTAGCATTAGAATATGGCACACGTATTATTGGTTTACGTGCAGGAGAACTGGTTTATGATGGTCCGGCAAGTGAAGCGAATGAAGATGTATTTAATGAAATTTATGGCCGTAAACTTAATGACGATGAGAAGCTAGGGGTGGAGTAATATGGCAACACCTACTACAAGTAAATATGATCAATATTTAAATAAAAAATTCTCTTTCAAAACTAGTTTAACTCTATTTTTAGTGATTGCGCTCGTCGTGTGGAGTTTTTTATATACGGGCTTTAGCTTTAGTGACTTAATGGTAGGGATTCCACAAATCGGTTCTTTCTTTGGACAAATGGTTCCACCAGATTGGAGTTACTTAAATACTATTACTAAACCTATGTTAGACACAATTCGCATGGCTATTGTAGGGACATTCTTAGGCTCCATCGTATCAATTCCAGTCGCATTGCTCTGTGCAAGTAATATTGTAAAAACAAAGTGGATTACGATTCCATCACGTTTTATTTTAAATATTGTACGTACCATTCCTGATTTATTATTAGCTGCTGTCTTTGTTGCAGTTTTTGGTATCGGACAAATTCCAGGGGTATTGGCATTATTTATTTTAACAATATGTGTTATTGCGAAATTGTTCTATGAATCGCTTGAAACAATTGATCCAGGCCCAATGGAAGCGATGACGGCCGTAGGTGCAAATAAAACAAAATGGATTATGTTTGGAGTAGTTCCACAAACAATGTCTACATTTTTATCATATGTATTATTTGCATTTGAGATTAATATTCGTGCCTCAGCAGTTCTTGGATTAGTAGGTGCTGGTGGTATCGGTTTATTCTACGACTCAACTTTAGGATTATTCCAATATCCAAAAACAGCGATGATTATTCTGTTCACTTTAGTCATTGTTGTCATTATTGACTATGTCAGCTCGAAAGTGAGGGAAAGACTCGCATGACACAAGAACAGCATCAGTTAGAAAAGAAATATCCAGTGAGATCAAAGGAACACAAACAAAGAATGATTAAACATTGGCTGATTACCATTGTTGTTTTAGCTATCATTGTTTGGGGTTTTGCAGGTATGCCTGCTTTAGAATTAAAATCTAAATCAATTGAAATTCTTAAATCTATTTTTAATGGATTATTCCACCCCGATTGGGATTACGTTTATATTCCAGCTGGAGAAGATTTGCTTCGTGGTTTACTTGAAACGTTTGCCATTGCTGTTATTGGTACATTTATCGCAGCAGTGATTTGTATACCATTCGCATTTTTAGGTGCACGTAACTTAGTAAAAGTTCGACCAGTCACAGGGATTACTAAATTCATTCTTAGTGTCATTCGCGTATTCCCTGAAATTGTTATGGCGTTAATTTTTATAAAAGCAGTAGGTCCTGGTTCATTTTCAGGGGTACTTGCGTTAGGGATTCACTCAGTAGGGATGTTAGGTAAATTATTTATAGAGGATATTGAAAGTTTAGACTTCTCATCAGCCGAGGCTTTAAAAGCAAGTGGTGCGAATAAAACTAAAACACTTGTCTTTGCGGTGATTCCTCAAATTTTACCTTCATTCTTATCCCTTATTTTATATCGTTTTGAATTAAACTTACGTTCAGCATCTATTTTAGGTTTAATCGGTGCTGGGGGTATTGGTACACCACTGATCTTCGCACTTCAAACACGTTCATGGGATCGAGTAGGGATTATCTTAATCGGCTTAGTGATTATGGTAGCCATTGTTGACTTTATCTCGGGAGCTATTCGTAAACGTATTGTATAATAGAAGACATAATTTGAACGTTTTTATAAACAAATAGAGCTATTGCCAGGACTTAGAAAACTGGACAATAGCTCTTTTATAATGCATGAAAGAAATGTTGTTACAGTATTAGTAACAGATACTTAGAAAAATACAGTTAATGTTTTTTAGGAATAACGCGTCTAAAGCTAATACTTCTAAGGATAGTATAAGAGTGAATATGCTAAAATCATTATATTTGAAGTATTAGTGTCATATGCTTTAGTAAGGGGCGTTACTAAAGAATATATAGCGTTATTTAAGAATAGTGAATGATGATAACTAAGTGTAGGTTCTGTTTTTAAATAATGCGGTGGTTCATTGATGTGTGATTCGATACATAAGCCGTGTTGTCAAAGTAACGTGTTGTTTGAATAGCATTTAATTTAGTGTCGTGAGGTTGAGTCGTCGTTGTTCACTGTTTCATTAAGCTCTGTTTTTCAACATAACTATTAAAATCGTTGTCATTATTTTCTAGCATGTCTTTATTTCATCCATTTTCCTATGCAAGACCATTGAAACCGATACCTTGTCTTTAGGTAGATTTCACTGTGGCGCTGAAACATGATAAAAACCTGTGTGTTGATTCTAAAGGATGACGAGAATGTGATTAATATTATAGTTAATACCCTGATTTATGTTGTAATCATTTCTAGGTGTAATGAGTCATTTGTTTTGGTCATGATTAATTAGTATCGTTCTCTGAATCAATAAGTTGATGAGGTATATGATAATGATATTGTTAATCAATATTCTGCTAGGATGTGAGAAAAATGAATGAAGATGCTATAAGTGTTGTACCAAATACCTATTTAAAATGATGTATAGTCAAAGGTAGTTAGTTCTTAGTAATGATCATTCTATATACATAAAGATAATGATTTTATTTTTCAAAATAATCATACCTATGTACATTTATAAACTAACATATTCATAAAAAAACAACCTTAATATTCCCTATCATCTATATGACAGTTTTGTCATACACTTAAAAGTTGATAGGATAAATCGCTATTAAATAAAACTATAGGATGACATTGAAAGGGTGTAGAACATGATTTTTCGAAATGTAGTGGCAGGTGATTTAGAACGTTTAATTCAATTAGAAAATGAAGGGTTTACTAAAGAAGAAGCAGCAACCACTCAAGCTTTAAAACAGCGTATTGAAATCATTCCGGATACGTTTATTATTGCAGAAGAAAACAATCAAATCGTTGGCTATATTAATGGTCCAGCTATTTCGAATAAGTGTATTACAGATGATTTATTTGCATCGATTAGACCTAACCCCAATATGGGTGGTTATTTAAGTGTACTCGGTTTAGTTGTAGCGAAAGATTTTCAACATCAAGGCATTGCAGGACAATTGTTAAATAATTTTGAGAATATAGCAAGGCAACATGTACGTTTCGGAGTCACTCTCACTTGTCGCGATACTTTAGTAAGTTTTTATGAATCCCATGGATATATTAATAAAGGATTATCAGATTCTAATCATGCAAATGTAGCTTGGTATAATTTAGTAAAAGAATTATAAAAATAGGGGTGATACATTGGAAACAGTATATCTAGCTGGAGGGTGTTTGTGGGGTGTACAAGCATTTATTAAAACATTGCCAGGCGTTATAGCTACTGAAGCAGGACGTGCGAATGGAACGACGCAGCGACTTGATGATGAATATGATGGCTATGTAGAATGCGTTAAAACAGTTTTTAATCCTGACATCACTTCAATTCATGATTTAATGCATTATTTATTTGAAATCATAGACCCATACAGTCTGAATAAGCAAGGCGTAGATAAAGGACCTAAATATCGTACAGGTGTTTATAGTGAAAATGAAAACCATCTTAAAGAAGCACAACAATTCATTCAACAACGTTCAGATAGAGATAAAATCGTTGTGGAAGTACGTCCTTTAGAAAATTATGTTAAAAGTGCAGACGAACATCAAGATAGATTAGATAAACATCCTGAAGACATCTCGTTATGTCATATCTCTAAAAGTATATTAAATAAATACAATTAAAAAGAATGGGACAGCATTCATATCGTATTCGTTGTCCCATGTGCGCTTTATTATTTCTTAGAAAATGTATCGATAAGACTAAGTGCAGCTAAACCTAATAGATCTAAAGCATGTTGTGCGCCAACCTTACCATGACCTGCCTCAAGGCGTTTATATACTGCAACGCTTAATACACTAAACGTGACAAGTGATCCTAAGCGAGAGATATTTTTATGCAAGACACTTGTGGCAAACAAACCCGATGCAATGAGCTCAATCACACCTGCTAATTTCATTGCACGTTCTGATAATTCAAAATCCTGTGTAAATAGTTGTTTAGTATAAGGGTTACCGGTAAGTTTACGTTTTGAAGCGGCATACAAATCTTTAGCGAGTTTTAAATTGGTAGCATAACGTAATATCATTATCTAAACGCTCCTTTATATCATATTTATTAGTTAAACTAAGTATAAAAGTCGCATTAAAAAAAGTTAAATAAAAACGTTCAGCATAAATGTGTAATGCATTCACGCTGAACGTTTTTATTTATATAGTTATTGAATTAGTTTTTACCGAATGTATCAGCAAAACTTAAAGCAGCTAAGCCAAGTAAATCTAAAGCGTGTTGTGCGCCTTCTTTACCGTGACCAGCTTCAAAGTGTTTGTAAGCTGCAACGCCTAATACACCAAATGTTGCAATAGAACCTAAACGAGAAATATTTTTGTTTAAGAAGCTTGCAGCAAATAATGCAGCAGCAGTAGCTTCTACTGTGCCTGCTAATTTAACTGATTTTTCTGGTAAACCAAATACATTTTTAAATGTATCAATCATTTCTTGGCTACCTTGTAATTTTGGTTTTGATGAATCATATAATTCTTTTGCAAGTTTTAAATTTGCAGCATAACGTAAGATCATTAATAAGTACTCCTTTTTTAGTTAAAGTATTTTATCATAAAATAAGTATAATTTTTATACTAGAAATTATATGATTATTGGTAAGTAAAGTCAATAAAAAGCGTTAGATAATTATCTTTTTATAAGAAAGTGTTAATCAGTACACTTTAGAAACTATATTGAACGTGTCATAATAATACTGTTGTGAAAAATCTATGAAAGGAGTTATATTATGGAAGCATCGATGAATTATAATCGAATGACTACAATTTTCTTTATTTCGGGTATTATTGTTATGGCAAGTTTATATACTGCTTTACCCCTTACCTCTGTATTCGCAAAAGATTTTGGCATTTCAAATGCTGTTGCCTCTCTAAATGGTGTGATCTTTTCAATTACGTATTCAATAAGTTGTCTATTTTATGGTACAATTTCTGAAAAATTTGGACGTATTCGTACGATTTTATTTGGACTTATTGGACTCGTCATTATATGTTTACTTATAGGCTTCATTCATTCGTTCACACTACTTATTATTCTTCGTGCAATTCAAGGTATATGTGCGGCAGCTTTTTCACCTGTATCTATTACTTATGTCACTGAAACATATTCACCAGTAAAACGTGTGACTGCGATTAGTTTTATTAGTACAAGTTTTATGTTGTCTGGTGTCATTGGCCAAAACTTGAGTGAAATTGTAGTACGTTATTCTAATTGGCATATGGTTTATTTTATATTAACGTTACTTTACATCTTTATAGCAGTACTTATATATAAATATATTCCAGAAAGTCCAGTGAAAAATCCTCAACTCAAACTAGTAGGTTTCTTTAAAAACTTTAAAGATTTTAAAGATAATAAAATAGTCATATTATGTTACCTTATTTCTTTATCTTTACTCACAATGTTTATTAGTATGTATACTATCTTTAATCATTATATTACTTCTGATATTGTAGGGGGCTCGGAAGCAACAGCAATTAATGCTAAACTCTTTGGTATTATTGGGATGTTACTTTCACTATTAGCAGGACGTATTAGTGATCGTACAGGAGTTAAACACGTTATCGTAGGCGCATTAATTGTTAGTATCGTTTCTCTTATTTTAATGGGCTTCACTACAAATGTTATTTTATTGGTGATATGGAGTGTAATATTTGTAGGAGGTATTGCGTTTGCAATTCCATCTACTATTTCAAAAGTAGGGATGGTTGTTAATCGAAATCAAGGTTTCTTCTTATCCGTTAATACATTTATTCTGTTTTTAGGAACAGCTATTGCGCCATTATTGATGATTCTTATTCAACCATTATCTAATTTTACATTACAATTTATAATTATTGCAGTCATTGGAGTCATCGCTCTTATAGTCGCTTTACTTTTACCACGTAGAAAAAATGTAATACGATGACATTGCCAGTATCAAAAGCATTCAAATTCAAAATGAGTTTGGATGCTCATTTTTTTATAATTTGAGTTATCAAATTAAGTGCAGCAACTTATAATTTAAAATTTCATAAGACGTCTTCCAATTAAGACACTTTCTAGGTCGATGATTAATAGAGATACTACTATCCCTTTCTTTCCATTTACAAAATGAAATTAAACAACGTGAAGTAATCTACTTCTTAAGTAGGACGCGACGTCAAAGCATTATTAGACTATTTACAGTTTAAAGATATATCTAAAATGTCATGCAATGTAGCAAAAATCTCATCTACACTATAATTGTAATCATTTTCTACCCAACGTCTTAAGACCTCTATCATGCCACTGCTATAAAAATCTGCAATAATTTCAGGATGATGACTGTGTTTAATTTTTAAAGCAAGTGGATCATTTTGACTTTTTACGCTATCTAACATTAATTCACGACTTACATGCGTTAGATTACGAAAGACATCCGCTTGACGAGAAGAGGTCAGTAAATGTTTAAATACTTTCTTATGTTCTCCGATAAAATAGATGAATTGTTGAAAAGATTCTTCTGTAGAAAGAAAAGGTCGAGTATCTTCATGATGAAATTGAGTTGCGATATAGTCAGGTAAAGAGAATAGAAGATCGTATTTATCTTGGAAATAACGATAAAATGTACTACGATTAATTTCTGCGTTATCACAAATTTTTTGAATTGTTATTTCGTCAAAATGATAATCATTTAATAATTTAAATACAGTTGCGTTTATATGTTTAATCATACGCTTTTGATTGGCAGTAGGCATAATCCGAAAATACTCCTATTCATTTTTTCTAGTTCGAAAGTTTGACTTATTAAAAGTAAAGTATCATAAACCTTAGAATAATTCCAAATATATACCTTTAATATGATAGTAAAAAAGTGTGACGATAGAATATTTAATGTTCTTCGCCACACTTAATTGTCAAATAAAGTGTCAATTTAATATTTATTTAGTGTCGATATCTTTTAACCAATCATCGACGTTGTGATCATGATTGTCTACATAATCTTTTGCTACTTGTTCAGGATTTTTACTTTTAACAAAGATGTTTTTAGCTAAACGTTCCTCATCTTTTTGATCCCAATCTTTTGCCATACGTGTTGCAATGTCATATGCCGCTGGATGTTTTTCTTTAAAATTATGATTGAATACTAGATCAATATGTTGCTTATTATTTCCATAAATTTTGTCTGGATCTTTAAGCATTTTGACATCTAATTCTTTCGAAAACCAATTTGGTTCCATTGATGTGAAAAGAATAGGTTGTTGTTGTTGATATGCTTTTTGAATTTTTTTGAATTGTTCTTGATCGGAACTTTTATCTAGACTATATTTACTCAAATCGTCTCTATCTAATTCATCATTCGTTTGTTGCATAACACCATTTCTGTTATCAGTACCTTGAATTGTCCAATCTACAGATTTACCAAAATCTTTATCATCTTTTAAATCTTTAATTGAATCAATGTTCTGAACATATTTAGGTACTGCTAATCCAACATTAACATGATTAATTAAATGTTTGTCATCATATAAAGTAAGTGTATCTTTAAATTTATCATAATATCTTTTATCTGTTTCTGGAAAAATACCTGAAGCATGAAATGCATCATCACTTGCAGACACTGTTGCATATAATGGTCCACTTGCTGGCACAGGTGTAGTTGTAACATCATAACCAGCTTTCTTTAATACTTCCGCAATCACAAGTGAACGTGCAGTTGAATTATCACTTGCAATATAAGGGATTTCAATCGTTTTGTCTCCTAATTCGGTTTTACTTTGTGTAGAGGAGTTGGATTGACTATTCCCACAGGCACTTAAAACTATGGCTAGTGTGAGTGTGGCTAATAGTACTAAAAATTTTGATACGCGTGATTTAAGCATCAATATCTTTCGCCTCCCTGATCATCTTTTCTATTGTCTGTATGACTCGTTTGATATTTATCGTAAACATGTTGATTATGTTCGCGGGCATAAAGCATCAATGCTTTAAATAATACATCCTGCTCCGTATTATTATCAGTTAAATCTTTGTATAGGTGTGTGGTTTTATCAAAATAAGTTGTAGTGTCATGCTGTTCTTGTCGCTTAGAATGAACCGTTTCAGGTGTACCTTCTTCGGTATATAAAGCTTCGTAATCAACATCATCATATGCATTATAATTATTAGAATGGGTAGCATAGCTGCGATTTTGATGTTGATAAGATACATCTTGTGTATCAACGAATTCTCTATAACGAGGGGCCTCTGAATGTTTGTAATTAGAAGTAGAAGATTCATGATGTTCTTCTAATGCTTTACCTTCAACATCAATTTTAGGTAATATAACACCTAACCATTTCGGTAAGTACCAAGATGCATTACCGAATAATTTAGTTAAAGCAGGAATTAATGTCATTCTGACAATAAAAGCATCAAATAATACACCAAATGCAAGAGAAAGACCCATTGATTTAATTGCAGTATCATCTTGGAAGATAAAGGCAATAAACACACTGAACATAATTAATGCAGCGGCAACGATAACTGGACCACTTTCTTTAATACCTACGCGAATAGAGTGATCATTATCTCCAGTTTTGCTGTATTCTTCATGAACACGTGTCATTAAGAATAATTCATAGTCAATGGCTAATCCGAATAATAAACCGATTGTAATAACAGGTAAAAAGGCAAGTAATGGACCTGTATTGTCTACACCAAATAGACCACTCATCACACCATCTTGCATGACTAAGGTTGTAAATCCAAGGGTTGCCATTAATGATAAGACAAATCCAAGTACTGCTTTTAATGGTACAAGGATAGATCTAAATACAATCATAAGTAAAATAAATGCTAGTATAACGATAACGCTAGCGAATACTGGGATAGCATCATTCAGTTTTTCTGACATATCGATATTAATGACGCTTTGACCAGAAATCTCAGTGTCATAATGATATTTATCTTCGGCATCTTTGTGATAATCTCTCAATTCATATACAAGATCTGTGGTAGATTTAGCGTTTGGACCTTCATTTGGAATAATCGTAAAGATAGCATAGTGATTATTACCATTCAATTGTGCTTTAGATACTGTATCTACATTATCTAAATCTTCTATATCTCTACGCATATTACTTAAATCATTTTCAATTGATGTTTTACTTCCACCATCTTTAGTATTCACTAACATTACAATTTGTCCGTTATAGCCTTCACCAAAATTATCTGAAATCAGTTGATACGCTTTATGCTCAGAAGAATCGTTTGGTTTAAGACTGTCATCAGGAATACCAAGACGCATGCCTGTGATTGGAATGATAGCTAGAATAAGAATCACTAAACTAATAATCGTTGCAAGCACAGGTTTACCTACAACGAATTTAGCCCATGGATGATGTTTAGGGTCTTTATTTTTAGTAGGCTTATTTTTAATTTTAATACTTTTATGGAAAATACTAATTAATGCAGGAAGTAATGTTAAGGCTGCTAAAACAGCGAATAACACACTAATAGCTGAAGCAAATCCCATAATTGCTAAGAAATCAATGCCTACTAGTGATAAACCACACACTGCCATCATTACTGTAATACCAGCAAAGATAACAGCACTACCTGCAGTACCTACTGCTTTACCAATTGCTTCTACCGTGGCAGTACCTGATTTTTTAATTTCTTTATATCTAAATAGAATAAATAAAGAATAGTCAATACCTACCGCTAAGCCAATCATTACAGCTAGTGTTAATGTGAAGTTTGGAATGTCAAACATAAATGTAAGTAATGAAATCATACCGACACTTGTTACTAAACCAAGAATCGCACTAATAATTGGCATACCTGCTGCAATAAGAGAGCCAAATGTGATAAGTAAAATAATGAAAGCAACTACGATACCTACTATTTCAGAAACACCACCAGGTTCAGAGCCCATTGACATACCAGTTGTTTTTTCAATTTGAATGTTGTGATTATCTTTAATATCTTGAAGTGCTTTATTTACTATCTTTTTAGATGAATCTTGCATACTTGTTTGAGGGACAACATAGCTGATATTAGCAATAGCTGTATCGCCTTCACTATTGACCTGTCCCGACTCATATGGATTAGAAATGTTTTGTATATAATCATCATCTTGTTTAATATTATCTAAGGCATCCTCTATGTCTTTTTTCGTTGTTTTATCTTTCAATCCATCCTCTTTATTTGAATGAAAGACAATCTTCATGGACGCTTTTTCACTGTCTTGATGAAATTCTTTACTGATTTTATCATTCGTATCAATGGATTTTAATCCATTCATTTTGATATCACTATCAAATTTTGGTGAAGTAACTAATAGAGGCGCAATCACTACACCAAGTACGACTAACCATATAATAATACTTAGCCATTTATGCTTAGCGATAAATGTACCAAGTTTATATAATAGATTTGCCAATATAATACCTCCTTTTATTGTTAAAATAGCGTTATTAGACAATGTACGTTAATAGAACGTATTTTATAATTTAACAAGAGTTTGATTATATGTGTACCATTAAAAAATTTAAGACGTTGGAAAATGCAACATTTTATTAAAATTGTTGTTTTTTTATAGAAGAAGTGAGGAGGAGCATAAAAAAGAGAAGGATAACATTCATTTAAAATTCGTTATCCTTCTCTTTATGATATGTATAAATTTAAGCTACGAAATATCCGATAAGACAAATTGCACCAATGAGTACAAATAAAACGCCAGGTAAATATATTTTTTCTCTAAGATCAATATCTTGTCTATATGCGACGAAGCTACTAATAGAGATGAGTATGATACCAACTACTAGTAAAATAATAGAAAGTATAAGCATCAACTCAGCCTCCTTCATATCAAAATTGATGAAAACGGTGTTCTCTTAATTTTATTATATTAGGAACAGACAAATTTTTATAGCGATTTATTAATATAATGTAAAAATGTTATCATTTTTATAGTTATTTATTAATAAAATTTATAATAAATTTACATTTAATAAAATAATTAAAAGGAGTAGAAAATGAATTCTACAAGAATTGTTTTCTACTCCTTTGGTTATATAAATGATCTTTTCATCTCATTGACGTCTAAATACTTTCATTTTTTAAAGAATAGATTAATGTCATAAAGTTTTGAATAAGAGCAGTGAGATGATGATCTGCCCGGTAAACGATAGAGATATAACTTGAAGGTGGGCCTTCTTTTAATGACTTGCCAATAATATTAGGATGATGGAATAAGGTGCTTTGACTTACAAGACTCAGATAATTAGAATCTTTAATAATGGTTAATATACTACTAATACTATTTGATTCCATATGAACATTTAAATCAATAAAATTGTTTTTTCGCCAATCATCAATACTTTCTCGTGTTGAACCACTACTATGAATAATGAAACGATACGCATTTAAATCTTCTAATGAAATATCTGTTTTTGAAGCCAAAGGATGTCTTTTATCCATTGCGATAACAAGTGGATTTTCTTGAAGACGTTTCACTTTCAATTCTTTTTCATTGAATCCTTTTTCTGAAATAACGCCGATATCAATCTCTCTATCTTTTATTTTCTTTAGTATCATAGGAGCAGTATCTACAATTAAATTCATATCAATATTTGGATAATCATGCATATATTTTTTTAAAGTGGTAGGAAGAATACTATAAATAGGTGCATGACTTGCTCCAACGCGTAAAGTCCCACGTTTGGATTGTTTGAATTCTTCAATCATATGTGTTGTTTCATCAATTAAATTTAGCATTTTATTAGAATTACGATAAAGTAAGTCTCCAGCATCTGTTAAATTGAAACATTTCCCTTTTTTAAAATATAAGGGTATTCCAAGTTCGTTATTTAAATTTTTTAGATGAAATGTTACAGTTGGTTGCGTTATCCCCAGTTTTTCAGCAACAGCATTTTCATTCTGCAATTCAACAAAATTTTTAAAAATCATCATTTGTTTTGTATTCATAAATTAATTCCCCAAAATATATAAATTTTTTCTATTCTATTGTTTATATTAAAGAAAGAATTTTGAGGTTACGTTAATAAATTGTTTAAAGTTAGTTAATGTTGATACATTATAATGGAATATACAGTATTATCAGTAGAGGATTGAATAAAAATTTTGTTACGCTCTCATGTATTAAATTAAAAATTGAGGGTAATAACAATGTTGCTTAACAAATCTTACAACATAAAGCATTTACATTTAAGGAGAGATTTACATGTCAGAAAGACTACTTGTGATTTCTGATATTCATGGACATCGAAAAGCCCTTTCCATACTTTTAAAACGAGCAAAATATAATCCAAAAAAAGATCAGCTCGTACTTATGGGGGATTATGTCAATAATGGACCGGATTCATTTGGAACATTAAAATTAGTTAAAAGGTTAAAACGACGTGGTGCGCTTGCTTTAGCAGGTAATCATGAAATGCGCTGGTTAAATAGTAAAGATAAAAAGATTAAGCGTTGGCATCCGTTCTTACGTGAATTATCTGCTGTTGAAGTGATTGGTAATTATATTTTTGCACATGCAGGAATAGATACCAATAAACCTTTGAATAAGCAGATTAAAGAATATACTACTGGACATTATTCACATTCGCTTAATCGTCAGATTCCTAAAAATAAATATTTAGTTCATGGTCATGTACCGAATAATCGCTATGGATTAAAGAAAGACGAGATTTATAAAAATAAAAATGAATTATCTATAGATACAGGCGCAGGACACAATAAGTTTTTATCGCTGATTGATTTAACAGGTCAATATCAGTATTCAGTAGAGGTAACGAATATTCGAAAAATGAATATAAAACGCTTAAAAATATAATAGTTAATGATGTTTAATCTTTGATTAAAACGAATAAATAAAAATATAATAAGACATTCAAGTTTTATGTAAAATGTTATATAATGAAATGGAATATCACTAAAAAAGGGTGGCATTAATGAATAAAAATACGCAAAACGAAAATCGTAAAATGTCGAAGTTAAGTTCGTATTTAAAAGTGTCATGTTCAGCTTTAATATTAAGTAGTTCACTTGTAGGTTACGGGTTTACTAAAGATGCATTTGCAGCAACACAAGATGCAGAAACAGCAACTTCTGAAACTTCAACACATGTTCAAAAAGATTTACAAGATGCAATTAATAAAGCGAAAAAAGACATTAAGCAACTAAAACATTTAAGTGCAGTTGAGTTAAAAAGTTATAAAGAAGATATTGAAAGTGCTAAAAATCAGACTGAAATTAAAAATATAATCAAAGAAGCGAAAAAAGAAAATAAAGCAACAGCACAAGAAAACACAACGGACGTTTCAAACAAGGATAATAGTACTGAATCATCTAGCACTCAAGATGCGTCAACAGAAGAAAAAGCTACAACAAGTCACGACACTTCTGCTGATGATACATCTAATATATCAAATGATTTAGATAACATCGTATCAGATTTAGATGCTCTATCTAATAAAGTTGATAGCGGTCAACAAAAAGATGCAACAACATCAAATGAATCTTCGTCTTCTGAATCAAATACTTCTGAAAACACAACTGATGAAGTAACGAAAGAGGAATCCACTACGGAAGAATCATCAAAAGAAGCACCAACAACTGAGGATCCTTCAAATCAACCAACCTCTTCTAAATCAGAAACTTCTATTGTTGATAAATTAGATAGTATTAAAAATGATATCGATAGTGCTAAAAAAGACATGGAAAGTTCAAAAGAAAACAATTCAAACCAATTACCAAGTGATGACAATAATACTGAAGAGGCGACAACTGAATCATCTAGCACTCAAGAAGCGCCAACAACAGAAGACACAACACATTCTAATTCAAACCATCATGTATTAGATGAATTAGCTAAATTAAACAATACGCATAAAGATCAAGACTTAGATACAGATGTACGACATCATCAATTTGATAAAGTGAATCACCAATTATCAGAAACTGAAAAAATTAATCAAGCTATTGCTAAAATTGAAAATAGTAAAGATGATGCCAGTCATTTATATATCAATCGTAAATTAGATCAATTATCTGATTTACGTGATAACATTCAACATCAAGCTGATTTAGCGAAAAAAGATAAACAAGCTATTGATAATGACATTGAAACTGTACGTAAAAATATAGAGAATAACCGTGATATTATTCTTAATCGTTTGCAACAAGCGTCTGACAAACAACATGCAGTTGAAGATATATTAAACAGCGTGTTTAGTAAAAATGAAGCACAACACATCTTGAAAAATATTAAAACAAAAGGGCAGTCTGATAAACAAATTGCAGATCAGATTATGAAACAAATTGATGGATTAACTTCAACAACGAGTGATGACATTTTAAAATCTATGTTAGAACAAGCTACTAATAAAGAGGATTTATTAAAAACAATTTTATCTACACGTTTAGGGCAAAATGAAGCGGCTACTATTGCGAAACGATTAGCCAATGACCATTTAACAAATTCACAAATTGTTGAGCGCTTAAAACAAGCATTTAATCAACATGGGCTTGTGTCTAGTGATGATATTTTAAATGATATTTTAGATAAAACGTCTAATCGTAAACAAGCCATTGAAACAATGTTAGCAACAAAATTAAACCAAGCAAAAGCGAACGCTTTAGCTGATATTATTTCAAGAGTACAATCTGATAAAGCGAATGCTTTGGATTTAGTGAAAAGTACAATTAATGGTAAAGCCAATGACTTATTACAACTTCAAAATAGCTTAGGTCAAGCCAAAAATAGATTAAACTATATTCTTGATCCAATTGTAAATCGACCATCATTATTAGATCGTATTACGGGTAACACAAGTGGTTCCAATCTCGGTTCAAATCTATTAGGTAATGGATTAGATTTACTAGGTGGTTTAACTGGAAGTCATTTATTAGGCAATCTTCCTTCAGGTAGTAGTTTGCTTGATGGATTAACAAATGGAAATAGCTTACTTGATGGTATAAGTGATATTCCTAATCCAACACAAGGTTTATCATTAGGTCATTTAGGCGATGATGGTTTACTTAGCGGTTTATTTAATAGTGATGGAAATTTATCATTACCTGCAACAGGTGAAGCCATTAAGAAAAACTGGATTCCAATTGTAGCAGTGATTGCTATTGCAGGCGGTGCACTTGTATGGTTCAGTCGTCGTAAACATCACCAATCTAATAACTAAACCAAAAATAATTATGAGTAAATAATTAATGCCATTGAACATTAATTATTTACTCTATTTTTATATGTTGCGTTGTTACACTTAAATTGACAACTCAACATATGTAAAAGATGTATCCAAAGTATGAATCATAGTCAATTTACTTTAAATCATCATTGAATGTCATATGCATTAGACATAAACTTGAAGTGTGAAAAAACAATTTTAAAATGACTCAATTGTAATTATGACGTGGCACATGTTGAAGTGATTAAGATTAAAGGGGTGGGGAGCATGGAACACAGTGAACGCGTATCGCATATAGCATCTGATAAAAAAGAGAAAAAACGGTTTCGATTAAAAATGCCTGGTGCATTTACAATATTATTTATTTTAACCATTATTGCGGTGTTAGCAACTTGGATTGTGCCAGCAGGTGCGTATTCTAAGCTTTCTTATAATCCAGGAGCGCATGAATTTAAGATTGTCGATGCACATCATAAAACAACGACAGTCCCAGGGACACAAGAGCAACTTGATAAATTAGGTGTCAAAATTGATGTGAATCAATTTAAATCAGGTGCTATCAATAAACCGATATCGATTCCTGGAACTTACGAGCGCTTGAAACAAAAGCCAGCGGGTCCCGATCAAATTACGACAAGTATGGTAAATGGAACGATTGAAGCTGTCGATGTCATGGTATTTATTCTTGTGCTTGGTGGTTTAATAGGCGTCGTACAAACGAGTGGTGCTTTTGAATCGGGATTATTAGCATTAACTAAAAAAACGAAAGGGTATGAATTTTTACTGGTCTTTATGGTATCCATCTTAATGATTTTAGGTGGAACGTTATGTGGTATTGAAGAAGAAGCGGTCGCTTTCTATCCAGTTCTGGTACCTATTTTTATAGCGATGGGCTATGATTCTATTATATGTGTAGGATCTATTTTTCTGGCGAGTTCTATTGGGAGTACGTTTTCAACCGTTAACCCTTTTTCAGTAGTCATTGCCTCTAATGCTGCAGGAACAACATTTGTAGATGGATTATATTGGCGTATTGCTGGACTTATTGTAGCAACCATCTTTACGATTGGATATTTATACTGGTATGCAAAACGCATTAAAAAAAATCCGAAACGATCATACACTTATGATGATAAAGTGAAGTTTGAAAGACAATGGTCAGTGATTAAGAATAATGGTGAAGACAGTATCTTTACCTTACGTGAAAAAATTATTTTAATACTCTTTATCTTGCCATTCCCAATTATGGTTTGGGGCGTCATGACTCAGGGATGGTGGTTCCCGATTATGGCGTCTATGTTTTTAGCCTTTACCATTGTGATTATGCTTATTGTCGCATTAGGTAAGAATGGATTAGGTGAGAAAAAAGTGGTCGATGCATTTGTTAATGGTGCATCAAGCTTAGTAGGCGTATCATTAATCATTGGTCTTGCACGTGGTATTAATAGGATTATGAATGATGGACTGATTTCAGATACAGTGTTAAATTTTTCATCATCACTTGTAAAACATGTGAATGGACCACTGTTTATTCTTGTATTATTGATTATCTTTTTCTTCCTAGGATTTATTATTCCTTCATCATCAGGATTAGCTGTACTGGCGATGCCAATATTTGCACCACTTGCTGATACAGTAGGTATCCCTCGATTTGTGATTGTTACAGCGTATCAATTTGGACAATATGCGATGCTATTTTTAGCACCAACAGGATTGATTATGGCTACATTACAAATGTTGGATATGAAATATTCACATTGGTTTAAATTTGTATGGCCAATTGTCGTTTTTGTATTTATCTTTGGCGGTGGCTTATTAGTTGCCCAAGTATTAGTATATTCATAATAAAAAAGCCATTGAGTTTCAAATTTTTGAAACTCAATGGCTTTTGTTATGCATTTATTTAGGTTGAATATAGTGTAAAGATGAGGCAGTATCCGCATCAATTTGGCGATATGATACAATACCTAATCCTTTTACATTTGATTCTGAAATAATGATTGATCCATCATCATTGACTTTTTCAACGAAAGCAACGTGACCATATAACCCACTTGCTCCAGATTGACCTGCTTCAAATACAACAGCTGTATGATTTTTAGGGGTTGTACTTACACTATAACCTGCGTCTTCAGCGCTATTATCCCAGTTATGTGCATCGCCCCAATGACCGCCTACATGTTTATCAAATTGTTGAACACGTTCGTACACATACCAAGTACATTGACCATATGGATACGGTGAAGCAACATCTGAAATTGAAAATGGCTTAAATGCACTTCCTGAAACATCTGTGCCACTACTTCCTGTTGATGTTGAGTATTTATCTAAATCAGGCATGTGTTTCTTATCAAAATCAGTTAAATTGTAATGTTCAATTAAGCTATTTAATTTCGTTGCATAGTTTGGATCAGTCGCATAAGTTTGGCTTAAATGACGTGTTGCTGAACGATAACTTGGTGCAATGTTTTTCCAAGATGATTTATAAATTGTAGGATTACCGTCAATACCGTGTTTGATTAAATCAGCATAATCTTTTAATGAAGCTTTAAGATTTGGATATTTACGGAAACTAGCATTAATACTAAATATATGATTATCGCTACTAGCTTCAAGTGTATTGAAGTTAACTGAAGCGCCTTTATAACTACCTTTCATACCGAATAAATTGTAGTTTGGTGCTTGTGCAAGAGCGCTATTACCTGAACTTGATTCTAAAATGGCCTGCGCAATCATGACAGAAGCATAAATGTCATTATCTTGCCCAATTTTATGCGCATCTTTAGCAATAGATGTAATAAATTCACGTGTTGCTTTATTTTCTACCACTGCCATCTTTCCATTAGTAACATTGTTCCCATCTAATTGTGGTACGTCTTGGAATAAACTTATAGCGCGTGTATTACTTTGTTTAAAATCATTTTCAAATGATTGTGGTGCTTCTTGTTTATGTTTTAGTTGTTTTTCCGTTGGTAATTGTGGATTGTCTTTATTTGTGTCTAGTTGGTCTTGAGTTGTTGATGTATCTTTTTTTGAATCTTCATTTTGTGATGCTTGAGATGTGCTGTCTTTTTTAGATGATGTATAGTCTTCATGTGTTTGTTGTGCTTTATCACTATATTTATCAAGAAGCGCATCTAGTACATCCTCTGATTGTTGACGATCTTTGTTAGACGTTGCTTGATCTTCCTGAGCGGTTTGAGATGTTGTGTTGTTTGTTGTTTGCTGTGATGCTGATTGATTGCTACTTTCAGATGTCGATGACTCATTATTATTAGAATCATTTAAATCGGAAGCTAATTGATTCAATGAATCTAAAGCTTTGCTTACGCTAGAATCATCAGTTGAATGATTGTTATTACTGTTACTATATTTAAATGATGACTCAGACGGTTGATCTGATTGATTATTTTCTGTTAGTACATCAGATTGATTTGATGATGTGGTATGACTATTTGACTTGTCAGATGAGTCTTGAGGTGATGCATCGATTGTTGTGTGTTGCTGTGATGATTCAGTACGATCTTCATCTGAAGAAGTTGTATTCGTTGCATTTTTGTCATCATTAGTATTAGATGAAGATGAATCACTTTCAACATGTTCATATTTAGAAATATCATCATCAAAATGGAATAAAGATGAAATCAAACTTGTTAAACTAAAGCCATTTTCAAAGTGACTAGGATCTAAAAAATTTGATGAGAATGAATGATTTGAATCATTCATGTTAAATACAGATAAGGGTGTATGATACGTATCTTCATCTTTAGTATTAGATGAACGATTATTTTTCGAATGTGTTGATGATGGTTTAGAATGAGAAGCGGCATCTTCATTTGAAACTGTGTCTGATTGACTTTCTTTTGACTGAGAGTCTGGCTTTTTATTATCAGAGCTATCAGAAGTTGAATCTTCTGAAGATGGAGTTTCATTGCTTTCAGTATGTGTTGTTTCTGATGTAGAAGTTGAATCCTCATTATTTGATTCAGATGTTTTAGTTTCTTTTGTATTCTCTTCAGCTTGAGCAACACTAGATGTAAATGTTGGTAAAACCAGAGTTGTAGTTAGCAAATATATCATAAATTTTTGCTTCGACATCAATAAACGCTCCTTAATTTTGTATAATATATTTTATAAATCCGTCTTAAGTCAGACGATTTCTATCGTATTTTAACGTAGCATTAGTTTTGTCGCTAAAATTATTTTCTGCTATAATGCATGAGTACCATTTTAATTGTTGACGTATATCAACTAATTATGGCATTCGTGATAAAAGTATTATACTAATTCTACGATATAAAAAACAATGTTTTAAATCATATTGATATAAATTCTTAATATTTCATTTTTAGGAGAGTGAAAATGAAGAACGCGTTTAAACTATTTTTGACAGACTTAAAGCGTGTCGCTAAAACACCTGCTGCTTGGGTAATTCTAGGCGGTTTGGCAATTTTACCTTCATTTTACGCATGGTTTAATTTATGGGCAATGTGGGATCCATATAGTAATACAGGTCATATTAAAGTGGCAGTTGTAAACGAAGACCAAGGCGATAAAATTCGAGGTAAGAAAATTAATGTAGGTAATACGCTCGAAGACACATTGAAGAACAATGATAAATTTGATTGGCAATTTGTCAGTCGGGAGAAAGCAGATCATGAAATACGAATGGGTAAATATTATGCAGGAATTTATATACCTAAGAAATTTACACATCAAATTACGGGAACACTTCGTAAACATCCGGAAAAAGCAGATATTACATATAAAGTGAACCAAAAAATTAATGCTGTCGCCCCTAAAATGACTGATACCGGTTCGACAATTATTGTTGATGAAGCCAATAAACAATTTAATACTACTGTAACGAAAGCATTATTGAAAGCAGCAAATAAAGTAGGTCTTCAAATTGAAGACGAAGTACCAACTATCGATAAAATTAAAAATGCAGTCTATACTGCCCATCAATCTTTACCTAAATTGAATAAAATTGCAGATAGAATTGTTTATCTTAATGATCATCAAGATCAGCTTGATCAATATGCGAATCAATTCCGTGATTTAGATACCTATAAAGATGATATTTTAAATGCTCAACAAAAATTAAATGATGTCAATGCAGCGATTCCTTCTTTAAATCAAAAAGCAAAACTCATTCTCGCATTGAATGAATATATGCCTAACATTCAGAAATTAGTGAATGTAGCAGCAGATGATATTCCTCAGACATTCCCTAAAATTAATAGAGGGGTAGAGATTGCGAGTCAAGGATTAGACTTAGCGAATCAACAACTTAATGATGCGCAAGGTTATTTAGGTATGGCTAAGCAACGTGTTGGGGATTATCAAGAGGCAACTAGGCGAGCACAAGCAGTTAATGGTAATGTGAATAATAATTTACGACAACAAAGTGCGACAACTAATGACAACGGTATGCCTCAATATACGATTCAAAAACTAAGTAATAGTTCGAATAATGATCAATTACCTAATGGTCAGATTCTTTCGAATGAAGATGTTAAATCAATGAATAGTGGACTTGCTGAAGCATTACTTGCATTATCTTCAAATGCGGATAAGCAAGCTAAGGCATCACAATCTGATGTAAAAGCATTAAGAGATATAACGTATGGTGTTATTGCCTCTAATCGTCCAACAGAATATAATGACATGCTTCGAAATATTAAAGGACGTTTAGAAAACACTTCAAAATACAATCAACAATTGATTGATGTATTAAAAGAATTACAACAACGTGAACATGTGAATTTAGCACCACAAATTAAACGAATCGAAAGTACCAATAACCGTATTAATGATACGTTACGTTCTACTAACCAATTGATTGATGCATTATCAAGTGGTGGTAAAGGTAGTGCGGAGTCTATTAATGTATTAAGAAGCTTGCCAGCTTTAAATTCTGGTTTAGGTAGTTATAGAGATTACATTAAAAATAATTTAAATAATCGTTTACTTGTAGTTTCTAATGATATTACAAAACAATTAAGTGAAGGCCAAGTCGTATTATCAGATGTGCAATCTAAATTAAATACGATTAATCAAGTGATTCAAGCAGGTCAACACATTGTAGGTGATGGTCAAACTCGTATTGCAACACTTCAAAGTGAATTACCATCACTTGAAGCGGGATATATTGAAGCAACTCAAACTGCTAAAAATTACTTCCCAACAGTACGAAAAAATGTAGCAAAAGCTGCAAACTTTGTACGTAATGATTTACCTGATTTAGAACAACGTCTTGCGAATGCAACAGCTACTGTTAATGCTAACTTACCAACATTATTTGATAAATACGATAACGCAGTAGATTTATTAGATGAGAATCAGCCAAAAGCAAAAGAAGCTTTAGCGAATTTAGCGAACTTTGCACAAACAAAATTACCTGGCATCGAAAGAGATTTAAATAAGGCTAATGATATATTCAATCAATTGGACGATGATGATGCAGTAGATAAGCTTGTTAATAGTCTGAAAAACGACTTGAAAAAACAAGCAGATGTTATCGCAAACCCAATTAATAAGAAAACAGTTGATGTTTTCCCAGTCAGAGATTATGGTTCAGGTATGACACCATTCTATACAGCATTATCCATTTGGGTAGGCGCTTTATTATTAGTGAGTTTATTAACAGTGCATAACAAACATGAAGAATTAGCAGATCAGTTAACGAAACGGCAAGAATATCTTGGTAAAGGAATGTTCTTTATCTTGATGGGTGTATTACAAACCCTCATTGTGACAACAGGTGACTTATTCTTACTTCATGCGCAAGTAGAATCACCATTGCTCTTTATACTCGTTGCATTATTTGGAGCCATAGTGTTTAATACCATTGTTTATACGTGTGTATCTATATTGGGTAACCCAGGTAAAGCGGTAGCCATCATTCTTTTAGTACTACAAATTGCAGGCGGTGGCGGTACCTTCCCAGTAGTTACACTACCTAAGTTCTTCCAAAACATTTCACCTTACTTACCATTTACGTACTTAATTGATTGTTTACGTGAAGTTGTAGGTGGTATTGTACCAGAAATTTTAATTACAAAATTAATTATATTTGGGCTCTTCGGTCTTGGTTTCTTCTTAATTGGATTTATTGCTAAACCATTCTTAGATCCAATTATGACTAAAATTGCGAAACGTGTAGAAGAAAGTAAAGTAACAGAATAGAAAATAAAAGAGCCTGATTGATAATGAAACATCATTATCAGTCAGGCTATTATTTTTAATTAGATTTGTTATTAGATTCACTACTACGATGAGTATGACTTTCAGTAGAAGACTGCGTACTTTGTTGCGATGAAGGTTTTTCTTCTGTTGAAGGTTGTTCAGTTGATGTTTGCTCTGAAGATGGTTTGTCTTCTGTGCTTTGAGATGTGGGTTGTTTTGATGTGTTACTTTCTGAACGATGTTGTGATGTGTTTGATGATTCGCTTGTTTTTGGCTGTGTAGTCTGAACAGTAGAGGGACGTTGTGTCGTTTGTTGTTGTTCTTGTATTGATTGACTTGTTGACTCAGATTGCGCAGTGGTACCATTGTCAGACTGACTTGTTTCATTAGATTGAACTGTATGACTTTCAGAAGTAGTTTCTTTTTTATCTTTCTTTTTAGTAGATTGTGTTTGATTTGGGTCAGATTGATTAGAATGAGTGGCTGCAAAAAAGACTGAGAATCCTAATGCCACAACAAGTAATATAATGACTATAGTTGCTAATATTTTTTTCAAATGATAGTCCTCCATTTTTAATTCATTTCTTTAATTTATTATAATCAAAGTTCAACAAATAGGTAGTATTTATATAACCAAATCATATTACATTTTATTTACATAATTCTGTGATAGATACATCTAAAGTACAGTGAATTAAGACAAAGAGTATGAGATAATAATAGTGAAATAAAAATCCATTAGAGAAAGAAGGACAATCATGAATAAAATAGTTAAATCTATAGCATCAGTTACTTTAGCATTTGGGACAGTATTAGGCGTAAGTACAACTGTTTTACCAATCGAGGATACAGCTCATGCAGCTACAAAGCCATATTATGTATATAACGGATATGTTGATAAAGACGCAAAATTTGTAACAAATCAACAGTTTATTAAAGCAGTTAAATATGGAAATGTAACAATGAATGGAATAAAATTTGAAAAAGCGCATAGTAATAAAGAACTTGAAAAATATAACCAAAAATTTACTGGTGTAAGTAAAGATGGCAAGAAGGCGAATAAAGTTCAATTTAGTGTTAAAGGAGATTTGACATATAATCAATTGAAAAAAGCGTATGGCTCAGATTTTAAAAAGGTAAAGGGTACTCCAAGTGATAAAAAAAGTGGTATTTTCGAATATCAACCTAAGAAAGATGGATTAATTGTTTCTTTTGTTATCACACATGGAAGAACAGTAGAAGTAAATATTGGCTATGAAGGTGTCACAACAAGTAAATAAATGATAAATACGAGCGGAATTGAGTTCAATTCTCGCTCGTTTTTATTATTCAATGTGACATAATACTGCAAATTCGAGTTGCATTGTTTGTGAGCCATTCTCATTACTAATTGTAATATACCGCTTTAAAATATCAATACGTTTAATATAAGCTGCAATAGAATGAATCGTACCATTTCTAAAATAACTAATCATAGCGAGTTGATGAGTTGTATATTTTTCGATTAATCGTCTATTCAGAATATTGAATTGATCATCCGACAAAGAGGGCATCGTTATTTTATTTTGATTTTCGATAAAAGTTTTTATTCGTTCATATTGTTCAGGCATCACTGCAAAAGGTTATATATATGTTGAAGAATATAGACTATTTTGTTTAAAATGAATCATATTTTAAGAAAAAATGAACAAAGTAAAAATATTAAATAGTCTTTTTTTATTACGTGTAATAAGTTTAATATGTATGATGTAAAAAGAATTTGAATAGTGTATACTTATACTATTAAAATTAGAAATGAGATTATTATGAAAATAGTAGAAGTAAAATCTAAGAATGGTACCAATTTTATGATTTTAGATGGTAATAATGAACCTATAGTAGATGCAGTAAGATATTTGAAGTATCTGGATAGTGTTAAGAAAAGTTTAAATACCAAGAAAACCTATGCCTATGCACTAAAAAATTTTTTTGTTTACTTAGAAAGTAAAAAGATATGCTATAAAGAAGTTAGTTTTGATAACTTTGTTGATTTTATAAGATGGATGAAAACACCTTTTGAATATGAGAATGTCCTCTCTTATCACCGAAAAGAAAAAAGCATTAGTCCTAAGACAATTAATCTGACTATGACTGTAGTATCTAATTTTTATGATTATCTCTATAGGAGTAAAAAATTAGATGTTAATTTCTATGATTTTATGCATATGGAAAGTAAATACTCTAAAAAATATAAAAGTTTCATGCATCACATAAATAAGGACTATAGAACGTTGAAAAATATTTTGAAAGTTAAAGAACCAAAGAAAAAAATAGAAGTGTTAACTAATGCGGAGGTTAAGAAATTATTAGAGGAAGCTAATAATATTAGAGATAAATTCTTAATACAATTACTATATGAAACCGGATTACGTATAGGTGAGGTATTATCATTACGTATTGATGATATTAAATTTGACTTTAGAAAAGGCCATCAAATAGTTTTGAAAAATAGATTTAATGATAATGGTACTTATTTGAAAACTGGGGAAAGAAAAATATTTATTTCCCAATCGTTAATTGATTTATACGATGATTATGTCTACGAAATAATTGACGAACTTTCAATATGTTCTGATTATCTTTTTGTAAAAATAAAGGGGAGAAATGTAGGAGAAGCTATGAATTATAGTGATATATATTCATTATTTAAAAGGCTAAAACATAAAACATCTATAAATGTTCATCCTCATTTATTTCGCCATACACATGCAACTGTTTTTTATAATGAAACTAAGGATATAAAACAAGTTCAAGAAAGACTTGGTCATAGTAATATACAAACGACTATTAATTTATATGTTCATCCCACTGAAGAAGATATACGTGAAGATTGGAATAAAGTAAAGCATCAATTTCAAGTTTTTAATAAAGGGGAATGACTATGTCAATACCAATTAATTTACCTACAAACAGTACTATGATTAATGAATTATGTACATTACAAAGTAGAACCATCAATATAAAAGGAGAGGTTTTAATAACTGAAATATATGATGATTACTTTTTTAAAAATGATGAGTGGCACATTACAGCTTTTAACAAATTCAAGCAATTTCAAGATAGTATCAAGAACTATAGAGACAAAAGAAAAAATGTTTTCTTTAGGATTAAAAGTAAAAATTTGAATTTAGAATTTAAATACCTTTTTTTGAAACTGATAGTTAAAGAGGATTGGTCCTTATCTAATTTATTTAATACTGGAGCAGTAAAGCTTAATAAGATTGCTAAGTTCTTTAATGAAGTTTATCCAAATTTAAATTCTTTACTTGATTGTGATATAAATACATTAGAAAAGCACTGGTTTAATTGGCTGACTGAAAATAATATACCAATAAAAAGAAGATCATCAACAATAGTTTTTGGTGATTATGAATACAAAAGCGGACTGGCTTCTTTTTTAAAGAATATGTACATTAATCTAATTAAGTTCATTGATAAGCGAGAAGAATGGGAAAAAGATAAATGGGATATTAGAAATTTAGAAAAATATGGATTGAGTTATAATAAAACACTAACTGGCAATTATTTAAACTTTGAAAAAATTGAGTCAATTAAAATGCGAGAATTAGCAAAAAAATATTTAAAAAATCGTTTGATAACTGGTGATATAGCATTTGCTACAGCAAGGTTTTATATAAGAGTTTTAACTAGGTTTTTTCAAAATATATCTAAAAATAAAGAAACAAGGAATAGTTTAAATGAACTAGATAGATGTCATATCGAAGCATATATAGAATTTTTGTTTGAATATGCAGCTAATAAAAATTTGCAAAGTACTAAGAATTTTGTGAGAGAAGAATTAAAAACAATTAGAAGGTTCTTAAACGATATTATAACTCAAAACTATGCTATAGCACCGTACCAAGATATACGATTTTTAATTTATCCTCAAGACTTACCTAAACACGAAAAGAAAAATAGTAGCCAAATTGATTATATCCCAGATTTTGTATTGGAACAGCTTTTTGAGCATATAAATGATTTGCATAAAGATTTAATACCTGTAGTTTGGATAGCTTTTAAAACAGGATTAAGAATTTCTGATGTATTGACATTACAAAATAATTGCCTTGCAAAAGTTAATGGAAAGTATTCAATAATCACAGATATTGCTAAAACTTTTGTTAAAGGACATAGAATACCAATTGATAATAAATTAGCTGATATAATAGCAGTTTTAATAGCCGATTCTAAAAGTAAAAGTACAAAAGATAATAATCCTAATAATTATATTTTTGCTATTTATAAAGGAAAAAGAAAGGGAATGCCCTTTACACAACATATGGTCAGAGCACACTTAAATCATTTATCAAAGACTAAAAATATTATTGATGAACAAGGAGAAATCTTCCATTTCAAAACTCATCAATTTAGACATACCTATGCAGTAAAATTGTTAAATGGTGGAGCAGATATATTAACGATACAAGAATTATTAGCACACTCCTCACCAGAAATGACTCTAAGATATGCTAAGTTACTTGATGATACAAAGAGAAAGGCTTTTGAATCAGTTATTGATCAAGGAGCTTTTAGTTTTGATGTTGACGGTAAAATTAAAAATATACAGCATAGTAGTGAACTATCTGAAAAAGCATTGAATTCTTTATGGCAAGAACATAAATTAAACGCAATGGACAATCCTTATGGCACTTGTCATGCTAGATTGAGTGGTGATTGTCCATACATGGAAGCTCCGCCATGCCTGACTTGTAATTCTGGGAAACCATGTAAGGATTTAGCTATTGGATTTTCTGATTTAGATGTTGAAAAATATGAATTACATATCAAATCAACGGTCAAATCTATAAAATTAGCTAAAAATAATAATAGACAAGATATGGTTGAAAAGCATATAAATATATTAAATAAATATGAAGAAATACTAGGTAATATAAAAGATGGAAACATTATATTCGGGAGAAGTAATAGAATAAAAGTATAGAGGTTAAGATGGAAAAATTTAATAGACAAGAACAATTAAAACAGTTGCATGCAGAACGAAAAGTTAAAACCGAGAAAAAAGTTGATAAAGCAATAAATGATTTAGTTCAAAAAAATAAAGAAATTAACTTTAACATCGTTTCTAAACATTCAAAAGTTTCGAAAGCTACATTATATAAAAATAATAAAATTCGAAAGAAAATAGAGAAGTTACGTGAACAAAACAGAGAAATATTTGTTCATAAAAATAAAAATGACGGTAAAGATGCGTTAATCTCCTCTTTAAAAAGAAAAGTAAATTCTTTAGAAAAAGAGAAAAAAATGTTGAAAGAAGAAATTAGCGTTTTATATTCTAGGCTGTATGAGGATATTTAAAATAATGGACAATAAAATTGAAAAGATTCTAGAAGATATTAATAAATTACAAGGCTATAAAGTAACATATCAATATGCTACTGCTATAAATATAAAAGATAATAACATGAACCCTTGGTTTGAAAAAATTGAGGAAATTCTATTGAATGTAAAAGGAGTTATACGCATTTTATCTCCTGACAACCCCCCGGTAAATTATGATTATTGGATTTTACCTGGAAGATATAAAAGACATACAAAAGAATATCACGAAAAACTAGAAAAATTTTTAGAAAAATTTGCTACTAATGCAAATATTAATGATGGATTGTTTGATCAAAATAATATACATGGATACAAATATAAAAAATATATATTCACTCCACATATTGAAATTACTCATGAGAACACTTTGAATTTATTTTTTTTAACCTTAACTATATTTAACAATGGTACATTTGTTATAGAAATCATTGAAGACTTAGAGAGTATAAACTTTGGAAGCGACTTGTATAGTACTTTCTCATGTGTAAAAGATAAGATATATCCTCTAATTAATCAAGAAAAAAATAATAGACAAAGACAGTATCAATTGTATGGTAATAGACATTGTAAAAATATTAGAGATGTTTCTAGACAAATTAATAGAATTATAAAAATTAATAGTAAGGATATTTTTGAATATAAAGTATCTAAAAATATGGGTTTTGAAGTTTATTATTTAGCTAATGAAAATGAATTTACTGATGATCCTTTCTATGAGGACGTGAAGATTCAAGAGTGGTTAGTAAATGCGCCTATTTTTTCATTTGAAGGAAAAAGTAAACATTTTAGGCAAGATGGTTATAGCGATAATTATATAAACTTCTTGAATAAAGCATCTGTTTTTGTAGTTTGGATGGATGAGCAAGAAGGAGATGTTTTAGAAAAATGTTCTCAAATGGCACTTTATTTCAATAGTTCTGCTAATTTCTTTTTCTTAGAAACTATGTTAAATGAATTACAATTGTATGGGTATCAACAATATAATTTAAATGGAAAAAAAGAAGCCCTATATTTTAGACAATGGATACTAAATTTCAAGAGATCTATTGCAATTATTTATAGAACAGAGCTTTTACCTAGTTTATATTTATATTTGTATCTAAAGAATAATAATGATTTTAAATCTCCACAATATATTGAAGAATTAAACAAAGAAGAATTATTACTAATTGAATTGGAGCAGGCATATAAGGAAGAAGAAAGAAGCGAAAAATTAAATAAACTTTTGTTAATAATAAGTCTTTTATCAATTTTCCAAGTAGTAGAAATTTTTTTCAGTGATAAAAATAATATATTTAATATCAGTATGATACTTATAATGATTTTGCTAGAAGTATTTCGAAAAAGGTAATTATAAGAACACTATTTAAACTTTTTAAAAGTTTAAATAGTGTTAAGTGATACTACAAACGTTAGCATTATTTAAATTATATATATTATTGTTAGTATCAGAAAAGGAAAATGTATTACTAATTTCATCCTTTTTTAAAATTTTTCCTGTATATTTTGAAATGTTACCGTCTTCCCAATATGAGATTGTACATAACTCATCATTTTGAATTTTTATTTGAAAAATCTGATCTAAATTATCTAATGAATCATGTGTTAGCAATGGTTTTTCTATTTTATTTTGATCCTTTATAATTTGTTCTAAAATTTCAAACTGTTGCGGGAGAGTCGCAAAAGCTTGCCATTTGATTTTTCCACGCCCTTGAGGGATTTTAGGGTTTAAATATTTTCTTGGTATTTTTCTATAATCAGTTTCATATTTATATTCATCTGGCGCATTAGGATTTGGAATCATGTTTACCACCTCATCATCATTGTAGAACGTATGTTCTTTTTTGGCAAGGATTATATAATTTTTTAATGTGATTAATTAATTAATTTAAAATAAGTTATTTTCTATATGGAAAAGTTGAGTAAGATTATCGAGCATTTATAATTATAGTAACTGGAATATGATGTTTGGTATGTTAATAGTATTTTCTCTTTTAAAAAATGTGAACATAAAAAAATAGAACATATATAATTATAAATAATATATATGTTCTTCGATATTATGAAGTTTTATGAAAGATAGAATTATATCAGTTTTTGTAGTACATTTAGACTATTAAAATTTGTTTATTACATTCTTGGCGGTTTCACTTATCAATTTATCATTAGGTTTATCACTTTTATTGTCTTTATTCGTAAAAATGACTAAAATAATAGGTTCAGATTGGTTCTTAGGATAAATAAAAGCTACATCATTTCTAGAAGCATATGTTATTGCTTGACCACTTTTATCAGCAACCTTATAGTCTTTTGGAACACCATCTTTAATTAAAGTGTCTCCGTTTTTATTATTTAACATTAAATCAAGTAAGAAATTTTTATTTTTTTTGCTTAATTTTCCATTTGCGATAAGTTTATTTAAAGTCTTGCCGAAAGCAGCAGGCGTTGAAGTATCTTTTTTGCTCTTTGGTGAATAGTAATTTAATTCTATTTCATATCTAACTGGATTTGTTACTTTATCTCCCAATTTTTTTAAACGTTTTTTAATTTTTTTGATTCCACCGATTTCGTTTATAATTTTATTGTTTGCTGTATTATCACTATACTTCATTGAAGCCTCAATAAGTTCTTTTAAAGTGATATCTTTTCCTACATATTTTTCTAAAATAGGAGAATAAGCAACTATATCATCTTTGTTAATATGTACTTTTTTATTTAACTTATTATAAGGTACTTGTTCTAACAAAATAGCACTATTTATCGCTTTTGAAGTTGAAGCATAGGCAAATCTCTTATCGGCATTAAATTTTACTTCCTTACCACTTTTAGTATCTAATGCATAGACACCAATATTAGCATTATATTTCTTTTCTAAATTATTTAACTCTTTAGCATGTGAACTGGTTGAATTACATGCACTTAAAACTAAAGCAATTGCAATTAAAAGTATTAACTTTTTCAAAATATACCCTCCAATATTACAGTTGTAATTTCTATAAATCAATAATATTACAATTGTAATATTCGCGTCAATAGTTTATTATAAATATTTGAAAGAAGGTGTTGAAATGGCTAAGTTATTAATAATGAGCATAGTAAGCTTTTGTTTTATATTTTTATTGTTATTATTTTTTAGGTACATATTAAAACGCTATTTTAATTATATGTTAAATTATAAAGTTTGGTATCTAACTCTTCTTGCAGGATTAATTCCTTTCATCCCTATTAAATTCTCTTTTTTTAAATTTAATAATTTGAATAATCAAGAGCCCACAGTTGAAAGTAATTCACACAATTTGAATCCTAACATAAATACCACTAAACCTGTTCATGAGTTTACAACAGACATCCATAAGTTTAATTGGGATTCAATAGATAATATCTGCACAGTTATTTGGATAGTTTTAGTTATTATTTTAAGTTTTAAATTTTTAAATTCTTTATTATATCTTAAGTATTTAAAGAAACAGTCACTTTATCTAAATGAAAAAGAAAAAGATAAAATAAACAAGATACTTTTCAATCATCAATATAAAAGAAATATTGTGATTCGAAAAGCAGAATCTATTCATTCTCCAATAACTTTTTGGTATGGAAAATATATTATTTTGATTCCCAGTTTATATTTTAAAAGTATAAATGACAAAAAACTAAAATATATAATATTGCATGAGTATGCTCATGCTAAAAACAGAGATACTTTGCATTTAATTATCTTTCATATTTTTTCTATTGCTATGAGTTATAATCCACTAATACAAATTGTAAAAAGAAAGATGATTCATGACAATGAAGTAGAAGCCGATAGATTTGTCCTTAATAATATTAACAAAAATGAATTTAAGTCTTATGCGGAAGCTATTATGGATTCCGTATTAAAAACCTCATTTTTCAACAAAAATATATTAAGCCATTCATTTAATGGTAAAAAATCATTACTCAAAAGAAGATTAATTAATATAAAAGAAGGCAATCTGAAGAAGCAGTCAAAATTAATTCTAATTTTTATTTGTATTTTTACTTTTTTTATCATGATAATTCAAAGCCAGTTTTTAATGGGGCAATCCTTAACTGATTATAATTATAAAAAGCCCTTACAAAGCGATTACCAAATTTTAGATGAAAGTAAAAATTTTGGTTCAAATAGTGGATCTTTCGTTATGTACAGCATGAAGAAAGACAAATACTATATTTATAATGAAAAAGAAAGTAGAAAAAGATATTCTCCTGATTCAACTTACAAAATTTATTTAGCACTGTTTGGACTTGACCGTCATATTATAAGTGATAAAAATTCACGTATGTCATGGAATCATAATCATTATCCTTTCGATTCTTGGAATAAGGATCAAGATTTAAATACGGCAATACAAAACTCAGTTAATTGGTACTTCGAACGTATTAGTAATCAATTATCAAAGAACTATACTTCTGATCAACTCAAGCAATTAAATTATGGTAATAAAAATTTGGGAAGTTATAAAGCCTATTGGTTGGAAGATAGTTTGAAAATATCTAATCTTGAACAAGTAATAGTTTTAAAAAATATGATGGAACAAAATAACCATTTTAGTAAAAATGAAAAGAAACAATTATCTTCTTCGTTATTGATTAGAAAAAATGAAAATTATGAATTGTATGGGAAAACAGGTACAGGTATAGTAAACGGGAAATATAATAATGGGTGGTTTGTAGGTTACGTAATTACAAATCATGATAAGTATTATTTTTCTACACATTTATCAGATGAAAAAGCCTCTGGTGAAAATGCTAAATTCATAAATGAAAAAATATTAAAAGAAATGGGTGTTTTAAATGGCCAATAAGCAAGTTGAAATATCTATGGCTGAATGGGATGTTATGAATATAATATGGAATAAAAAATCAGTATCAGCTAATGAAATTGTAGTTGAGATTCAAAAAAATAAAGAAGTTAGCGATAAGACGATTAGAACATTAATTACAAGACTATATAAAAAAGAGATTATAAAACGATATAAATATAATAATATTTATTTTTACTCATCAATTATTAAAGAAGATGATATTAAAATGAAAACTGCTAAAACCTTTCTTAATAAATTGTATGGAGGGGATATGAAAAGTTTAGTGCTTAATTTTGCGAAAAATGAAGAATTAAATAACAAAGAAATTGAAGAATTGCGAGACATTTTAAATGATATTAGTAAAAAATAAATAGATATAGGGTTCAAACATAATACATATATAAATTATGTTTGAACCCTATTAAATTAGATTTTTTATGAGATTAGTACATATAATAAACGGTGCCCACTTAATCATGCCACGTCCTTGTGGTATATTAGCGTCTAAATATTCTCTAGGAATGTTACGATAATCTGTTTCATGTTTGTATTGATCAGGAATCATTAAAACCACCTCGATAATATTATAGAACATACGTTCGATTTTAGGAAGTGGTTTCTCATAATATAAATAAATCTTATATTTAAAAATTAAAATAATGAATTTATATATCATAAGACCACAAGTTTAACAAAGGGGAAGTAAACTCGTGGTCTAATGTTATGACGTAGTATAACTTTTTATGAAGGAGTAAATAGAACTATTACTCCTATTTATAGTATAACACAATTTTATAAAAAAATATTTAAATAGATAACCAATTGATATAATGATTGTATAGATATGAGTAATGAAGTATGATATGAGTAGTTTAAAGAGAAAGAGGAAGACGTATATGAAAAAGACAACAAAAGTATGTGTAGCTACAACAATAGCGTTTAGTACACTATTAGGTGCTAGCGTCACAGGTGCACTTGTTCAACAGCCGACTGCACACGCAGCAACGTCATCATATTACAACTATAATGGTTATGCGGGTCAAAATGCTTCATTCGTATTAGATAAAAATTTTAAAAATGCGATTAAAGCTGAAAATGTTAAATTTAATGGCATTAAAATTAAATCGACAACATCTAATAAATCGGTATTGAAATATGATCAATACTTCAGAAATGTATCTAAAGATGGTAAAACTGCCTCGTTATTAGATATGGAAGTCAAAGGTCAACTTTCATTAACACAACTAAAAAAAGTATATAGTAAAGAGCTACAAAAAATTGATAATGGTAACAACAACACAACAGGTATTTATTACTATCAACCTAAACAAAATGGTATGACAGTTTGGTTTGATGTTAATAAAGGTAAAGTAGACCGCGTCGTATTAGGCTATAGTACAGTACAAAAAGCAATGAATTAAATGGGTGATTGAAGTGAACGTATTCGCTTCAATCATTTTTTATACACATAGGCGAATAAATATTAAATGATTATATAAAGGTATTTCAAGTTAAAATTTTAAAATCGTCTTCTGATCGATAATTAAAAGGTTTTATTATTGGAAATTAACATTTAGTGCTACGATAGAATTATATACATGAAATGTATATTATGAACCACTGCTTCATGATAATTACAATAAATATACCATTTACTTGAAGGAGGAATACAAATGACAAAGGGGCCAATTCAAGTTAATAATGAAATCGGTACATTAAAAACAGTGCTATTAAAACGACCAGGTAAAGAGTTAGAAAATTTAGTACCTGATCATTTAAGTGGATTGTTGTTTGACGACATTCCATATTTAAAAGTGGCACAAGAAGAGCATGATCAATTTGCAGAAACACTTAGAAGTGAAGGGGTAGAAGTCGTTTATCTAGAACAACTTGCTGCTGAAGCGATTGAAAATGAAGATGTAAGACAGCAATTGATTGATGATATTTTATCAGAATCTCAAAAAACAATTTTAGGTCATGAGACAGAAATTAAAACATATTTTTCAACATTATCAAATCAAGCATTAATTGAAACAATGATGTCTGGGATACGTAAAGAGGACATTCAACTTGAAACAACGCATCTAGTGGAATATTTAGATGATCGTTATCCATTCTATTTAGATCCGATGCCCAATTTATATTTTACACGGGATCCTCAAGCAAGTATTGGTAGAGGTATGTCGATCAATCGTATGTATTGGCGCGCAAGATGTCGTGAATCTATTTTTATGACGTATATTCTAAAATATCATCCACGTTTTAAAGATGCAGATATACCAGTGTGGCTTGATCGTACATCACCGTTTAACATCGAAGGTGGAGACGAGCTTGTGCTTTCTAAAGATGTATTAGCTATCGGTATTTCAGAACGTACATCAGCTGAAGCCATTGAGCGACTAGCAAGAAATATATTTAAAGACGACTATACTACATTTAAAAAAGTACTTGCGATTGAAATACCCAATAGTCGTACATTTATGCATCTAGATACTGTATTTACAATGATTGATTATGACAAATTTACAGTGCATGCAGCTATTTTTAAAGAAGAGAATCACATGAATATCTTTACAATTGAACAAGATAAAATGAAAGATGATATTAAAATTACACACTCTAGACAGCTACGAGAAACGTTAGCCAATGCATTAGGTGTAGATGACGTAGAATTTATACCTACTGGCAATGGAGATGTCATAGACGGTGCTAGAGAACAGTGGAACGATGGATCTAATACATTATGTATTCGCCCAGGCGTTGTGGTAACATACGATAGAAACTATGTCTCTAATCAATTATTACGTGATAAAGGGATTAAAGTGATTGAAATTAAAGGCAGTGAATTGGTACGTGGTCGTGGAGGTCCAAGATGTATGAGTCAACCTTTATTTAGAGAAGATATATAATGTTTTCACGTGAAACAATTTATTGACAAAAACGTTAGTCATTTGGCTAGCGTCTTTTTATATTAAAAAACGTTCCATTAGTCTACAAAAAGTGTAAAATAGATATCATACTTATAAAACGGAAGGACGAAACAATATGGCATTTATGACTATTAATTATAAATCACCTACGATTGGGATGAATCAATCGTTTACAGCCATCGTTCCAGAAGACGATAGCTTTTTTAAACAACATGAACCTGTAAAACCTTTAAAAATGTTATTACTGCTCCATGGTTTATCAAGTGATGCGACATCGTATATGCGTTTCACAAGTATCGAACGTTATGCAGAAGCACATCAGTTGGCAGTGATTATGCCGAATGCAGATCACAGTGGCTATGCGAATATGGCTTTTGGTCATAGCTACTATGACTATATATTAGAAATTTACAATTATGCACATCAAGTGTTACCAGTATCTAAAAAAAGAGAAGATAATTTTATTGCAGGTCATTCAATGGGGGGGTACGGAACAATAAAATTCGCTTTAACTCAAAGCCATTTATTTTCTAAAGCAGCGCCATTGTCAGCGGTATGTGATGTACAATCATTACTCGATATTGAGTGGAATGACTTTGATCCCAAAGCCATTGCCGGTGAAGCTTTAAAAGTTAAAGGTACAGAGTTAGATACCTATCACTTAGTGGATGAAGCGGTTGATAAAGGCGCAACACTTCCAGAACTCTTTATTCAATGTGGCACAGAAGACTTCTTATATGATGATAATCAACGATTTATGAAATATTTAGATGAAAAAGGTATCAATTATAAATATGAAGAAGGACCTGGGGAACATGATTATGCTTTTTGGGACAAAGCAATTGAACGTACCATTGAATGGTTAGTAGAGAAATAAAAAAATATCCCTTTGTGATGATACGTCACAAAGGGATATTTCGTTTTATTTAATGATTTCAATCGTAAATGGAACAACAAAATCTTCGCCCTTATTCATTGCAAGAATAGCTAAAATAGTATAGACAAAACCAGCAATACCTACAACGAATAAAGTTAAGTAACCAATGAACACTACAGTTAAAACTAAACTTTCAAATTAGCAAGTGCCATCGATCAACCCATCAAACATGTTGATACATCTAGTAAGGATAGATAACCAAAAATAAGAAATAGATACTTTTTCTATTTCTTATTTTTTTAATTCATAAACTAATTTGAGTTATTATTTTGAGTATTTTAAAATAATTACAAGTATTAATTATTTTAGGTTTTTCGTGAATATAAAAGAATCTACTCTAAATCAATAAGGAGCGTAAGTTTAGTGTACAAATATTACATAACTTCGGTTGTTATTTTTCTAGTATTTTCACTGATATGCGGTATGGCTCTTGTTGAAAATAATAGTGAAAAAATATCGGTAGTAGCAGTGGGAGATAATTTAATTCATCCTGTCGTATATCATGATGCACAATATTCAGATGGTACATATAACTTTAAGCCAATGTATTCTAATATAAAGAAAGACATAGCTAGGCCTGACTTAGCTTTTGTCAATCAGGAGTCTCCACTTGGTGGGGATGATATTCCATATTCTGGATTTAAACGATTCAATACACCTAGTCAGGTAGCAAGTGACATTGTTGCAACAGGGTTCGATGTGATTAATGGTGCAAATAATCACTCCTTAGATCAAGGAGATCAAGGGATCACAAATCATATACAGACTTGGGAAAAATTTGATCATAACGTATTGTTTACAGGGATATACAATTCGAAAAAAGAGGCGAATCGTGTACATACCATTTCTAAAAATGGCGTGAAAATCAGTGTATTAAGTTATACATATGGAACAAATGATATGGTCTCAAACTATCCATATACAGTAAAAACGTTTGATGAAGCTACTATTAAACATGATATACGAAAAGCAAAACAACAAAGCGACGTCGTCATGGTGTCGGCACATTGGGGAAATGAAAATCACCATACACCAAATAAAACACAGAAGAAGTACGCTCAATTATTTGCAAATGAGGGTGTAGATGTCGTCATTGGCACGCATCCACATGTGATTCAACCAGTAAAGTGGGTTAAAGCAAAAGATCATCACCATAAAACCTTGGTAGCTTATTCTTTAGGTAATTTTTTAAATGGACAATATGGTGGAGATGAAAATAATCAATTGTTAGGAAGGATAAACTTCGATGTAGTAAAAGAACCTAAAGGTGTACATTTAGAAAATGTTAAATGGACAAGCATGGTCAATCATTACGAACAAGCACGTCCTACCAATAAACAAACACGACAACATTTTAAAATTTATAACCTTGATGATTACACATCACAATTAGCAGAGAAACATGGACTACAGTATGATTCAAAAAGTGAATGGAATATCAAACATTTACAGGATATTACAAAAGATGTGATCGATAATAAATTTTTAAATGAAAAAAGTTTATAAAAAAGAGCGACTAAATATGTATTATTGACATATATAGTCGCTCTTAATTGATTTATTTAAATGTTCTCCCAATATCCATTATTTGTTTTGATTAGCAAATGATTTAGAGATATCACGTAGTGTTTGAGGTGCGTCATCCCATTTCATTGTGACTTCAGTAAAGTGCATGTGATTTGGATGGTTATTAATATCATCAAACGTTTCTTTTAAATCTTTTGAAGATTTAACGTCATGTACTTGTACAGTATCTCCACCAAATACTTTGGGTAATGCTTTGTAATCCCACATGTTGATATCGTTATATGGCTCTTCCATACCATGAATGAGACGTTCAACAGTATAACCATCATTATTAATTAAGAAAATCACAGGTTTAATATCTTGGCGAATCATTGTTGATAATTCTTGAACAGTTAATTGGAATGACCCATCACCAATTAATAAGATATTACGACGGTGTGGATTAGCTAATTGAGAACCTAATGTAGCTGGTAATGTGTAACCAATTGAACCCCATAAAGGTTGACCAATAAATGACATGTTTTTAGGTAAAGCTAAACTGTAAGCTCCAAAGAAGGATGACCCTTGTTCAGCGATTAATACGTCATTGTCGCCAATAAAGTCTTGCATCATTTTAAAGTAAATATCTTGCGTTAACGTATCATCAGTTAATTCATAGTCAATTGATTTTGGTTGTTGATAAGAAGGGAATGAATGTTTATTTGTATAATCTATCGTACTTAACGCTTCTAAGAATTCAGGCAATATAATTTCTTTATCAATCGTATCGTTTAATTTGAATAGACGATGATTAATCATGACCACTTCGTTAATATCAAATTTATATGAAAAGCCTGCAGTAGCTGAGTCAGTTAATTTGGCACCAATATTTAAAATAGCATCGCTATGATCGACATAGTCTTTAATGTCATCTTTAGCAATTTCTCCATCATAAATACCCATATAGTGTGGGTTTTCTTCATTGAATGCCCCTTTACCTAACGATAATTGAACAACTGGAATATTCGTTTTATTTACAAATTGTTCTAATTCATCATGTAAATGGAAACTATTGATTTCATGACCAGTAATAATTAATGGTTGTTTAGCTGAACGTAACTTATCAGCCACCATATCTACATATTGAGATACATCTTGTTGAGGTGTTTTTTCAACTTTGAATGGTTGTTCAACTTCAATATCTGACACTGCTACATCGATTGGTAAGTGAATGTGTACAGGTCGACGTTCTTGAATTGCAGCATTGATTACTCTAGGAATTTCAGTTGTTGCATTTTCAGTTGTAATATAGGCTTGTGCAGTAGTAATAGGTTCAAACATGTGTCGATAACTATCAAAGTGTCCTTCACCTAAAGAGTGATGCACATATTTGCCTGCCTTTTCAACAGCTCTTGTTGGTGCGCCTGTGATAGCAATGACCGGAACACGTTCTGCATAAGCGCCTGCAATACCATTAACAGCACTTAATTCGCCAACGCCAAATGTTGTTACGAGTACGCCTAGTCCATTCATTCGTGCGTAACCATCAGCGGTATAAGCACCATTTAGTTCATTCGTTGTTCCAACCCATTCAACGCCTTCATGACTGACGATGTCATCTAAAAATGCTAGATTAAAATCTCCTGGCACACCAAATATTTTATTGACACCTGCTTCATGTACTGCATCCATTAAATATTGTCCTACACGTTGTTTCATATTCAATTCCACCTTTGTATTGCTTTTGTTTACATATATAGGATAAGCCTGGTTATAAATAAAATCAACATTATTGACCTTTTGATGAAAGTCGTTAGAAAATTTACTATAATAATTAATAATGACTTTGAAAAGGAACGAGTGAATATGGATCGAAATAAAAATGATTATGAGCACATGCTATTTTATTTCGCTTATAAAACGTTTGTGACGACTGCAGATGAAATTATCGAAAAATATGGTATGAGTCGACAACATCATCGCTTTTTATTTTTTATCAATAAATTGCCTGGTATTACGATTAAGCAGTTACTAAATACGTTAGAAATATCAAAGCAAGGGTCTCACGCAACATTGAAAAAGTTAAAAGAAGAAGCATTAGTTATTGAACAACAATCTGAAGAAGATCGAAGAGTAAAGCAATTATTTCCCACGCCTAAAGGAAGTAAACTAGTAGAAAAATTAAACAAAGCACAAGATGAATTAATGCAACAAACGTTCCAAAAAGTTGGAAAAGATTGGTATGCGATTATGGAAGAATTATCGAATTATCGAGAAGGGTTTCAAGATATTAAACATTTAAAAGATGAAAAAGAATCTTAAAAAAGAAGCTAAACTGATGTATATTGAAAGTTCAGATGTTTCTATACCATTTTAAGGAGAAAATATACTGTCTATGATCAATAACAATGAAAAGTTAATTCAACTTATTTCAAAAGAATTAAATATATTTACATTTAATGTACAACGTACGATAGGATAGTTGACTGTAATAAAACCAAATAATATTGTAGATTACATTATAAAATGTTAAGGGAGGTCAATTAGAATTAACACTAGATTGTTAATAAATATTTTTCACGCATAACGGTTATTTGTTAAAAGTACATAAAAAATGAAAACAATTGAGCGCTAGCCATGTCTTCCTTTACAACAGTTATAAATAATGCAATTCGAAAGTACACGATTTAATATAGAAGAGGTTAGAGTAAAGTAGAATGTTAAGATATCACGTGTTAGCATTCTATTTTCCTAACCTTAATTTATTTATAGAAAGAAAGTAGTGTAGAATGTAACACCACGTTATATTGTAAGGACATATTTTTATATCGTTATTGATTTAATTGAATAGGCAGTATTTACATAGTTACTTAATAAGTGTTTCCTTTGCAATAAATTATATAATCTTTATATTTATAACTTTATCACATTATACTTCTAATATATGACCTTAATCATTACTTAGTATTGTTTTTAAAGTTTCTAAATGGAATAGGAATATTTGTAGGACGTGTTTTGAGATTTCATATGGTTTGGTTATTTACATACCCATTAACACGATTACGTATCACGTGTTTGATGCCATCAATTTAAAAAGTGTTAATTTTTATTGTACTTATAGTGTTATTACAAGCCACTGTTATATTATTTGTGAAAGGGGTACGATTAATAAAATGATTCACATACTACTCCTCTTAGTTATTGTCATTATATTGCAAGTGCTGATGAGACATTTTCTTAATAAAATAGAGTTAGAGTCAAAGTATAAAAACATCATTACTTATATTCCATTTGGTTTAGGATTATTTTTTACTCAAAATGTCTATTATGAACGTCAGTATCCACATTGGGAGGTACCACTTAAAGAAAAGCTGAATTTAAAATATATTTATCTTTTTACTTTCTTAGAATTTGTTGCGATATATATTTGTTTATTTGTGATGAAAAATTAGATATTATTGTCAATACATTCTCTAAAATGACATAAATATAACGCAATTTGTTCGATTGACTTTAAAAATAA
The DNA here is from genome assembly GCF_001809205.1 of Staphylococcus sp. HMSC069E10. Taxonomy (NCBI): domain Bacteria; kingdom Bacillati; phylum Bacillota; class Bacilli; order Caryophanales; family Staphylococcaceae; genus Staphylococcus; species Staphylococcus sp. HMSC069E10. Next base: position 30,739 of record NZ_KV796492.1, on the reverse strand, counting down.
TACCAAATGAGTGTATAATATATTTAGTCTAGACTTGTTTTTTGATTAAACAAATCTAATGTACGCTAAAAATTAAAAGGAGTGACAATAATGAAAAAACTTTTAGTTACAACTATTATTGGTTTTGTAGGCTATATTGCTTTCAAAAAATATCAAAACAAAGTAAACGAAATGCCAAATATTGAATATTAATCATATAAACCGAGATATTTCTAAGATTGAAATATCTCGGTTTTTTGTTTTAATGTATTGATATACGAAAGAATTAATTATAATTAAATCATTTACAACTAAAAATATTACTAAGTAAAAAAATACATAATTGAAAAAGATATCAAACGAGACCTTGATATACCAGTTTTAAGCTCTATTCCAATAAAGATAGCTTAAATGAAGTAAAACAAAAAATTAAAGATAATTTAGAAATGAAATAATGATGTAAAAAATCACTTTAGCAGGTCATTACTTGCTAAAGTGATTTATCTGACTATAAAACAAGACGCTCTTCAATTATAGAGAGCGTCTTATCTATGAGCTACATATTATTGTTGATTTTGATTAGACGTTACATCTTGACCAAAGAAGTCGAAGATGTTTTTCGCGCTATCTGTGTTATCAATGTTACCACGGAATTTATCAGCACCTGGACCATATGCGTAAGTATTTACGTCTTCACCAGTATGACCATATGTTGTCCAACCAGTATGAGATGCATCGTTAATTGGTTTTTGAATTGCATCTTGTAATTGAGTTGTTGCTTCAGCAATTTTCGGATCTTTATCGTCTTTTGCTTTATCAGTTACGTCTTTAAGTTCTTTTGCAGCTTCTTTAACTTTATCTAGTTGTTTTTCAGGGAAGTCGACACCATAACCTTCATTGATCACTGTTTCAGGATCTTTACCTTTAGCAATTTGTTCAGTCATGTAACTACCAGAATGTTTCATTTTATGAATAGCGTCTGGATTCCATACATAATCTTTACCTTTAGCGATGGATAAACCACCAGTTGAGTGGTCAGCAGTTGCGACAACTAATGTATCTTTATGATTTTTCGCATAGTCGATAGCGTTTTGGAATGCTTTATCGAAACCGCTCATTTCTGACATGACACCAGTGATATCATTAGGATGACCAGATTTATCAATTGAAGCGCCTTCTACCATTAAGAAGAATCCTTTATCATTTTTTTCTAATTTAGATAATGCACTGTCTTCCATATCTGCTAATAATGGATTTTGTTGTGGTGCATCAATTTGTAACGGCATATTTTTTTCAGCAAATAAACCTAATACTTGATCATTTTTAGAGTTAGCTAAGTCAGTTTTATTGGTTACATAGTCGTAACCATCTTTTTGGAATTTCTCAGTTAAATGACCATTTTCTTTACCGAAGTATTTAGAGCCCCCACCTAAGATAACGTCTACTTTATGTTGGCCATTAATTTTATCATTATAAAATTGTTGTGCAATTTCATCTTTTTTATCACGATCATCTACATGTGCCGCATACACAGCTGGGGTTGCATCAGTGACTTCTGCTGTTGTCACTAAACCAGTTGATTTACCTTGTTCTTTAGCATATTCTAATACTGATTTTAAAGGTTTTTTATCATTATCTACAGAGATTGAACCATTATATGTTTTATGACCTGTAGCGAAAGCTGTACCACCTGCAGCTGAGTCAGTTACATTTTCTTTAGGATCATTAGGGTTAGTACGGTTAGTCCCTTTTAAATATTTATCAAAAGCAGTTTGATCTAATTCTTTGGTATTAGGATTATCTGCATAATAACGGTAAGCTGAATTATAAGAAGGACCCATACCATCTCCAACCATGAAAATCACATTTTTAGGATTTTTAGTGTTACCGATGGCCATGTAATCGCCATCTTGACCTTGTTGACCTTGAGCACCTTGTCCAGCACCAGATGCAAATGATACATGTGTTGTACCTAATACTGAAGCAGCTAGGATTGAAGTTGCTACTGTGGTTTTTCCAAATTTATTAATAAAACTCATAATTAAAAAAGCCCCCTAATATGTAAAATATAGATTACTTACATATTTATATTAAGAAACTTTATTTGATTTGAAGTAAGTATTTAGTAAACTTTAGTTTAAGGTATTGTAAAAAATTATTAATTTATCATATTCTATGATTTGATAAATTAATTTAATATAAAGAATTGAAAATATATGTTATAATAGTATTAAATAAAATAGTTTGATCTTATTAAGAGTAAGTGGAGGGAATTGGCCCTATGAAACTTCAGCAACTGCGCTTTGCGTGAGGTGCTACATCCAACAGGATTTTCCTGAAAGATAAGAAGATGTCGACAAGCGCTTCTTATTTAAGGAGGGCTATTTTATTTACCCAAATTAAAAAAAGGTGGTAAACATATGACAACATTACAAGAACTATTTAAAGAATTAGATGATTGGAAACAGCATAGTCCTAAAAGTTGGGCAGGGAGTATTGGAAGAATAGCAAAAATCAATGATATCAAAAGACAAATTAAAGAAGCGATCACCATAGAAGATATTAGAAAGTATATTTTAAATAAAGAAGATTAAAAGTAAAAGAAGCATGGGAGTGAGACGGCGTATTCAAAATGAATTCGAATCTCGCTCCTTACTTTTTTATGAAACAGTTAATCTCGAATATATTCAATTTAAAGAAAAAGCGTTAAAATAAAGTTAAAGAAATCATGTCATGAATAAATATATAGAGGTGAATCAATAATGATATTCGTAATGTTATCTCCTTTACTGATAGTTGTATTTATCGCATTATCTATTATGGAAGAAAGAAAACGTAAGAAAAAAACGAAACATAAAGAAAATAAATTTGAACAAGAAAAAAATAAAATGTCTAATCCTAATGACAATAATGATCATGACGCAAAATAAAGGATGAAAAAAATGAAAGTATTGATTGTCGAAGATGATGTCGTCATTGCAGAAAGTCTAGGGAATGAACTCTCACATTGGAACTATGAAGTGAGTATTGCTAAGCAGTTCGATAATATTCTCGAAGAATTTAAAACTTCAGAACCTGAACTTGTGTTATTAGATATTAATTTACCTACATTTAATGGTTATCATTGGTGCCAAGAGATACGTAAAGTATCTAATGTCCCAATTATTTTCATTAGTTCGCGTACTGACAATATGGATCAAATTATGGCAATTCAAATGGGCGGAGATGACTTTATTGAAAAACCATTTAATTTATCACTTACTATAGCGAAAATTCAAGCATTGCTACGTAGAACATATGATTTAACGGTTTCAAATAATGAGATTACTGTTAAAGGGTGTAAGCTCGTTGTTGATGAAGCCACACTTTACTACAACGATGACTCTGTACAACTTTCGTTTACTGAACTACAAATTTTGAATAAATTATTTCAAAATGAAGGGAAATATGTCAGTCGTACAGCAATCATTGAAAAATGTTGGGAATCGGAGAATTTTATTGATGATAATACGTTAGCAGTAAATATGACACGCCTACGTAAAAAACTGCAATCTATCGGTATTGTTGATTTCATTGAGACAAAGAAAAATGTAGGGTATAAGGTGTAAATATGATGTTAAAAGCATTTATAAAATCGATACGTCATCAAATGATGATAGTAGCATTATTTCTATTACTTTTTTTGGTGATTTTCTTTCTTTTTAATTTGCCTTTCAACGCATTCTTTCTAGGTATGGCAATTATTCTTTTCATAATGATTATTTTTTGGTTGATTCAACTTAGTGGATTTCAAGAAGCAGTGTCTTTAAAAGAAGAAGTTGCTGACTTAGAAGATGAATTACAACGTGTAAAAAATGAACAATCTGCATACCAAGTCAATGTTGAGAACTATTTTTTAACATGGGTGCATCAAATGAAGACACCTATTACCGCTTCGAAACTCCTTTTAGAAAGAAATGAAGATAATGTAGTGAATCGCGTGCGTCAAGAAATTATACAAATTGATAACTATACGAGTCTTGCACTTAGCTATTTAAAATTAATGAATCAAGAAACGGATATGTCCTTTTCGAAAGTAGTCATTAATGATCTCGTTAAACCTCTTATTATGAAATATTCGATTCAATTCATCGACCAAAAAACAAACATTCATTACACACGTTGTGAAGATGAAGTACTTACTGATGTTCAATGGTGTACAATCATGATAGAACAAATTCTTAATAATGCTTTGAAATATGCACGTGGTAAAGACATTTGGATTACGTTTAACAACGAAAATCGTGTGCTATCTATACGAGATAATGGTGTAGGAATTAGTAAAGCCGATCTTCCCAAAATCTTCGATAAAGGCTACTCGGGCTATAACGGAAGACTTAATCAACATTCAAGTGGCATTGGATTATTTATTGTTAAACATATATCGGCACATTTACATCATAAAGTAGAAGTGTCTTCAACGCTCAATGAAGGAACTACATTTGACATACATTTCCCAGAAAATAATTAAACTTTCAATAATGTAAGGACAACCAGTAACATTTTTAAGAAATGATTAATGTTACTGGTTTCTTTTTGTTTTATGATAGTAGTAAGTGATAAATTAAAGAGTTTAATGAAAAGAAAGGAAGCATGGATATCATGTTGTTAGACGTGAATAATGTAAAAAAAACATTTGGGAGAGGTCTGAATGCTACTACCGCATTAAATGGCATTTCATTTAATGTGGATAGGGGTGAATTTGTAGCAATTATGGGTGAATCTGGATCTGGGAAATCCACTTTACTTAATTTAATTGCAACTTATGATAAAACTACTGAAGGTACGATAACGATTGACGAGCAAAATATCCGTCAATTGCGTAATAAAGAAATCGCATATTTCCGTCGAGATCATTTAGGTTTTGTCTTTCAAGACTTTAACATTTTGCCGACAATGACAAATAAAGATAATATCTTAATGCCGCTTGTACTTGCGAATCGCTCACATCAGATGATGCGTCATCGTCTCTATCGCTTAAGTTATCAATTACATATTGAACCACTGCTTAATAAATATCCTTTTGAAATATCAGGAGGAGAACAACAACGCGTGGCTATCTGTCGAGCACTGATTAATGAACCGGATTTGTTACTCGCAGATGAGCCTACAGGTGCACTTGATTCTAAAACATCTAAAACGATTATGGAACTATTTAGAGATATTAATAAAAATGAGCAAACCATTTTAATGGTGACACATTCGGCTGTGGATGCTTCTTATGCCAAACGTATTTTGTTCATTAAAGATGGCCGTTTATATCATGAAATTTATCGAGGGGAGGAACTACAATCAGAGTTTCAAAAACGTATTGCTGATAGTTTAGCAATGCTTCACGAAAGAGGTGATTAAAATGACCTTTCGCTTGCTTTGGACATTAGTCACTCAGAATTTTAAAACACAGCGACATATTATGATTCCATTTATTCTAGTAATCAGTACATTATTTGGTATTGAATTTATTTTATTATCCTTAAACATGAATGCTTCGATTCATAAGCATAGTGATGTTATTCCAGTTTTTATTGGTATCGGAAATTTTTTTATGTGTCTGTTTGGACTACTTTTTATTCTTTATGCTAATCGTTTTATTATGCGACGTCGTCAAAAAGAGCTGGCTATGAATATGATTCTTGGTATGGAAAAAAAGCATTTTAGGTTAATGTTGTTTATAGAAGGAATTTATCAATATATTATCATTGGGTGTCTGAGTATGATAGGTGGTTACTTATTTGGTGCATTAACTTATATGTCGTTAAATAAAATATTAGGGTATACGCATGTATCTTTGAAAAAATATCCATTTGATATAAGTGCAATGAGATACACCTTGTTGATGTTAGCGATAATGATGCTATTTTTATTTATTGTCAACAATATAAAAATCACTTTTCAAAGTCCTATTAAGTTAATACAGCAGCAACATCCAACGGAAAAACAGTGGTCCAAACCTTTACTCTATATCTTATTGATTGTTGGAATCATAACTGTTGTTGACAGTTATATGATTGCCTTAAAAGATACACTCATTTTGGTTTCACTACGTAATATTTTTATTGCCCTTATTTTAGTGACAATAGGAACGTATTGCTTATTTATATCACTGAGTGTTTTAGTGATAGATTGGCTTCAAAAGATTCCGAGTGTTTATTATCGACCTAAATATTTTTTTACTATTTCTGGTTTACGCTCAAGAATGAATTCTAATTCTATCGGTTTGGCTAGTTTAACCATGCTATGTACTTTTCTTATTGTGACTCTAGGAATGAGCGTCGCTACATATCGTAGTGTAGACCAACGTGCGAATCATTTAATGCCAACACAATATCGTATTGAATTGAGTGGAGATGTGCATCATAGTACTACGAGTAAACACAAAGTACGTCAGCTAGAAAACGAGATTAAGAGATATGTTGATGTTGATGCTTTCAGAGAATATACAAGTGGAAGTGTCGCAGTCACTTATAAAAAGGGTACATTTGTAAAGCGAGATAATGAGAATAGTCCATTGGATGTAAATAGTGTATATTTAATTGTAATGAATCAGCAAGATTACAATACAATCAATCATACGAATCTACGACTTAAACATAATGAAATGGGAATATTAACGAATAATGTCATGTTTCAAAAGTTAAACCATATCAAATTAATGAATCAAACATTTAAAACAAATCAGTTAAAGGGAGATCATTTTTCATTTCCATTTCCAGGAGCAGTCACGCTTGTTACTCATAATGTAAATCAACAACGTCAATTGATTTATTATTATCAAACAACAGCAAATATTAACTCATACATTGCTTTTAATCTTAAAACACATGATACACAGTCCATAGATCATATTAATTCTAAATTGATGAAACAATATGATATTCAAATTGATAAAAAAGATGAATTAAATAAGGAAATGTTTGATATTTATGGTGGTCTCATTTTTGTTGGCACTATTGTTTCTTTAGTCTTAATGATTGGCACATTTACGATGATGTATTATAAGAATATTGCTGAGGGATATGAAGATCGAAAAAACTATCGAATTATGCGTCAAGTAGGTTTAGAAGAAGAACGAATTAAATCTGTTATTAATGACCAAGTAGTTATTATTTTTACTTTACCTATTATAATATCTATGATACATGTACTATGTGCTTCTAAAATGATTTATACTTTGCTTGGTATTTTAGATGTTAATGATATAAAATTATTTTTAACAACTTATATCGGTGTCTTAGTGTTTGTAATGATAATCTATGCTTTGATGTATGTAATGACGTCTCGTGTATATTATCGTCTCATTCATCGTTGATATATTAGTAAAAAGAAATCCTCATTCTTATATATAAATGAGTGTAAGACTTTAGGCAGTAGGGTATAAGGATAAAAAAAGGAGGCGGAATAATGGTAAAACAATATGATGATACAACAAATAGAAATAGTAACAATAACATTAAACGTACAGGGGAACACGTTCTTACTTGGATAGGTGTTGCGATTCAAGCATTAGTTGCAATTATGTTTTTAATGATTAAACCCTTTATTGGTAATGCTGATTTTAAAGAACAAATTATTAATGAAACACAAAAACAAGGCAATGAGGTTTCTATAACAGAAATAAATAATGGTATGGATGCATTAGGTGGTTTATTTAATTTCTTTACATGGGGCGCGTTCATCCCATTAATTCTTGCAATTATTGGCGGTATTTTAATTAATAAAAAACCTAAACTTGCAGGTATCTTATTAATTATTGCAGGTATTTTAGCGATTGCTACAAACTGGATTAGTTTAATTTTATGGTTAATTGCTGGTATTATGTTACTTGTTCGTAAACCTAAGCATGACATGTATGGCAATGGCGGTTATAATGATCATTACAGAAGAGACCATCATGATGTAAATGCAAATAATAATGCATTCATTTTGAATGAAGAAGAAGAAAGACAACAACAACGTTATATTAAAGATCATTATTCAAATAAAGATCAAGCAGCGGACAATAATAATGAAAGATACCACGATACACACGTAAATGATTCAAATGATGACGACTATCGTGATCAACGTTATTCAAATCATAAAACGAATAAACGAAGTAATGATTTTATTCAAGATGAAGCAAGAAAGCTTCAAGAAGAAAAAGATAACGATCCATACAAATATTAATAATATGATATATAAAAGCGATGGTATTCCTAAGTTAATACCATCGCTTTTTACGTTAATTTCTACAATTTCTACTATATGGTTTGGATAAAATATATTAGATAAATGATTTTAATATTAAATTAAATCTAAGTGTTCTCTTAGTGTAGAACCTTTATACTGATGTCGATATAAGCCACGACGTTGTAATTCAGGTACAATGAGTGTAACCACGTCGTCTAAACTATCTGGTAAAGAAGGTGGCATTAAGTTAAATCCATCTGCAACACCCGCATTAAACCAGCGTTCCATTTCATCTACAATTTCTTTTGGCGTACCTATGAGTGTCAGATGTCCACCCCCCGCATTAAGGTAACTTAGCAGTTCTCTGACAGTAGGTTGCTTATCTTGAATAATTTCTAAGATGGTTTCATATCGACCGACGGGACCGTTAAACTCTTCTAAAGAAGGTAGTTTAGGCACAGGAGCATCTAATTCCCACTGACTACAGTCTTGTTGAATGAAAAAACTGAGTTGCTTTAAAGCGGCTTTGATAGGAAGTCGTTGATCAAGTTTTGCTTTCTTTTTCAATGCTTCTTCATGTGTATGACCTACATAAGTGACTAGTCCAGGAAAGACTTTAATATAACGCTTGTGGTCATGTTGTGCCATTTCACTATCTAAGCGCTCGCGATAACGTTTTGCTTGCTTCATATTCCAAGAAACAGAATATACTGCATCTGCATATTTTGTAGCTAATGCAATACCTTGTTTAGATGCACCTGCTTGCATCGCCACAGGTTTTCCTTGAATGCTACTTGGTGTTGTTAATGGTCCATGAACTTGAAAATATTTGCCATTGTGGTGAAGCGGTTTGATATTGCGATTTATCATTGTATGATGATGCCGATTTGGTTTGAAATCTTCAGTATGCCAAGAATCAAACAATCCATTCATGACTTGAGCAAACTCTTCTGCTTTCTTATAGCGTTCATCATGATTGGGTAGATGGTCCATGCTGTGATTTTGAGCTTCGGCATCTGTCATGGAAGTGACTAAATTCCATCCCACTCGTCCACCACTAATATGATCTAAACTAAGTAACTGACGTGCTGCAGTGAATGGATTAGAAAATGTACTTGAAATGGTAGGAACTAATCCAACATGTTGTGTGACTTGAGATATAGCAGTTAAGTTAATCAGTGGATCAAACCAAAAACTTGGCATAGAAGTATAGCTAGGGATAAAAGACTGATTATCTGCGAAAAAGACTACATCTAACAACCCTTTTTCAGATAACTGAGCTAATTCTTGATAGTATTGAATATCACCGATACGTTCAATACTTGAATTGGGAAGTTGCCAAGCAGCTTGATGATGACCACATCCATAGATTAATATACCGAGATGAAGTTGATGTTGATGGGTCAATTTAATTTCTCACTCCAATGTTCATTTTATTTCTATTCTAAGATAAGGAAGACCAGTTATATATTAATTCATGGTTAAACCACCATCGACAGTAATATTTTGACCAGTCATACCATCTGCTGCTTCGCTACTTAAATAAGCAACCATATTAGCAACATCTTGTGGGGTAGTCACTTTACGTAATGGCGTAGTCTGTGCAATTAAATCAAAAACGTCTGGTGTAGTGACAGCACTAGCATCAGTTGTTTTAAGCAATCCTCCTGACACTACATTAGCAGTAATACCATATTGCCCTAATTCGGCTGCAACATTACGCGTGAATCCAATCAATCCAGCTTTAGCTGTTGTGTATTCATGATATGGGACAACGGGATGTTGATACAAATTTGTGCCAATGCTTACAATGGCACCAGAACCACGTTCTATAAATTGCGGAATGACACTTTGAGTAACATTAAAAGCGCCTTTTAGGGTACCATCAATTTGTTGTTGATAGTCTTCCCATGCTAAGTCTTTAAATGCCTTTTGCGCATTAGGATCGAATTTAAAATTAACTAATGCGTTATTGACCACAACGTCAATTTTTCCAAAATGATGTGTTGCCTCATTAACTAAACGATCAACTTCATCACGTTGTGTGACATCTGCTTGAATTGCGATAGCTTTGTCACCAAGCTCCTTTGCAAGTGCCTCAGCCGCTTCACGACTTTGATTGTAATTAATGATTACTTCAAATCCTTGTGTAGCTAATGTTTTTGCAATGACCGCACCTAAACCACGGCTACTTCCCGTTACTAATACTGTTCTCGTCATAAAGATCGTGCCTCCATTTACTTCATTTACAGCGAAAAAATATGCAACCTTCACATTAGGAAAGTTGCATTAAAATAGATCTATCATTATTGAGAACAGTTTGACACATCTCAACAGGTCATCTTATTTTATACGACACTTTCCTACGCTAGTATAAGCTAGTTCAGGTTCAAAGGGTTTGAGGTTACACCTCATCTCAGTTTTAAAACACCCCTAGTGCATATGATTTAACTATAGTTTCACTTTATGCCTTCTATTATCAGAAGTCAAGCGCTTCCATTAAAGAATATATTGATTACTTTTTTATTTGAATATAAAAATAAAAATTTATATAATTTATTTTTATAATAATTTTCAATTATATGATTGAAAATCAGATATACCGTGGTTAAAATAGAAGTTACACTAAATAGGTGCTTTATAGGATAAGTAATAAACAGTTTAACGTTGAATGAAGATTTAACGTTTTTATTTTTTGCAAATAAAATATTGAGGAGAGCGACACGTATTATGAATTGGCTAGCAATTATTTTATTTTTAGCCGTTGTTATGGGGGTCAGTCTTTATGCGTTCTGGCGTTCAAAAAAAATAAAGACTGATAGTGCAGATGGCTATTTTATGGGAGGCAATAGTTTAACAGGATTTACGATTGCCTCAACGATTATTATGACTAACCTATCTACAGAACAAATTGTAGGGCAGAATGGTCAAAGTTATGGTAAGGGTATGGAAGTGATGGCTTGGGAAGTCACAGCTGCTGTAGCAGTTGTCTTACTTGCATGGATATTCTTACCAAAATATTTAAGGTACGGTGTGGATACCATTTCTGAATTACTTGAAATGCGTTATGGTACCTTTACTAAACGTTTCGTTTCTATATTATTTATTTTCACTTATGTTGTATCATTTTTACCAGTTGTCTTATATTCTGGTTCATTAGTATTTAATAAAATGTTTAGTATTGGGGAATACTTAGGAGTAAGTGATGCCACAGCAACGATTATTATTGCATTTGTCATTGGTGCAGTAGGTGTTATCTACTTATTCATCGGTGGTTTGTCACTGAGCGCATTTAGTGATTCAATCTATGGTGTCGGATTAATTATAGGTGGTTTGATTATTACAATTTTAGGTTTACATCATTTAGGTGATGGGAATTTTGTAAAAGGATTCGACCACATGGTCCAACGTACGCCTGAAAAACTAAACGCTTTTGGGGCCATTGATTCAGATGTTGTTCCATGGCCAACATTATTCTTTGGTATGTTCTTTAATAATTTATTCTTTTGGTGTGCGAACCAAATGATTGTACAAAAAGCCTTAGCTGGTAAGAATTTAAAAGAAGCACAAAAAGGTGCGATATATTTAAGTTTATTCAAGGTATTTGGTCCTATTTTTACAGTGATTCCTGGTGTTATTGCATATAATTATTTCAATGGGGGTATAACATCTAATGATAATGCTTATCCTGCATTGATTCAGGCGATTTTACCTGATTGGGGCTATGGTTTATTCGGAGCAGTTATTTTTGGAGCCATATTAAGTTCATTTGTTGGATCATTAAACAGTACAACAACACTCTTTACTTTAGACTTTTATAAACCTATTTTTGGTAAGCGTGCTTCAGATCAACATATTGCACGTGTCGGTCATATCGCGACAGTTGTGATTGGCATTATTGTAGTAGGTATATCTCCACTTATTGCCCTTTTCCCAAGTGGATTATATGCGATTGTGCAACAGTTCAATGGTGTATATAGTATGCCAGTACTTGCATTGGTCTTAGTTGCATTTTATTCTAAGCACACATCTAAACTAGGCGCTAAAGTAGCTTTAGTTACACACATTGTGTTATATGCTGCAATTAGTTTTATGGTGCCACAATTAAATTATTTATATACTTTTAGTTTTATGTTCTTTATTGATTTAGCTATTATACTTGTCTTTAATAAATTTAAACCTTCCAATACGTTTGACTTAAATACTAATAAAGCTAAAGTGGATCTTACACCTTGGAAATATCGTTATATTACAGGCGGTATTGTTCTAGGTTTAGTAGTACTTGCTTACATTATCTTTTCACCACTTGTACTTGCTAAATAATCATTTATAAATAGGTGTACGTTTGAAAAGAGTAGACTTTTTCGACGTACACCTTACTTTATATATTTATAAAGAAAGGAGGATAACACAATGCACAAAATCGGTTTGATACCTTCACCGGGTGTATCTCATAAACACGTAGAAGCTGTTATTCCAGATGTAAAAGAACAGCTGAATCAACGTGTGAATGATCAACAAGAATGGGTATTTCAGCTCCACGTTGATTTAATGATTGGCTCAGCTGAAGATGTACATGAAAGTATTGATAAAGCGGCAAAAATGAAAGAGAAACATGATTGGGATTTTGTTGTATGTATTACAGATTTACCAAGTATTTCTGGAAATAAAGTAGTGATTAGTGATTTTAATAATGATAAACAAGTAGCGATGCTATCTTTACCTTCATTAGGTTGGATAGACCTACGACGAAAATTAAGAAATAGTTTAACTTCTATTATTGAACAATTGTATTATTCAACTTCAAGAGTGGCTCCCAAGATTCATCCTCTTATACATCCTAAAGCAGTAGAACCAAATGAAGATGAAACGCCAAAGCAACGTTATATTCATCGATGGTTTATTCTCAGTTGGATTCAACTTATTTTAGGGTTAACACGAGCAAATGAACCATGGAAAAATATTTTTAATTTCAAAAAGATTATTTCAGTTGCTTTTGCAACTGGGACTTATGTATCGATTTTCTCCATGCCTTGGGAGCTGAGTATACAGTACTCCATAATAAGATTTATTATACTTATGCTTATTGCTATCCTAGGTATGACAGGCTGGTTACTCTATGCACATCAATTGATTGAACGTAAAACGGCTAAGTCACAGCGTGTGTATCGCTATATTTATAATTTTACTACCGTATTCACATTATTTATTATTACACTTTTAAATTATATTATTTTATATCTTTTATTAGCGATAAGTGTATCATTGTTTGTTCCACCAAGTTTATTTAATCAATGGACCAGCGCACATCCTCATTTTACATTTATAAATTATGTAAAATTAGTATGGTTTGTATCTTCACTAGGTTTACTTGCTGGGGCAATGGGGTCTACTGTAGAGAATGAAGAGAAAATCCGTCAGATTACTTATTCGTATCGACAATATCATCGTTATAAAGAAGCAGAACAAGAGAAGAAAGAAAAAGAACAAGCTCAATCATCTTCTCATGATGCATCAAATCAACAAGTTGAAGAAAGTGCATCCAATAAACAAAATAATGATAATCAACAAGATGAACATAAAAAACAAGATCATAGAGAGGAGGAAACAACATGAGTGAAGAAAAATTAATTGGTCTCGTTGTGGCGCCAGGAGTGACAGAGAAATTAGCACAAAGTTTAATTAATGACATACCCAATATATTATCAGAACAAGATAATCATCAACGTGACTGGCAAGTTGATCTCGTGGTGGATCCTCTTACTGGTTTTGCGGAAAGTGTGGAAGAAATATTCAAAAAAATTCAAGATTATCATAATAAAAGAGAATGGGATTATGTTGTAGGAATTACAGACTTACCTATGTTCTATCATCAAAACGTACTTGCTTTAGATATTAATAAAAAAAATGGCGCTGCAATATTTTCATATCCTGCATTTGGATGGCGTCCTGTAAAGAATCGCTTTAAACATGCTATCGTAACCATTATTAATGAACTTCATTATTCTGAAAGAGCGCATATAGGTTATGATGACAATAATAGGGTTAAGAAAGAAATCAATAAACAATTTCCTTTTTCACGTATTGAGAAAACAGAAGTACATTTAAAAGAAACAGGAAACAATCATTTAAGATATTTATCAAATTCACGCAGTCTTGGAATGATACGACTTGTCAGTGGGATGACCTTTGCGAATAACCCACTGAATATGATGGCAAGTTTAAGTAATATTGTAGCGATTGCTTTTACGACAGGTGCATTCGGATTGATTTTTTCAACCATGTGGAATATGGGTCTTGATTTTTCTGTATGGCGATTATTTGGAATTTCCATCATGGCAATTTTAGGTATGCTCGTTTGGATAATGGTATCCCATGGTTTATGGGAATCTACAAAAGAAGCTAAGCATAAAAGAATTGTAATGTTATATAATTTAACAACTATCATGACTTTATTTATAGCCATTGTTATATATTATATGATTTTATATTCATTATTCTTAATAGCAGAGCTGGTTTTATTACCTCCAGGATTCTTAGGACAACAAGTAGGTTTAAAAGGACCAGCCAGTGTTCAACTTTATTTAAGTATTCCTTGGTTTGCAACCTCAATATCTACTGTTGCAGGAGCAATAGGTGCAGGTTTGCTTAATGATCAATTAATTAAAGAAAGCACATATGGTTACCGTCAAAAAGTACGTTATGAAAAGAATAACTAATTAGTAATAATGAAGTGAGAAACACTTCATTATTATTTTTTTATATAATATAATAAATTTATAGAAAACACTTTAAAGTCATTTAAAATAATGAATAAATATAAGTGTGAATGGATTAAACTAAGACACAGACAACCTACAACACGAACAGAATTATGTGCATCATAAGAAAGAAAGTAGGTAACATCATGAAATTTTGTCCACAATGTGGAAATCAAATTAAAGAAGGTCAATCATTTTGTAATAAATGTGGTAGTGATTTAAAAGTTTTTAAACAATATAGAGAGAATCAATTATATGAAAGTGCGGCATCTCAAAAAAACAAAAGGTGGCCATATATTTTATTCGTAATACTTATAGTAGCTATTTTAATTTCTGGAGGTTTAACATACTATTTCTTTTTTGTGAAACCAGAAATGGTAAAGAGTGAGGAAGTGACAAGCACACATCATAAAACTAAAGAAGACATCAAAAAGACAGTGAGACAAGGAGAGAAAAAATCTAAACAAAAAAATGATAAAGAGATACGTATGAAGTCTCCAAATATTGATGTGATGTCCGAAGATTTTGAAAATACATATTTAAAGAGTGATTGTAGAGACGGCTATTATGGTATTAAGGTAGGTATGACAAAAAATGAAGTTGAAAAATTAATAGGTAAACCTACAGGCATATTGGAAGTGCCAGGGTTCAAATGGAAATCAACGAAATATGGAAATATTACAGTAGATTATAGCCCTAATAATGAAGAAGGTAAGGTAATAGCAGTAGGCGTAAGCCCAGATAATGTAAAAGTAGATGATTTTTTAAGTCGCTATTATTCATATGATAGTTATACACCTACTGAAATTATTTATAACAATGATAAAAGTAACGGATATTTAGTTGCAGTTGATATTGATGGCAATCATATTGCAAAAATTCAGTGCTTAGCTGAAAGATAAAAACAGATATCAACATGTTCACAAGCATCTAAGAATTTAACCTCAAGAAGTGAAAGTAGGTAATAAAATGAAATATTGTCCACGTTGTGGGAATCATATTCATGAAACTCAACGCTTTTGTAATCAATGTGGGAATGATCTAGAAGCATTTGAGCAATATAGAAATCAAATGATCACTAATTCAAAGCGAAAAAAATGGTCTTTTATTGTAATTGTCATTTTAGTTATTGCAATGATTGTCGTAGCATGTTCGACGTATTATTACTTTTTTGTCAGACCAGTAGATGCACCTAAAAAAGATACACCAGTGCATCAAGTATCTAAAAAAGATAGTGAAGAAGGTAAAGTTCCAAATGATCCTGATAAGGAAGGGAAAGAAACGATAGAGAATAAGAAATCACCACAGATTAATGTAATGAGTGATGATTTCTTAGAAAATTTCATGCATAAAAATACATTGAATGGATATATGGGGATAAAGCCAGGAATGACTGAAAAGGAAGTTGAGAGGATAGTTGGAAAATTAACAGGAAAAATTCATATTGATGGTATGGATCATGAATCTATTAAGTATGGAGATTTGGCAGTTAATTACGATCCACACTCTAAAGAAAAGATTGTCACTTCAGTGGGAATTGCTCCAAATAATATAAGTGAAGAAGAATTTATAAGTCATTACAATAATTATGATAAAAGAAATTTTAGAGATATTGTTTATAACAATATCAAAGGAAATGGTTATGAAATTGTAGTATATTTAGATGGAGATAAGGTGGGACTTATATTTGCGGTTCCAGAATATTAATAAAAAAGTGCGAGTCCATAATAGGATATTGCACTTTTTTTATTAATATTATTTTTTTAGTTCGAATAAAAAATGTATTTTTATTTTAAAGCAAATATTCCCTAAACTTTCTTGACTTTCTATATGAAACTCGTTAAAGTATTAGCATATTATTCTGACAATTCTGATAGGTATTAGATTAATAAATTTGTAAATACTGAGGAGGGACCATAGGTTTATGTCAGTATCAAAGATAACGTATGAGAGTTTTGATGGTGATCCATTTATTGACTCCATTTCTACTGACGACGCGACAAAGGGTGCCTATGAAATTTTAAAATGGGCTTATACTACGTATGGTGAAGATATCGTTTACTCATGTAGTTTTGGGGCAGAGAGCATGGTACTTATTAATTTGATTTATCAAATTAAACCAGATGCTCAAATTGTATTTTTAGATACAGATTTACATTTTCAAGAAACATACGATTTAATTGATAGAGTAAAAGAATGTTTTCCTAAGTTACGTATTGAAATGAAGAAACCAGAATTGACGCTTGAAGAACAAGCTGAGAAATACAATCCTGCATTATGGAAAAATAATCCAAATCAATGTTGTTATATTCGTAAAATTAAACCTTTAGAAGAGGTACTAGGTGGGGCGATTGCCTGGATTTCGGGACTACGAAGAGATCAATCTCCGACTCGTGCTAAAACAAATTTCATTAATAAAGATGAACGTTTTAAATCGATTAAAGTATGTCCTTTAATTTATTGGACGGAAGATGACGTTTGGGATTATATTAAACAGCACGATTTACCTTATAATGAACTGCATGACCAGCATTATCCAAGTATTGGTTGTATTCCTTGTACAGCGCCAGTATTCAATTCAGATGATTCCAGAGCAGGACGTTGGTCAAGTTTTGAAAAAACAGAATGTGGACTTCATGTTGCAGATAAACCGTGATGTAAGGTTTAAAAAATTTTATACAAAAAACATAGTATTCTGATAAGGATTTAAAAATATTCTATATTCGATTTTTACTGGAAAGTCGAATATAGATTACATAATATAGAGATAGTAAGTATTTTAAAATAAAATAAAGATTGAAATGATAGAGGTGGATGAATTGAATCTAAGTGTTACCAATAGTCCTTTTACTGAAGGACAAGCCACACAAATTAATGAATTATTACAGACACTTACACCAGAACAAAAAGTATGGTTAAGTGGCTATTTAGTCGCAAATCAACAACTTACATCAGGAACATCTGACACACAAGGTTCACAAATAGGAGCTGTTTCAAAGGATACTGAAACAATGCTTCAACAAAATGAACCAACAATTCAACCTGAAAAACGAGCGATTACATTATTATATGGTTCAGAAACAGGAAATGCGCAAGGTTTAGCAGAAATATTTGAAGAACGTCTTTCAAATATTGGACATAATGTAACGTTAAAAGCCATGGATGAATTTAAATCTAAAAATCTTAAAAATGTTGAAGATTTATTTATTATTACTTCCACACAAGGTGAAGGAGATCCACCAGATAATGCAGCCGAATTACATGAATTTATTCATGGTAGAAAAGCTCCTAAATTAGAGGGAGTAAGATTTTCAGTACTTGCATTAGGTGACCAAACTTATGAGTTCTTCTGTCAAACAGGTAAAGATTTTGATAAAAAACTTGAAGAACTTGGTGCCGAACGATTATATGAACGTGTTGATTGTGATGTGGATTATGAAGAAGATGCCGAAAAATGGATGGCTAATGTCATTAATACTATTGACTCAGCACCTGAAGGTACACAAAGTGAACAAGTTGTAAGTGAATCAATTAAATCTGCGAAAGAGAAAAAATACTCAAAAGCGAATCCATACCAAGCTGAAGTATTAGAAAATATTAATTTAAATGGTAGAGGATCTAATAAAGAAACACGTCATATTGAATTCTTATTAGATAATTTTGGTGAAGAATATGAAGTAGGAGATTGCTTAGTCGTTTTACCACAAAATGATCCAGCTTTAGTTGAATTACTGATGAGTACATTAGGATGGGATCCGGGAGATCAAATTCAAATCTCAGAAGATGGAGATACGATTTCTTTAGAAGAAGCATTAACATCTTACTTTGAAATTACAAAATTAACGAGACCATTACTTCAAAATGCAGCAGCATATTTTGATAATGAAGCGTTAGAAGACAAAGTTCAAGATAGTGAGTGGATACAAAATTATATTGAAGGTAGAGATTTTATTGATTTACTCAATGATTTCCCACCTGAAGAATTAGAACCTGAAGATTTATATCAAATCCTTAGAAAATTACCTCCTAGAGAATATTCTATATCAAGTAGTTATCAATCATTACCTGATGAAGTTCACATTACGGTTGGTGCAGTAAGATATAATACACACGGTAGAGATCGTTCAGGTGTATGTTCCGTTCAATTTGCTGAACGTATTCAACCAGGAGATACTGTTCCAATTTATCTTAAACGTAATCCAAACTTTAAATTCCCTAAAAATGGAGATACGCCTGTTATTATGATAGGACCTGGTACAGGAATTGCGCCATTTAGAGCACATATGCAAGAACGTGAAGAATATGGTTATAAAGGTAATACGTGGTTATTCTTCGGCGATCAACACTTTACTACTGATTTCTTATATCAAACAGAATGGCAAGAATGGTTAAAAGATGGTTTTCTTGAAAAAATGAATGTCGCTTTCTCACGTGATACAGATCAAAAAGTATATGTACAACATCGCATTGCTGAACATAGTAAAGAATTTAATGAGTGGTTAGAAAAAGGTGCATCAATCTATATTTGTGGTGATGAAAAAAATATGGCTAAAGATGTACATCAAGCTATTCGCAATGTATTAGTGAAAGAACAAAATTTAACTGAAGAAGATGCTGAAAGCTACTTAAAACAAATGAAAAAAGATAAACGTTATCAACGTGACGTGTACTAAAGAAAGGGTGGAGAGTGAATGGCTAAAACGATTAAACAAATTGCTGATGAGTTAAATGAAAACCTTGATGCGTTAGAACATTTAAAAACTGAAAGTAATTATTTACGCGGTACGATTGAAGAAGGCTTAGCAGATCCTTTAACTGGTGCTATTTCTGATGATGATACCAAATTACTTAAGTTTCATGGGAGCTATCAACAAGATGACCGAGATGTACGTGATGAACGCCGTAAACAAAAATTAGAACCTGCATATGCTTTCATGATTCGTGTGCGACTACCTGGAGGTAAAGCAACACCTGAACAATGGATTGCAATGGATGATATTTCTAATAATTATGCGAATCATACATTGAAATTAACAACACGTCAAACATTCCAATTTCATGGTATTTTAAAACGAAATTTAAAATCATCTATGAAAAAAATTAATGAATCAGTGTTAGATACGATTGCAGCATGTGGGGATGTCAATCGTAATACAATGTGTAACCCAAATCCATATCAATCAAATATTAATAAAGAAATACTTGATTATGCTACAGCTATCAGTGATCATTTATTACCTAAAACGAATGCCTATCATGAAATTTGGTTAGATGGAGAGAAAGTGCTTGATTCTAAAGAAGAAGTAGAACCAATGTACGGGGAAAAATATTTACCACGTAAATTTAAAATTGGTATTGCCGTACCACCATCAAACGATATTGATGTATTTTCACAAGATATTGGTTTAATTGCAATTGTAGAAAATGATGAACTCGTTGGATTTAATGTGGCTATTGGTGGTGGCATGGGTATGACGCATGGTAATCCAGATACATACCCTCAAGTAGGACGCATTGCTGGATTTATTCCTAAAGATAAAGTCATAGATGTATGTGAAGCATTACTTACAATTCAACGTGATCTCGGTAATCGTTCAAATCGTAAAAATGCACGTTTTAAATATACAGTAGATCGTTTTGGTGTAGACAATATTGTTAAAGAATTAAATACACGTCTAGGCTGGGAAATCAGTGAAGCTCGTGAATTTAAATTTGAACATAATGGCGATCGTTTAGGTTGGATTGAAGGTGAAAAAGGTGTATGGAATTATACATTATTCATTCAAAATGGACGTGTAAAAGATACAGAAGACTATAAGTTAAAAACGGCGTTAAGAGAAATTGCAGAAACACATACTGGTGATTTTAGATTATCTCCAAATCAAAATTTAATTATTGCTAATGTAACTGAAGAGAAAAAAGCAGATATTCAATCTCTTATTGATAAATACGGTTTAACTGATGGTAAAAATTATAGTGGTTTAAGACGTAATTCAATGGCTTGTGTAGCATTTCCAACTTGTGGTTTAGCAATGGCTGAATCAGAACGTTATTTACCAACGCTATTATCTAAAATTGAAGATTTATTAGATGAAGCTGGTATTAGTGAAGAAGAGATTACTATACGTATGACAGGTTGTCCTAATGGTTGTGCAAGACCTGCATTAGCTGAGATTGCATTTATTGGTAAAGCGCCTGGCAAATATAATATGTATTTAGGCGGAAGCTTTAATGGTGATCGCTTAAATAAACTATACAAAGAAAACATCGATGAAAAGGAAATCCTTGAAAGCTTAAGACCAATTTTAATGGATTATGGAAAATCACGTCTCGAAGGTGAACATTTCGGTGACTTCGTTATTCGTTCGGGTGTAGTAGCTAAAGTTCATGATGGTAGAGATTTTCACAGCTGATTTTTTAAAGAAATAGAAGGCGAACGGGGTGATAAGATGGGAAAGGTTTATCTTGTAGGTGCAGGACCTGGTGATCCTGATTTAATAACTGTAAAAGGTATGAAAGCGATTCAAGCGTCAGATGTGATTTTATATGATCGCTTAGTAAATAAAGAGATTTTAGATTTTGCAAAACCCAACACAAAGTTCTTCTATTGTGGTAAAGATCCAAATAAGCATTCATTGCCACAAGAGGAAACAAATCGTATGTTAGTGAATTTAGCGAAAAAAGGTCATACCATTACACGATTAAAGGGTGGCGATCCTTTCGTTTTTGGACGTGGTGGTGAAGAAGCAGAGATATTAGCGGATAATCAAATTCCATTTGAAGTTGTTCCTGGTATTACATCAGGAATTGCAGCTCCTGCTTATGCAGGAATTCCTGTTACTCACAGAGATTATAGTTCCTCAGTTGCGTTTGTTACAGCTGTGAATAAACCAGGTATGACGAAAGAAGCATATTGGGAACATTTAGCGCATGGTCCTGAAACATTGTGTATTTATATGGGTGTAAAACGTTTGCCTGAAATTTGTGAACTATTAGTGCGTCATGGTAAGTCAGTAGATACACCTGTAGCGTTAGTACATTTAGGGACAACAGTTTCTCAAAAAACAGTCACTGGAACATTAGGTAGCATTGTACAACGTGCATCTGAAATCAAAAATCCTGCAATGATTGTGATTGGTGATGTTGTAAATATGCGCCAAAAAATTAGCTGGTTCAAAGAACAAGTATCAGATGTTGAAATGACATTACCATAATTTGAAAAATATCTAATATAGGAGGACGACAATATGAACCATATGCCGCTCATGATTGATTTAAGCCAGAAATCGATTGTCATAGTAGGTGGCGGAAAAGTTGCAACCAAAAGAGCTTCAACTTTAATCGAATATTGTGCTGATGTTCATATTGTTAGTCCTACTATTTCAACAACTTTAAAAGAATTATTAGATAACGAAAATATCACTTGGAGTCAAAAAGAATTTGAGCCACAAGATGTTGAACATGCCGACCTTGTAGTGATTGCCACAAATAATAACGACGTCAATACAAAGGTGTTAGAAAGTGTTCCTCATCATGCATTGTGTAATCATGCTTCGAAAGCCCAAGTTGGAAATGTTACGATTCCAAGTATTTTAAAACGTGGAAAACTTTCTATTAGCGTGTCAACCAATGGAGCAAGTCCTAAATTGAATAAAAAAATTATTTCAAGAATAAGCGATATGTACGATGAATCATATGAAATGTATATTGATTTTTTATATGAAAGTAGACAACTAATTAAACGATTATCAATCGAGCCATCTAGGAAACAGGAGTTATTACAACACATTTTATCTGATGAGTATTTAGATGAGGTTAAGCAACAAGAATTCACACGATGGCTTCATTTGCAAGTTTAGATATGAAGGGATATGTGATATATGAGAAAATTGTTTATATTTGCATTAGCTGGATTTTTAGCACAACTTGTTGATGGATCACTCGGAATGGGATTCGGTGCCTCCTCATCATCTATATTATTAACATACGGCATAGCACCTGCGATTGTTTCAGCAACGGTACATTTTTCAGAAATAGCAACGACTGCTGCATCTGGTACATCACATTGGAAATTTGAAAATGTACATAAGCCAACCATGTTGAAACTCGCAATACCAGGATCAATCAGTGGATTTATCGGTGCAGCATTATTAACTCAAATACATGGTGACTATATTAAACCTTATATAGCACTATTCTTACTTTCAATGGGTTTTTATATTTTGTATCAGTTCTTATTTAAACGTCACAAAGCCATTCATACACACGTAGGCACACTTAGTAGTGCGAAACTTGTTCCACAAGGAGCCGTTGCTGGTTTTCTAGATGCCATCGGTGGTGGAGGCTGGGGACCAGTCAATACACCGTTGTTACTTGCAAGTCGTAAAATTCAACCACGCTATGCCATTGGTACAGTGTCTGCAAGTGAATTTTTTGTAACACTTTCAACATCATTAAGTTTTATTATCTTTTTAGGATTTACTCAAATTAATTGGTGGTTTGTCATTGCATTAAGTATAGGCGGTATGATTGCCGCACCAATTTCAGCCTATTTAACTAAAATATTACCCATTAATATTTTAGCAATTTGTGTAGGTGGTCTTATTATTTTTACAAATAGTAATGCTTTAATGACGTATTTCATCCAAGACACTACAGTGACAAATGTTATTCGATTCGCAATTATTTGTGCGATTATTGTATTAGTTATTATTACTATTATTCGTAACAAAAAATTGTCTTTTTCTTATAAATAAAGCCGAGTAAACTAATCAAAATAATTAGAAAAGGAGTTATCAACGATGCCAACAAATGAAGATATTATCAATTATACAATTAAGCCACATGGTGGAGAGTTAATTAATCGAGTTGTAGAAGGAAAAGAAAGAGAAGCATTAATTGAAAAAGCGAACGCTTTTAAATCATTAACTTTAAATCCTTGGTCAATTTCAGATTTAGAATTAATAGCTATTGGTGGTTTTAGTCCACTTACTGGATTTATGGGAGAAGCGGATTATAAAAAAGTTGTTGAAGATACACATCTTGAAAATGGACTAGTATGGAGTATTCCTATCACTTTACCTGTCACTGAGGCACAAGCGAATGAACTTAATATTGGTGATGATATTGCTTTATATGGTGAAGATGGCGTACTTTATGGTACTTTAAATCTTGAAGAAAAATATACGTATGATAAAGAAAAAGAAGCTCAAAATGTCTATGGTACGACTGAAGAAGCCCATCCAGGTGTCAAAAAAGTATATGAAAAAGGAAATGTTTATTTAGCAGGTCCTATTCAATTAGTAAATCGTCCTAAACATGATGAATTTTCAGATTATCATTTAGATCCTGCTGAAACACGTCAATTATTCAAAGACTTAGGGTGGAAAACAGTAGTCGGATTCCAAACACGTAATCCTGTCCACCGTGCACATGAATATATTCAAAAATCTGCATTAGAAATTGTAGATGGCTTATTATTAAATCCTTTAGTTGGCGAAACTAAAGCAGATGATATCCCTGCAGATGTACGTATGGAAAGTTATCAAGCTATCTTGAAAAATTACTTTCCTAAAGATAGAGCACGTTTAGTTATCTATCCTGCAGCGATGCGTTATGCAGGTCCACGTGAAGCAATTTTACATGCTACAGTTCGTAAAAATTATGGTTGTACACATTTTATTGTTGGACGTGATCACGCAGGTGTTGGTGATTATTATGGGACTTATGAAGCACAAGAGCTTATCTCTCAATTTGAAGATGAATTAGATATTCATATTTTAAAATTTGAACATGCATTTTACTGCGAAAAATGTGGCAATATGGCTACAGCTAAAACGTGTCCACATGATGCATCAGACCATGTACATTTAAGTGGTACGAAAGTAAGAGAAAAATTACGTAATGGCGAATCATTACCAAAAGAATTCTCAAGACCTGAAGTTGCAGAAGTATTAATTAAAGGATTAAGACAAAAGTAATTTGGGGGAGTATATAAAATGAGTCAATCAACAAATATTACATGGCATGATTCAGAAGTAACTAAAGAAGATAGACAACGTCAAAATGATCATAAAAGTGCTGTCATTTGGTTTACAGGTTTATCTGGTTCTGGTAAGTCAACAATCTCTGTGGCACTTGAAAAGGCTTTATTTGAAGAAGGTAAACATTCATATCGATTAGATGGCGATAATGTCCGTCACGGTTTAAATAAAAACTTAGGTTTTAGTCCAAAAGACCGTAAAGAAAATATTCGTCGTATCGGTGAAGTAAGTAAATTGCTTGTAGATGCAGGAACAATTGCAATTACTGCATTTATTTCTCCATATAGAGAAGATCGTGATGAAGTACGTGACATTCTAGAAGACGGAGAATTCATTGAAGTATATACGGAGTGTAGTGTAGAAGAATGTGAGAAACGAGACCCTAAAGGTTTATATGAAAAAGCACGTTCAGGTGAAATTAAAGAATTTACAGGAATTAGTGCACCTTATGAAGCGCCAAAACATCCTGAAATAACTATTAATACTGAAACACAAAGTATAGATGAATCAGTTGAACATATTCTTAATTACTTAAAAGAACACCAATATATTTAATGAATAACCAAACGAGTGAGATAACGAATTCAAAATGAATGTTATCTCACTCGTTTTTTGCTATACATTCTTGAAAATAATAAATAATATTCCCCTATGTTATGAAATAAAACATATTTAAAATAATCAGATATATTACATCATTTGTAATGACACTGTTGATTAAATTGATAAAAAGATTGATATTAAAGTGTTTTGATGATGTAACAAAAGAGAGATTTAATTACAAAAACCGTCGTATTATTATGATTCAATTACAAGGTATTAACAACGCCCACAAACGCTTGTTTATCTGATAAAGTATGTCTTGTCGTTAATTAACGAGAAAAAATAATTCGAAGTAATTTAATATTGAGATGTCATTTGAAAGTAGCCACGTGATAAATAAAAGAAGAATGTTTTAAAATTCTAGGAGGATATTTAATTATGAAAAAAATCGCTACAGTAACTATCGCCACAGCCGGAATCGCTACAGTTGGATTTGCGCATCATGACGCACATGCAGCGGAAAATAATGGATATAACCCTAATGACCCAACTTCATATAGCTACTCTTATACAATTGATCAACAAGGTAACTATCATTACACATGGCAAGGTAATTGGAGTCCTGATCGTTTAAATCACACTAATGATTCAAATAATAGTCAATCTAACTATAATAATTACAATAATAATAACTATAATTACAATAGCAATTATTCATATACAACAAACAACAATCAATCTTATACAACTAATAATACGACAGGTGGATTAGGCGCTAACACTGCGTCAACATCAAATAGTAATGTAAAAGTTACAACTCAAAGTGCACCAAGAACACAATCAACTGCTTCAACTCAAGCATTCTCAGGTAAAACAAATTCAGGTGCGAATTACTATACTTGGGGTCAATGTACATATTATGTATATGACAAAGTTGGTGGCACAATTGGTAATACTTGGGGAAATGCAAATAACTGGGCTAACGCAGCAGCGCAATCTGGTTATACTGTAAACAATACACCTAAAGCAGGTGCTGTAATGCAAACGACTCAAGGTGGTTATGGTCACGTTGCATATGTTGAAAGTGTAAATAGTGATGGTTCTGTTACAGTATCTGAAATGAACTATCAAGGCGTAGGTGTAGTATCTACACGTATAATTTCAGCAAGTCAAGCAAGTTCATACAATTACATTTCATAATTTAAGGAAATGAACTATTTAAAAATTAATGTAAAATAATGACTAAGATATTTAAACAATAACGTTATTTAAAAGAGCAAGTATATGAATTCAAAACGAATTCTAACTTGCTCTTTTTTATTTTTAAAAATTACATTTAATATGATTTAAATCACTTTATAAAGGGAAATATATAACTACTAATTCCTATAGTGTTCAAATATAAAGGTGGTGATTCACAATGGCGTTAGGAGTACTTCAATGGATCCTAGTGATCGCAATTGTGGTAATTACGATTGGCGTCATATTTGGTCTCATTTGGGGTTCACTTTTTGAGGAACGCTTTTATAGAAGTCGTTCTAAAAAAGAAGAAGAAGCACGTATTGAGAAAAATCTTAAAATGGCAAAAGGGCATACCGATGATGACGTAGTATATGATGAAGAAGGTCGTGCATCACTCAAAGAAGATTATAAAAAACAATAAATATTGATAAACCTTTAAGAATCCTTTTGATTTTTAAAGGTTTTTTCTTATCAAAATATTTATATTAATTAACTTTATGCAATTATATACTTTTAACAAATAAAAGTGATAAAATATATATGTTAAAAAATTCACATGAACTATTTAAAGTTAGGAGTTATTATAATGCTACTGTTTATAGTAGAAATTATCATAATGATTGTAGCCATTATGCTAGGATTGCGCACAGCAGGTGCTTTAGGCTGTGGTATTTTTGCTATTGTGGCCCAACTGATTATGATATTTGGATTTCAACTTCCTCCTGGTTCTGCCCCTGTTACAGCAGTACTAATTATTCTGGCAATTGGTATAGCTGGAGGAACGCTACAAGCTACAGGCGGAATTGATTATCTTGTCTATCTTGCTTCGAAAATCATTGAACGATTTCCAAAATCAATTATTTTTATTGCGCCTATGATTGTATTTGTCTTCGTATTTGGAGTAGGGACTGCAAATATTGCTTTATCACTAGAACCTATTATTGCTCAAACCGCAGTAAAAGCTAAAATCCAACCTAAGCGACCACTGATTGCTTCAGTACTAACTGCTAATTTGGCTTTACTTTGTAGTCCAGCTGCATCTGCAACAGCCTACGTTATTTCAGTACTTGCAGGTCATGAAATTTCAATGGGTCAATATTTGAGTATTGTCTTACCTACATCATTAATCACTATGTTTATGTTAAGTATATTTTGTACGTTTGTAGGACGTAAAAATACAATTACTGAAAGTGAAATTGCTCATACACCTGACGTTGATGTAAATCATGCTTTTTCTACTAGAGTAAAGATAGGTGTTTTAGCATTTATTTTGTGTGTGTTTGGTATTCTTACGTTTGGTATTTTTCCTCAATTCATGCCTTCATTTAATGTCAATGGAAAAGATGTCACTGTATCAATGACAGAGATTGTACAATTCTTTATGTATTTAAGTGCAGCAATTAATTTATTGATGTTGAAAGTGAATACGAGTGATATTCTATCTTCAAATATTACACAATCTGCTATTGGTGCATTATTTGCAGTACTCGGACCTGGTTGGTTAGGTGCGACAGTATTTAACGCACCTCATAATTTACATATCATACAAAATGATGTTGGCAAAACGATTCAAAATATGCCCTGGCTTGTGATTATTCTTGTAGCTGTAGTA
This sequence comes from Staphylococcus sp. HMSC069E10, assembly GCF_001809205.1. Classification (NCBI taxonomy): domain Bacteria; kingdom Bacillati; phylum Bacillota; class Bacilli; order Caryophanales; family Staphylococcaceae; genus Staphylococcus; species Staphylococcus sp. HMSC069E10. The sequence continues at coordinate 2,351 of NZ_KV796492.1, read as the reverse complement.
GCGATGATTGTTATTTCACAAACAGCAACAGCATCGATTATGGTACCCATCGTCATGAGTATGGGAATTCCACCCATGTATTTTGTAGCAATGGTACAAACATTAAATGTTAACTTTGTTATACCTGCGCAACCAACGTTATTATTTGCAGTTAATTTAGATGAAACAGGACGTACACGACCTACAAGCTTTATTATTCCAGGATTCTTTGCAATAGGTGTTTCAGTTATTGTTGGTTTTATAATAAAAATAATATTAGGATATTAGTTTATAATAGAGTATTTGTAATATAAACGATTTAAAGTTTCATGACAATTTAATAGATTGAGAAGGCCTTTTGTGCCTTTTTGAATATTGAAGAGAAGAATTGTATTCTTCTCTTATTTTTATTTTAAAACAGAGAATTTCAAAAAAATATATATTCATTAAAAATGAATAAAAATTCAATGTTTATAATTTATTATTTGTTCAAAACGTTTATTTTTAATTTAACAATGTTGATATAGTTAATTTTTTTCGATAGTTTCAATGGAATAAAATATATAAATATTCAGTTTTCTAAAATAATTTTATGAATGTAATTTGCATTTTTATTTAATTTTAGATATTGTCATCATGTGAATCATTCACGTAAATAAAATATAAGTCGTACATATAATATTCAAAGGAGGATCTTAGTTGAAAAAAGAAAAAATAATGGATTGGCCCACCTTTATAGGTACTGTTATTGTCTTGCTTTCAGCAGTTATACCTATGATGGTCTTTCCAAGTGCAAGTGAGAAAGTTATTACTGATATAAATAGTGCTATTTCTAACTCGATAGGATCTGTTTACTTATTTATAGGTTTAGTCGTTTTATCCTTTGTACTCTATATTGCTTTCGGCCGATATGGTAATGTGACTTTAGGAAAAGCAAGTGATAAACCTGAATTCAATAATTTTAGTTGGGCTGCAATGCTATTTTGTGCAGGTATTGGTTCAGATATTCTTTATTGGGGTGTTATCGAATGGGCCTTCTATTATCAGGTACCTCCAAATGGTGCTAAAGGAATGACTGATGAGGCTCTTACATATGCAACGCAATATGGTATGTTCCATTGGGGACCTATTGCATGGGCGATTTATGTATTACCAGCTTTGCCTATTGGCTATTTAGTATTTGTAAAGAAACAACCAGTATATAAAATTAGTCAAGCCTGTCGTCCAGTATTGAAAGGACAAACTGATAAGTTTTTAGGTAAATTAGTAGATATCTTATTTATATTTGGACTATTAGGAGGAGCGGCAACCTCTTTAGCATTAGGTGTGCCATTAATTTCTTCTGGAATTGAACGATTAACAGGTATAGATGGAGACAATATGGTTATTCGCTCAATTATACTTTTCACAATCACAGTCATTTTTGCAATTAGTTCTTATACTGGTTTGAAAAAAGGAATACAAAAATTAAGTGATATTAACGTATGGTTATCATTCTTATTACTTGCATTTGTATTTATTGTAGGTCCAACAATCTTTATTATGGAAACAACTTTAACTGGTTTTGGGAATATGATGCGAGATTTCTTCCATATGGCAACTTGGATGGAGCCATTTGGTGGAATTAGAAACCGTAATGAAACAAATTTCCCTCAAGATTGGACTATATTTTATTGGTCATGGTGGCTTGTATATGCACCATTTATTGGTTTATTTATTGCTCGAATTTCAAAAGGTCGTCGTCTCAAAGAAGTCATATTAGGAACAATTGCTTATGGTACATTGGGATGTGTCTTATTCTTTGGAATTTTTGGTAATTATGCTGTTTATTTACAAATTAGTGGACAGTTTAATGTGGTTGATTTTTTAAATAAACATAGTACTGAAGCAACAATTATAGAAGTTATGCATCAATTGCCATTTGGTTCTTTAATTATAGTGTTGTTCTTAATATCTGCATTTTTATTCTTAGCAACGACATTTGATTCAGGTTCTTATATTTTAGCGGCTGCTTCTCAGAAGAAGGTAATAGGGGAACCATTAAAAGCTAATCGTTTATTCTGGGCTTTTGCTTTATGTCTATTACCTTTCTCCCTTATGTTAGTTGGTGGAGAACGAGCTCTTGAAGTATTAAAGACTGCTTCATTATTAGCAAGTGTACCCCTTCTATTTATATTTACGTTTATGATGATATCCTTTATTATCACACTTAATAAAGATCGGATTAAACTGGAAACAAGAGCAGATAAACTAAAAGAAGTAGAGCGCCGTTCACTTCGTATTGTTCAAGTTAAATCAGACCCTGAAGACGATAATTTATAATGTAAAAAATGATAGTACATTTAAAAGAGTCCGGGACATAAAGTATCTAG
>NZ_KV796491.1:0-22160 GCF_001809205.1 Staphylococcus sp. HMSC069E10 | reverse complement strand
TTTTTCACTTATCTAGATACTTTATGTCCCAGCCTCTTTTTTAAATGAAATTTTTTGTTAAATGGTAAAGGTAAACGAGTTAGTTAAAAAAGATTTTAGAGTAATGTCATTCATTTATAAACCGCTCTTACATTGAGAAGGTTAAAGATAGTGATTGAATTCCAACATCTATATTCTAAAAATATTCTCACTTTTCTGTTTTTAATTAATTATTTTTGCCAAATTAAATATGTATATTATTTAATAGTTTTTAATTTGTTATATCCGAATTTTGAATAATTTGATATAATTAAGCGATGTCAGAAGAAGGGGGTTTCAACGTGACTCTGTTCAAGAGAAAAGTTAGCCTACCTATGCAAGTATTAATTGCATTAGTGCTAGGTGTAGTAATTGGTTTATTATTATTTGGACAAACAGGTGTTGCAAATTATATTAAACCTTTCGGTGACGTTTTCTTAAATTTAATCAAAATGATCATCATCCCAATTGTATTCTGTTCACTTGCTTTATCTATTTCGAATTTAGGGGATTCGAAAAAAATAGGAAGCTATGGATGGAAATCAATTCTTTATTTCGAAATTATTACAACCATCGCCATCGGTTTAGGTTTAATTATTGGTAATATTTTTAAACCAGGAATTGGATTAGATCCTGATAAGTTACCTAAAGGCGATATTACTAAATATCAATCAACTGCGTCTGCCGCAGAACAATCTACATACGGTAACCACTTTATTGATACAATCGTAAATATTATACCAACTAATATTTTTGAAGCTTTAACTAAGGGTGAGTTATTGCCAATTATTTTCTTCGCAGTATTCTTTGGTTTGGGATTAGCTGCGATTGGAGAAAAAGCTGAACCAGTTAAAGGTTTCTTAAACGGTACATTAGAAGCCGTATTTTGGATGATTAATAAAATCTTAAAATTAGCACCAATTGGTGTATTTGCATTTATTTGTACAACTGTTATGACATTCGGTGCTTCAGCTTTAATTCCATTAGCTAAACTTGTTTTAGTAGTTGTGTTTGCGATGATTTTCTTCATTATTGTTGTTTTGGGTATTGTAGCAAGAATTTGTGGAATTAGTATTTTCTCAATCATTAAAATACTTAAAGATGAATTATTACTTGCATTCTCTACTTCAAGTTCTGAAGCAGTGTTACCAGTAATGATGAATAAAATGGAGAAATTTGGTTCACCAAAAGAAGTGACTTCTTTTGTTATACCAATTGGATATTCGTTTAATTTAGACGGATCAGCCTTATATCAATCTATCGCCGCTTTATTTGTTGCTCAAATGTATGGTATTCACTTATCATTATCTGAACAAATCATTTTAATGGTGACATTAATGGTTGCATCTAAAGGTATGGCAGGTGTGCCAGGAGTATCTATCGTAGTGTTATTAACAACATTGGGGGCAATGGGCTTACCAGCTCAAGGTCTTGCGTTAATTATCGGTGTAGATCGTTTGTTAGACATGGTTCGTACATGTGTGAACGTTATTGGTAATGCATTATCTACAGTAGTTATCTCTAAATGGGAACATGTTTATGATAAAGAAAAAGGTAAGAAATATCTAGAATCAATTTAAAAAAAGAAATCTGACATTTTTAGCGTCGCTTGGATAAGCGATGCTTTTTTATTCAAAAAGAAAAAGCGAGATAACTGATTTTAAATGAATGTTATCTCGCTCTTTATACTGCCTAATATATCAAAAGTTACATGCCTTTCATATCATGCATTTCATGAATTTTCATCATGAGACCATGTGGCACTTCATCATGATTTACTTTTGATACTCTAGAAAATGAATCAGAACCTTTTTCTTTTACTAAAAAGACAAAATCGCCTTTTTTTACTTTTACATTAGTGTTAGAAGGTAATTTAACATTTTTCTCTACTTTTTCAGTTTGTTCATTTACCATTTTATCAATAGTGTGACTATCTTTCATATAGCCATAGTAGGATTCTTTTTGCTGACCATTTAGCATTACAATGACTAAAATAATGCTAACAATTAACATAATTGCAATTAAAAAAATTCCTAACCCTAAACCTTTTTTGTTCTTCATTAAGACTCTCCTTAAATATATTAATTTATTTATACAAAAAATAGAATTAAATTGCAATAAAAGTTTCACAAAAATTCAATTGTACTTCAACTAATATAAATGAAGCATTATAAATAAGCAAAAAAAAGTAGATAGAATTCATGATACATTCTATCTACTCTTATTAACAATCAAATTAAAGATCAATTGTGATTGGTGTATCAATATCATCATCATTCATTAAAGTAATCGTTTTTGGATTTATTTTTAACACACATAAATTAGAATCCTCTTTAGAATCGAAGAATGTTTTGTCTTGTGTTTCCCACAACCAATCAATGACTTTCTGATCTTCTACAATGTCAATACTTGCTTCTATTTCAACAAAACTATTATTTGTTGTTTCATTATATCCTAGTAAAATATATGCTTCTGGATTACTTTGAATTTCTTTTACTTTAGAACTTTCATTGCTTGTTTTTGTATATAAATTAAGACCATCGTTATAGAACACCATATATCTGCTATTCGGTTTATTATTATATGCAGTTGATAATACGCCAATTTTAGAAGTATTTAAAACTTTCTCAATCGCTTGAGTCACTTTTTGTTTGTCCAAACTAATCATCTCCTTATTGTATTTATATCCTTTTAAAATTAAATTTAAACAGATTTGATATAAATATATTTCACTTCATCATGATGCAACGTTATGTTAAATGGATGATTGGTTTCTTCTTGTATAAATAGTTCTGTTTTAGGTTGATTGCATCTATCTAACTGATGAATAATACTTTTTTCAATGTATACAGGTAAATTATCTTGAGACATTAATTGATGAATCGTCCCATGTTCTTTATTTAATGTATTTGCGATGATTAAGCTGTTTTCGTTTAATTTATTTAGTATTTGATAATGCTGTTTACTGTCAGACAAATAGCGATCATTAATTTTATTAAATAAGATAAAATGATAATTTCCATCTTTTTGACTCATTAAGTAATTATTTGAAATATGGATAGGCACATCGATAAATGCTGCAATAAATTGATAAAGATGCATAATTGGAAGTAAACTCCCATGTCGATTAAATAATGCAATAAACATCGGATCATCTTCAAAAAGGTGATAGCAAATACCACCTCCATATTTTAATAGCGCCGTTAAATGACAAACTAAATCTGCTAGTTGAAGTGGATGCCTACCGTCATTTGTATACTTAAAGCAACGTAATGATAAGCTACTATAGACAAATTGGGTCGAAGGTATATTAGAATTCTTTATAAAATGAACGTAGTTTTCGAAATGAGTATTTGCATGAGTAAATCCGCGTTGGTATTCAATTAATATATTTTTCGTATCAATATTTTCAATGTCAACAAAATAGTAATCAAAATTAAGACGCTTCATTGTATCATAGACTTCTTGTAACTTTTCGTACTGATGTAATAATCCTTCCACTAAAACACCATATTTAATCGAACGATTTTTGTTTCTAAGTTTTAAATATGATAGATGAATATCTTGGATAGTCATTGACTTGGTATCAAATACGAGCATAAATCGTACACTTTTTTTATTCCATTTATAATCTTGATTATTTTCTAGAAACGTCATAATTAAATCGTAAAAAGTAGTGAACTCAGATTTATTTTTGATAATGACAGCTAAACTGATATTTTTTTCAAATAATTTTTCGAAGCAGCGATTGAGTAAGTTTCCGTTAATTGAATGTTGATTCATATCACTCATATCATTAATCAAAATGGCTGGTTTAGGTAAATAAGATAAATCGATATCATAATGATCATTAAAAACAAACTGGAATAATTCATTAATATTTTTAAAATGAATAAATGCCTTTGAAGATTGAGTATGTTGAAAGGCTTCTAATTGCTCAAGATCAATGATAGTTGTTTCGGTTGATAATTGTTCAGTTGTTTCAAACTGAGAGATTAATTCAAAATGCTTAGGTTCAATGTCACTCTTCAGTCGTATCGCAGATATAGGATCAGAATGATTCAGTTGAGAACGAAATTGTTTTGGACTTAAATTAAGATAATTTTTAAATTGATTAGTAAAATTGGTATGACTACTAAAACCGGATTGTTCAGAAATACTTGTAATAGAGTCATTTGTACAAATGAGTAATCTAATAGCATGATTAATTTTCAAACTTGTATAATAATCTTTAAAATTAATATTCAATATACGTACAAATAAATTTGAACAATATGACTCAGAAATAAGTACATGTGCTGCAATATCTTGTAGAGAAATATTGGAAGTGATGTGATCATGAATGAATGTAAGTATATTAATTAAGATGTGCTGTTCAACAGGAATCTTTGGAATATATATATGAGGATGTCTAATAACTGCTTCTTTATAAAAAGTTTGTATGATCTTTGGAATAACTTTGTCATCATGATGAGATGTGTTGTACATATGTTCTATATTATTTAAAATGATTGATTTGATAAAATGACTTGATTGTAAGAGATGTGCATCAAAGTGGCAATTAAAAAAAGCAGCGTCTTCAAGATAAAAGTAAGCCATTGGTATTTTGAGCTCAATCAGATTTCTTCCTTTATTAATTTGATATAAATCACCTTGATTAATGATTGCAATATGATTTGATAATGGGTGATACTTTCCATTGATTGTCATTTCTAATTCATTAGTTAAAGAAAATAATATAAGCACATGGTTGATGTTTCTCCTAGGCATAGAAGTAATATTTTCATGTAAAAAAAGAGTACTGCTCATAAATAAGTCTCCTCATCTAGTATAGTATTTGTAAGCGGGGATTTAGGTCTGTTTGAATAATAAGAGTTATTATATATGAAAATAAAAGAGATATTAATAGTTAAAAATAAAAAAATTTCGTTTATTTTTAAGTGAAAACGTTAACAATTTTATAGATGCACAATATTATTATTTTTTTTAGAATGTCGCATGAGACTATTGAAAATTTTTAGTAGGTCAATGAAACGAATTTAAATGCATAATAAATATAGATTTTGAGTGAAGAGATATAAGCTATTAAACAATGATTCACTTGAAATTAAAAATGACTAATTCTGTACATACATCACGATACAACATCATTTGAATATATAGCATCAAGAATGAATTTACTTATATATTTGATATGAGTCCCATATATTTAAAATCACTATTTAAATGTATATCAAGACACAACATCTTAGAGCATTAGCAACCGATATACAATAGTTTAATGAAACGAACGATTACGGTATTTTAAATAGAGAAAATGACATCACTCCGTAGAGTAAGCAACTTAGAATAAAAGATGCATGCAAATATAAAAGGTATTAACAGTAGCTAACTATTATATTTAGAATCATTATAACTCCCCAAAAATTTCTATTTAATGTGTAACAATTTTACATCATAACATCTAAATATACTTTTACTTAATTAAACATCACGAAACATATTCAAAGTTAAGAATGTCAGAATTAGTATTAAAAAAACCTGGGACAACATGCGTTGTCCCAGGTTTTTTGATGTATTAGCAAGTAGTAATTAAATTGAAAATACAGTAGATCAAGTTTTAAACTCTAGTAGAGGCGCTCTAGTACAAAGATGTTCATAAAGAAACTAATATCCAACACAAAGTGAGGTTAAATTGTAGAAGTGAGACATTGAATTTTATTTTACTTTCACCTTTTAATTAAATTAAAATATAAATTAAAATTAATTATATAAAATATTTATAAGATATTGCTTTGTTTTTTGGAACCGATTACAATTATATAATGAATATTAAAATGAGTTTCATATATAGGAGGTTAGTAGAATGAGCTATAAGAAATCGGCTGAAGATATATTAGAAGCGATAGGCGGAGAAGATAACTTAGATGCTATGGCCCATTGTGCCACAAGATTAAGACTTGTATTAAAAGATGAAAGTATTATAGATGAAAAAAAGTTATCTGAAATGGATGTAGTTAAAGGAACCTTTTCTACAGGAGGACAATATCAAATTATTATCGGCTCAGGAACAGTCAATAAAGTATTTGCAGAGTTAGAAAAAATAACAGGAAAAGAGCCATCAACAACTGCTGATGTAAAAGACAAATCGTCGAAGCATATGAATCCTTTACAACGTTTTGTTAAGATGTTGTCAGATATATTCGTACCAATTATACCAGCCATCGTTGCCGGTGGATTATTAATGGGTATTAATAATCTACTTACAGCGCCAGATTTATTCTATCATCATAAATCATTTATAGATGTTCATAGTCAATTCGCTGGATTAGCAGATATGATTAATGTTTTTGCTAATGCACCGTTTACACTATTACCTATTTTAATTGGCTTTAGTGCAGCGAAACGATTCGGCGGCAATCCATTTTTAGGTGCAGCGTTAGGAATGATTTTAGTACATCCTTCATTAATGAGTGCATATGATTTTCCTAAAGCAGTTGAAGCGGGTAAGGCTATTCCACATTGGGATTTATTTGGATTACATATTAATCAAGTTGGATATCAAGGACAAGTGTTACCTATGCTTGTGGCAGCCTATATCTTAGCAACTATTGAAAAAGGATTACGTAAAATCATTCCTACTGTATTGGATAATTTATTAACGCCTTTACTTGCAATATTGAGTACAGCATTCTTAACTTTCTTATTTGTAGGACCTATCACTAGACAGCTTGGTTATTGGTTATCAGATGGTTTAACATGGTTATATGAATTTGGAGGTGCAATTGGTGGATTTATCTTTGGATTATTTTATGCTCCAATTGTGATTACTGGTATGCACCATAGTTTTATTGCAGTAGAAACAACTTTAATTGCAGATCAAGCAAAAACAGGTGGATCATTTATTTTCCCAATCGCTACAATGTCAAATGTAGCACAAGGTGGGGCAGCGCTTGCTGCTTTCTTAATTATTAAAAATAATAAGAAACTTAAAGGTGTGGCTTCAGCAGCTGGTATCTCAGCTCTTTTAGGTATTACTGAACCCGCTTTATTTGGAGTTAACTTAAAATTAAGATATCCATTTATTGGTGCAATAACAGGTTCAGCTATAGGCTCAGCCTACATTTCGTTTTTCAAAGTTAAAGCCATTGCTTTAGGTACTGCAGGATTACCTGGATTTATTTCAATTAACCCAGCTCATGCTGGTTGGCTTCATTATTTCATAGGTATGTTTATTGCGTTTATAATTGCCGTGATTGTCACTTTAGTTTTATCACGAAGAAAAGCTTACAAAGCTGCAGCAGAATAAAAAAGTAACTCTTGCGATATATTGCAAGGGTTACTTTTTTATTAAAGTTTTTGCTTACGCCATAAGAAAATACTTACAATAGTGACTAATATCAAAGAGATTCCTACAATAACCAGCCACGAAACGTAACTCTTATCATCAATAGGTAATGGAACGTTCATACCAAAGAAACTAAAGACAAGTGTAGGTAGTGTTAGTAATACCGTAAAAAGCGTTAATGTCTTCATAATATTGTTCATTTCATTTGAAAGTAATGAAGAATACGATGACGTGATACTTTCTAAAATACCTGTGTATAATTCAGTTGTTTCAATCGCTTGGTTATTTTCAATGACTAAGTCTTCTAATAAATCCTCATCTTCTTCAAAACGTTTAATTGCAGGCAAACGGAATAATTTTTTAATAATCGTATCATTCCCTTTTAAAGCTGCTAAAAAGTAAACCAAACTTTTTTCTACTTCCATTAAACGATAAAGTTGTTTATTCGTAATACTATTTTTCAAATCTCTTTCAATACGGATTCTTGATTTATTTAAAAGACGCAAATTTCTGTTATAGTGATTTGAAATCGTAAGTAAAATATCTAAAGCAAAGCGACTATGAAATTTTAAATTTACGTTATCTTGTCTTGAATAATTTTCAAGAAATTCATTTTCAGCATCACAAATTGTAAAAATCACACCATTTCCAATCACAATACCTAGAGGAATGGTAACAAATGAGAGAACATGACGATTCGTAGAACTTACAATAGGCAAGTCGACAATAATAAGAGAATAGCCAGTATCTTCATCATATTCAATACGTGCACTTTCATCTGCATCAAGAGGATCACGAATAAAATCTTCTGGCAGATTGTACTGTTCAATTAATTGCTCAATTTCTTCTCTATCAGGTTCGACAACATTTATCCATGATGCAGATTGGTTTATATTTGTTTCAACTATTTCATTAGTAGTTGAGTGTTTATATGCAGTCAACATAATCGATAGTTCCTTTCTTAGTCTTTATTTCGCTGTGTCAATATTTAAAGTTTTATATTGATGCTGAACCATGATTCTTAAAGGTCCATTATAAATCATTTTAAAAATATGATTGGTTAAATCTTCAACTGAAAGACGGTGGGGATCATTCACCCAAAATTTAACAGTAGATATTGCTGCACCAGCAACATAACTATGAAAATATTTTTCTGGTATACCTTCAATCTCATGATTTGTACTAATATATTTTTGCATATTTTCTCCGATTAAGGAATAAATTTTTGCTTCAAGTTTTGATTTCCTATCTAATTGTAAGATCGTTTGATAAAAAGTAATATTATCTGAAATATGTTGAAGCATATTTTTTAAAATAATATTAATAAAATTTTTAGCAGTATCTTCTGGATCTTTTCCCATAATATTATGAAGATGATTTAAGAACGTCATTTGAGAAATAAATTCATCTTCCATATCTGACAATAATAAATATTTATCTTCATAATGTAAATAAAAGGTACCTCTATTAATATCTGCACGATCTGCAATATCTTGAATTGTAATTTTTTCTAATTCCTTTTCATTTAATAATTCGATAAATGAAGACTTAATTGCTGACCTCGTCTTACGAACTCTCCGATCTTCTTTCATTCTGCATCAATCCTTTATAATTAATTAACAATATTAGTCATAATGTTCATTAATTAACGATATGATCATTATTGATTATTGTATTGAAGTGATAACCTCATTATAATTTACAACGTATTAAATATTCAACGCTTTGTTCAATAAATAAAGGGAGGTAAGTAGAAATGAATATTTTTAAAAGTAAATTACTATGGTTCGCACCAATTGCAGCTATTTTATTATTAGTGATATTCTCTTTAGCATTTTATCCTGCATTCAACCCAAAACCAAAACAAATACCGATTGCAGTAGTAAATAATGACAAAGGTATAGATATCCAAGGTAATAAAGTAAATATTGGTAAAACAATTGAAGATAAATTAATGGATAGTGATTCTGATACTGTTAAATGGATTAAAGTAGATAAAGAATCAGATATAAAAAAAGGGCTTAATGATCATGAATATTACGGCGCAGCTATTTTTAATAAAAATTTTTCAAAAAATGCAATGAGTAAAACGCAAAAAGTCATGATAGATAGTAAAAAAGCAGAAATGAAAGAAAAAGTAGCATCTGGAGAAATTCCTCCAGCAGCCATTCAACAAACGAAACAAAAAATGGGAAATCAAAACGTTGATGTTAAGAAAGCGACTTTTAAAACTGTAGTAAATAAAGGGGCAAATATGCAAGCTGCTACGATTACAAGTAATGTTTTAAAAGGTATGGGAGATAACTTAAATAAGCAAATTACAAATCAAAGTCTTCATACATTAGAAAAACAAAACGTACAAGTTAATGCAGCAGATATCGCAGGCATTACAAATCCTGTAAAAATAGATACAAAAGAAATTAATAAAGTAAAAGATCATCAAGGTGGAGGCAATGCTCCATTCCTAATGTTTATGCCAGTTTGGATGAGTTCACTTGTAACATCAGTATTATTATTCTTTGCTTTCAGAACAAGTAATAATTTCAAAATTCAACATAGAATGATTGCTTCATTTGGACAAATGCTTTTAGCTATGATTACAGCATTTGTTGCAAGTTTTGCGTACGTGTACTTCATGCAAAGTGTGTTAGGATTTGATTTTAATCATACAAATCGTGTCGCACTATTCTTAACCATTTCAATTTTAGGATTTATTGGTTTAATTTTAGGTGTTATGGTTTGGTTAGGCATGAAAGCTATTCCAATCTTTGTTATTTTAATGTTCTTTAGTATGCAACTTGTTACTTTACCAAAAGAAATGCTTCCTAAAGGATATCAAGGATGGATTTATAACATTGACCCATTTACACATTATACAAATACTTTACGTGAAATTATCTATATGAATCATGGTATCGAGATGAATTCAACAATCTGGATGATGGTAGGATTTATTTTATTTGGGGGCATTTCAAGTTTAGTTTCAGCAATCGTTAGAAAACATAGTACAAAACGTACTGAAGTACCTTCATAATAGCCAACCTCAACATAGCTTAATTAACTATGTTGAGAGTTTTTTATTTAAAAAAATATGAATAAAAAGCAGTTGATTATTTGAAAAAAGGTGTATTATATTATTTAGATATCTAACTAAATGAGATAGGCACAAATAGAATATAATTATTAATATTGAGTTAGTGTGTTAGCATATGAAACGAAACATTATCCTAGTACTATTTATATTAAATGCGTTGTTTGGTTTAACAGGGGTTGTATGGTCATTATTAATCGCTGAAACACTTTGTTCACTATTAGCAATGTTTATTGTATATGTTTAAAACACAAGTTAACTGTGGACACTCAAGTGTTAGTAGAAGAATAAAATAATTTGATATTAAAGCGAGCTATAAGGGAGGAGATTTCTTATTTAGCTCGCTTTAAATTTATATAAACGATGACATATGATAATAATTATTGTTAAATAAGTTATATTACTTTATTATTGTTAAATGAGTATTTTTATAGGAGGACGTCAATGGTCATTTTAAAGCGAAGTTCTAAAGTAGCTATAGCGTTATTGATGATGTTCCTATTTTTATTCGTGCCGAGTATGACAAAAATAGCTTCTGCGCACGCTACTTTAGAAAAAACAACCCCAGCACAAAACGGTATCGTATCAAAACAACCAGATACAATCGAATTAACATTTAATGAGCCAGTAAATGCCGAATATTCAGGGATAACAATATATAATGATAAAGGAAAGAAAGTTGCTGATGTTAAACCGAGTACAATAGGACATTCAGATACTTTATCTTTCTCAGGCAAGCAATTAAAAGAAGGTACACAACAAATTAAATGGCATACTGTATCTGCTGATGGTCATGAAATTAGTGATCAATTTGAATTTTCAGTTGGTAAAAAAACAGCCAATGGTGTAGATACTACTCCTGTTGCATATGAAACGCCTGCATTTTGGTTTGGTGTGTTTAGATATATCGCTGAAGGCGCAACAATTATTTTAGTTGGTTTATATTGGTTAAACGGTATTGCACGTAGAAATAATTTATCAACATTTGATATTTTCCCTAGACATGTCGCTGTATCATTGATCATGATGATGGCATATATTATGTCACTTGTACTTTATCTGATGACTCTATCATCTGATATTTTGGATTCAGTTTTAACATTTAATCCAAGTGTCTTAATTCAATTCCCATATATACTGAGCGCTGTTGCTTTAATTATTTTAAGTGGATTATTTGTATTAAGAAATATGGAACGAACATGGTATTGGGCTATTTCGATAATTATGATTTTAGCTTTAAGTATGTCAGGACATGCTTGGTCTCAAAGTGCACCTGTTTGGTCAATTATACTTAGAACATTACACTTAGCTGGTATCAGTTTATGGCTAGGCGCATTAATTTATTTGTTTTCTTCAGTATTTACTAAAAAACGAGATGCAGTTGATTTATTGCGAGAAATCTTATTTAAAGTGAATGGAGCTGCTGTTGCAGTTATCATTATTACTGGTATATTAATGTCGATTGATGAAACTAAAATTTTATCAATATGGTCTAATATGCAAACGTGGACAATATTATTAATAATTAAAATCGTAGGAACATTAATGATGATGGCTTTAGGCTTTATGCAAACAACGCGCGCCTTAAACAAACGTTATAGAATTAATAAAGTCTCTTTAATCGTAGAAGTTTCTATTGGTATTATTTTAATACTTGTTGGTGTTATTATGAGTCAAATTAATATTCCATAAAAGGAGATTGTAAAATATGTTTAAAAAATTATTTGCTTCAGGTTTAGTGTTCTTCTTTTCACTAGGTTTATTTAAATATGCTGATGCACATGTGACGATAAATCCAAAAGCAGTTGAACCTGGATCTTATGAAAAAGTGGATGTTCGAGTACCTGTTGAACAAAAAGATCATACTGAAAAAATCGAATTAGATATTCCAAAAGAAGTACAAGTGTCAAATATTCAACCCGTAGAAGGGTATAAATATAGTTTAGATAAAGACAAAAAAGGTAATATCACAAAAATCACCTGGAAAGCGAAAGATAAAGGCATTGGTCCTAATGAATTTATCGAATTCCCACTTCTTGTAGAAAGTCCTAAAGAAGAAGGCACATATTCATTTAAAGCTGTGCAGACATACGATAATAAAGATAAGGTAAAATGGACGGGTAAAGCGAATAGTGAACATCCTGCTCCAACATTGGAAGTGGAAAAAAATGCAAATGTTGTAACTGTTAAAGAAGACAACGCTAAAAAAGATGAAAGAAGTCAATCATCTTCAGGTGGTTCTATCGCATTGTGGATTATTTCACTTGTTGCCATTATTTTATCTTTAGTTGCATTATTTAAACATGCAAGAAATAAATAAGACATATAATAAAGTGACTTCTAGTGCTTGCTAGAGGTCATTTTTTCGTAACATGATTTGATTACAAAATTTTGTCACTTTAAAGACGAAGATAATCGATTATAATAATTGAAGTAAGGGAGGATTTTTTATGCGCAGATTATTATATGCTTTTTTAGTCTATATGATTATTGGACTTGTAAGTGGATTTTACTACAGAGAGTTAACGAAAGCACATGATTTTACGGGCGATACGCAACTAGCTCTTGTTCACACACATACATTAATATTAGGTATGTTTATGTTTTTAATTTTACTTCCGCTTGAAAAAGTATTTAAGTTAAGTAGTTATTATTTATTTAATTGGTTCTTCATTGTATACAATATCGGTGTTATTGTTACTGTGGGAATGATGCTGACAAAAGGTACTTACCAAGTCACTGGAAAAAGTTTTTCACCAGAAGCATTTGCTGGATTTGCAGGTATCGGTCATACAGGAATGCTTGCTGGCTTATTATTACTTTTCTTTTTACTAAGACAAGCCATTTTAAAAGAACAAAGAGATTAAAATAATAATTTGAGACACAATAGATTTAAACCTATTGTGTCTTTTTTTATAATTAAGCATAAAGAGACTACAAGAGGAGGACGTCTTAATGATTCATTATTCAAATCATCCGCCAAATGTTAAAGATTATTGTGAATTAAGAGTAAAAGCGGGCATGAGTCCTAAATCAGAAACAGCAGCACAAAAAGGATTACCCCATGCATGCTTTAATATTACTATTTATGAAGAATCAACATTGATTGGGATGGGTAGAGTCATTGGAGATGGGGGAACTGCATTTCAGATTATAGATATTGCTGTGCATCCATATTATCAAGGACAAGGTTTTGGGAAAGAAATCTTAAAACAAGTGATGGCATTTATTGAAAATCATGCAGAAAAAGGGACATATGTCAGTCTGATTGCAGATTATCCAGCTGATCAATTATATAAGAAGTTTGGATTTCAATCTACCGAGCCAAAATCTGGTGGAATGTTTAAAAAATATTAAAGAAAATAGATGAGATTAAATTAAATTTCTTTTAAGTTCGTTATTTTATGTCTAGATTACGCTTTACGTAAATATTCTAAATAAAAATCTCTAGGTGATGGCTTCTAGATTAAAAAATATAAGTGAATTTTTAATTTTTAATAAGCTAAATAAATTCTAAAACAATTATTTGAAGTGCATCTAGTATATAAGTTAAATATATTATTTAATAAAATATTCATAAAATAATATACACATATAAAATGAATGATGATAATATATAAATGAACAAATACACCTATTGTTCAGTACAATATAGTAAATGATTGTGAAACATTGAGTTATAATATAGTTTTTAAATAAAAATGTTTCATCATTTACACCTAGACAGCTAAGAATAAACATCAAGAATAGGAGTGAATAATCACTGTGAATTATCGAGAAAAATTACAGAAGTTTAGTATCCGCAAATATACAGTCGGTGCTTTTTCAACTGTTATTGCGACATTAATTTTCTTAGGTTCACCTCAAGCACACGCCAGTGAACAACTACAAAAAGATGGACAAGTGATTCAAGCAAAAGCTAGAGAACAAGAACAAACTTCAAATGAGACAAGTAACAAGCAAGTTCAATCTAACACAGAACCTAAAGCTTCACCTGTATCTGAGAGTCAAAAAGGAAACAATGAAACTTTAAATAAAGTTCAGAATGCAGATACATTAACAAATGATTTAACATCGTTTTCATCTCAAAACGAAAATAAAGATACATCTCATACAACAACAGATTTAAAAGAAAACAATGAAGCTAAATCTCAACTAAATAAATTAGATGATATAAATGTAACCGAGGTGAATGAAGGACATAATCATGACAACCGTAATCGTACTCGTTACGAAGATAGAGAAGCATCAGATGATACTCTAGTATCTTCGACTTCAACAACAATTGATGGTGATAAACTTCAAGCAGCGTATGACCATTCTTACGAGGAATATCGAAAAATTGATAGAGAACAAGCTGACACTACAAAAGTTGCTCAAATTAAAGCGACGTTCAATAAAGTTAATCATTTCTTTAGTGAAAATAATAATTCAAATCAAACATTAATTAATGAATTGTATAAGGAACTAGAGCAAGCTAATGCATTAATTGAATCACTGCCACAACGACAAGTAAGAACTATTAGTACAAGAGCAAATAGAGAAGCACGTGCTGTAAGATCAAGTAGACGTCCTGTACGTGGACAAGGTGGGACGAGACCCCCTAGCAATACTGCTAATACTTATACACCGCCAGTAGTTCATAACTCTAGACCAAAACCTGGCTCAAAAGTAAAAAAGAATTCAGATTTGTATAATAATGCTAAAAAAGAATGGTATGTAGAAAATGAAAATGATGGTTCCGGTTATTGGTCAGGAACGTTTTTACATGCAACGAATAAAAGTGCACCATATTACGCTACACGTTCTCATTATCGAAATATGAGTCCATCTAGTGTTAGAGGTATTGCAGAAATTTCATCAATTAGACAAAATGATGGATATTTATGGACGATTAATTTTAATAAGTATCATATTAAACGTAATGGCATGGTATTTTGGTTTGGTTTACCTAAAGGTCAAACGCCAACGGGACCAGTACGTTTTACTACCACAGATGTAAATGGTCATGAAACATCATCATCTGGTACTGGAGACGGTAGAGATCAAGCATTATCAAGAATGTGGGATTCTGCTGGTGGTATTACTTCTAGTGTATATAATTTCAGACAAGGAAATCCTTTGAATAGAAGTGAGTTCTATAACGATTCAGTTAATCATATTTATAATTTAGGGGATTTTGCACGTGGTAATGAAAATCAACCATTTACATTCTTTGAAAGAGAAGGTGTTCTAAATAAAATTAAAGTAGCTGGAGACGATATTTATCGTTATTTAACTGGGCAAGTAGATCATAATCAAGGTATTGATCATATCTATGCATTTCAAGCTAGAGGAACAGATAGTTATACCATTCAATTTAAAACGTCTGGTAGCTCACAAGATAGATTATATTATGCAGCAGGTGGTAGAGGGATTGAATTTAATGAAATCAACAACTATAACCAATTATATTTAGAGCCGCTAGAACAGTATAATGATCGTAAAACTAAAATTGTAGATGTTATCGATCGCGTACTGCATATTGACCATGTTGAATCAGCTTATGATGTGCCAGAGCGTAGAATAATGAAAAAACATTACTTAGATGGCGATTTCGCTACACACGAATATGCTGAAGATGTTTCAAGTTATCTAAGTAACCCTAGTGATCATGTAATGGGTTTATTCCCTAGAGTGCCTACTGATCGTTATAGAGGTAATTTTGGTGTAAATCCGCTTAACTCTTATGAAATTCATGAAATGTTTTCTGAAGAAAAATTAAAAGAGGCTGCGAGAACAGGAAGACCAATTGAAATTTTTGTTGGGTTTAATGTAAGTGATGCATACCATAATGGTGAAACAATCAAAAAAGTAAATTTATTTGTCAAACCAAAGTTAGAACAATCTATTGGATTCTATTCAGATAATGCACCCGATAATAAAGAGAATTCACCTGAATCACAAGCTGCACATCATGCTGTCTTTTTACAACAAGAAGGTCAAATGCTTAATACAGTGACTAATGGTAATAGTAAGGATTATCATCAAAATATTCGGATTCAATTTAAAAGTAACGAGTCTGCAAATGTATGGGAAATCTCTGGATATCCACCCTCTCTACGAATTGAAGATGCAGTAGATAGACCCAATACAGAACTTGAGAAAAATAAAGTATTGGTTGGTCAATTGCCACCAGGACGCCATGTGATGACAGCGAGAATTGGTAATGAAACTAAAATCTTTGAAGTCATTGCCAAACCCAATCCGCCAGTTATTTCAACACTTGCGGCACAATTAGGACAAAAAGGTGGTAAAAAACCAACTATTACAGTGACACATGTACCACAAGATGAGAGAGCAAAAGTACGTTTAGTTTCAGGTGGTACAGATGGTGCAGGTCCTGGCACATCACCTTTAGGCTATACTGTACTCGCAGAAAAGATGGCAAACTTAGATGGCACGGTGACATTTGAAGAAAGTGATTATACTAATCCTTTACCTAATAATGGGGTTATTAGAGCAATTACATACTATGAAGATCCAGTGCAATCCAACTTTAGTAATTCGATTAATGTAGGACTAGATACTACACCGCCAACTTTTGGTGACGTAAGAGGCCTTCAAGATAAATATTATCGTGGAGATAACGTTAATATTTCAATTCCTGTTTCTGACAATGCATATGGTTCAGGTGTGGAAGATGCATCTATCACTGAAAATAGTGGTTTACAAGCAGTATTTAATAGAGATACTTCTGGAGACGCAGGTACTTTAGTGATTACTGGAACGATTTCTAATAATGCAACATGGAACAGTGATATTCTTGTTCAACCTGTAACACATGATAGAGCAGGTAATAATACTAATGTAAGTCCATATCATCTTCATATTGGAAAGTTATCAGATGATAAACCAGTTCAGTTATTTAGCCAGCAAGAATTGAAAACAGTGGGTAATCCTAATAGTATTTCGCAAAGCGAAAGAAATGATATCATTAACTCGCTTAAAGCTAAAAATAGTAGTTTGACATCATTTTTAAGTACACTTAACCCGTATATGGTTGGTAATGATGGTAGAGTAGTCTTGACATTTAAAGATGGTTCGACTCGTATCATTGATCCGACTCAAGTGATTACATATAGACCACAACGTAAATCAATATATACTGAGCCAGGTAGTTCAAATACAAAAGAAGCATTTATTACAATTGCTAAAGGTCAAGAGTATACAATTGGACCTGATTTAAGAAAATATTTCTCATTAAGTAATGGACAAGATATTCCTAATAATGCATTTACAACTATTAATGGTAGTTCAATACCATCAGCTCAAGCAATGAGTCGTCTAAATGCAGGTGTTTATACTTATAACGTAGATGCATTAAATGCTTACAACCATAGTTCAGAACGTTTGACAATTAAAGTTAACGTAGTTGATGTCAATACATTAGCAGAAAATCAACGTGTTTACCGTTCAACAACTAAAAATTTAAGTAATGATGAAATTACACAAGTTAGAAATGCCTTTAAAGCTGCTAATCCGCAATTAAATCTAAATGATAGTGATATCAGAATTGAAAACGATGAACCTTTAAGTAATCATCCAAGTCGTGTAAGAGTGACGATGACTAAAGGTGAATTAACAAAACAATTCATTTCAACATTTGATCATATGGATTTCTTAAAATGGATAAATTTACGTAATGATTATACTGTGACTTGGACAAGTCAAAAACTTAATGGAAGAAGCACAGATGGTGGATTTGAGTGGTCTCCAGATGGTAAAACAATAATTTATCGTTATGATGCAACGATTGGAAGAAGAATAACAGGCAATGACGTATTATCACTTTTAAGAGCAACGCCTAAACATGCAGGGTTGAGAAACCATATAGAAGGTCAAGAGAAAATATTAGCAGAATCAGGCTCAGCTCGTGGATTTAAACCTGTAGGATATTCTAAAGGGAATAGTATATATTCGGATGGAGAACATCCATTTACATATGATGGTCAACCTATTCAAGTATTAGACATAGTTGACAGCAATACTGGATATAGCAACTCTGCCGTTGCACGCAGTGACTATAGACATACAAGCAGCAATTCAACAGTGATGAGTGGTGATATTCCAGCCATGAATGGCGCTGCTGGTTTCCATTTAGATAAAGTGCTTAAACAAAATGGTACTGATAATGGAATTATGGGTGCGGTAGATAAACAACAATTGTATTTAACGCCTTATGGTGCAAAAAGCTATATTGAACGCCTTGGACAATCAATGTCATCAACAGACAATGTGATTAATATCGTATTTGTACCAACTGATAAAGTAACGCCAAATATTGTATTAGATAATTATAATGATCATGTTGTATTTTCAGGAGAAACTTTCAGAAATACACTTACATTAACTGATAACTTTGGTATTAAAAATGTTACTGTACCTAATGACAGTCAAATACCTATGAATGTATTAAATCATTCAACATTAAGTGGTGTTGCCCCTAATGTATCTACCCCAATGTCTAAACAAGTGAAAGTTAAAGTAACAGATGGTAGTGATAACGAAACAACGGCTGTATTTAATGTATTAATCAAACCATTAAAAGATAAATATAGTGTCATGACAACTGCTGATGAGTCGCATCCAATACGTATAGCGAATATTAGTAACAATGCAAGTTTATCTGAGACAGATAGACAAGCTATTTTTAACAGTTTAGATATTTCGAAATCAATTACCAATAGAAATTACGTTACAGAGGGCAGTAATGAAATAAGAAGTAGAGAAATTAGTAATGTTCATCGTTCAGGTAATAATGCAAATGTTGAAGTGACTATCACTTATGCAGATAATTCAAGAACATCCATTACTGTACCAGTAAAACATGTCATTCCTAATATCAGAGGAATAGAATTATTTACAGTACAAGGTCAGCCATTCCCAAGTGGTAAAGGAACAAATAATAATGACTTCTTCGTTATAAACAATGATCAACCTTTGACAGATGCTACTGTGACTTGGATTGGTAATGGACCAGATATTAACTCTACAACAGTAGGTGTCCCACAAATTTTAAGAGCAAACATCTTATTTGATGGTGAAACAACACCCATTGAAAAAGAAGCACACTATAGAGTAGTTAAAGCGAAACCAAAAAGAGTATATCAAACAACAATAAATGGTAATTTCTTATCTGCAAATGAAGGCTCGTCATCTAATGTAGGAGCATTTGTAGAAGGTATTGCAAATTATTTACCATCGGGTACGAACTTCGATTGGGCACCTGGTTCTGGACGACCTTTATCAAATAGTCCAGGTGTTTTCACAGAAACAATTAATGTGATATATCCTAACGGTCAAGTAGACCCAGTTAATGTATTGTTTAAAGTGAAACCAACTACGCCTTCAATTGATGCTTTAAGTACAAAATATAAAGCTGATTTATCTGGACAATCTATTAAAGTAAATAATGTTCCACATAATGCACAGGTTAAACTATATACTGAAGATGGTAGAGAAATGAGTAATACAACTATGACTAGAAATCGTGATGGTTCAGTGTCTATTACAATTCCAGGAGTATTACCACTTGGTAATATTAAAGCTAAATCAATTATCACGGTTGATCATGTAACGATTACTGAACAAAATAATAGTGGTTCTGTTGTGAACTCAACACGTTCAGAATCAATAGAATCAGATTTAAGTGCATCTTCACCTGTAACAAAACAACTTGAAGCGGTAGACGGCGGATTAAAATTTGTTAAAGGGGACAACATTGATTTAAATAATCCTAGAACTTACATTAAATCTAATTCAGATATCATACGAGTAGAATGGGAACAGAATGCTAATCAATGGAAAAACACAATTGGTACTACAACTAAACGCGCCATTGTCACATTGAGTAATGGAGAAACGAGAACAGTTTCTATTCCAGTAACCATTTATGCACCAGCCACTGCTAAAGCACCACAACGTGATGTGGTCGGTCACGCGTTAACTTATGGCGATGACGCAGCAAATTATGTGACATTTGAAAATAATTATATGAATGGGGCTACAGTGACTTGGAAAAATAATAATGCTCCAAGTAATAATATTGCTGGCGTTCAAAGCTTAACTGCTGAAGTAAGGTATAACGGTATTAATCACGTATATAATGTCCCAGTAAAAGTATATGAATATAAATATAAATTTAAAAAATCAGAGTATAGTACGATTGTAGGAACAAGTTTTGAAGGAAATGGAAATATTAATAATTATGTAGCATTAGAAAATGCGAATGGTTTACCTACAGATGGTTTCCATTTTGTTTGGACTCAAAACACCACAGCTTCTCATAGCGACCAATGGTCAAATTTAGCACATCCAAATCAAGCTTTTAAAAAAGAAGCGAGATTTGAAGTATTAGATAACCAAAACCACGTATTCTTTACTTCTGATCCAGCAATATTTAAAGTGACAAATGCAGTTCCAAATCCAGCAACTGTTACACAAAATGATGTTGGTGATGTAGTCATTTCACCAGGGGTAGGTAAAAACTTAGGCGTTAATGCTGGAAATATAATTGTAAATCCAGATAGAATTACTGTTAAAAAAGGAAATCAAGTTATTGGTACATTTGTCAAAAATAATACAGGCAAATGGGCAAAAGCTAGTGATTCTATAAACACACCTGGTTTATCAGTTTCTCCAGATGGTAATGAAATTATTTATGACAAAATGTCAGTTCCAAATGATACATTGATTAACACCGAATCAACGACAGGTAATGGAGAATTGACAAGTGAAGCTGCTACAAGTGCAACTTATAAAGTTAAGCCAGCAACACCATCTAACACAACATTTGCATTTAAACAAAATGGTGAGTTCGAAGTTATTCCAAACAATGCTAATACATCAACAACAAAAAATCCTACAGATAAAGTTAAAATTAGCTATGTTGAAAAAATGGGTAATAGTGCAGAACAATCTAGAGAATTAATTGTAACTAAAAATAATCAAAATCGATGGTCGATGAATAATCAGCCAGATTATGTGATATTTGATTCTATAACAGGTAAAGTGACATTTAAAGCTAATTCTTTAAAACCACATGTACTGATTAATACAGAATCTATTGCTGGAAATGATGATAATTTTAGCCATAATACTGTTGGAGTTGTGGGACCTGATCATCATGATGTTATCATTCATGAGATAGTCAAAGAACCTGGGGAAAGAGTTAGTAATGAGGAACTTAATAATGCAATTAGTGTAGATAATAAAGATCATGCTAATGTAAACGAAGGAGTAAGTTTACCTACAAATTTACAGAGTGATACAACGCAAGCAGTACCAACACGTATTACTTATAGAGATGGAAGTATAGAAATTGTAAATGTACCAATTAGAACCCATGCAGATAAATCGAGTATTAGAAATACTTTACCTAAACTTGACGCACAAGGAGACACTAATGGTAAAACACCATCAAGTGTGAGTGCATATAATAATGAAATGCAGCATTTACATGATGAAATTGAAGCAGTTCGAAGAAAAGCTAATGAAGTGTTATCAAATGATAGAGCAACAAATACTGATGTTGCAAATGTGACAAATAATATTAATGATGTCTCATTGAAAATTCAACATGCAATTTCATTACTACAAAATAAAGCAGATAATAGTGCTTTAGTTGAAGCAAAACGTCAACTTGATGAAGCAACGGCAGAA
>NZ_KV796490.1:0-602 GCF_001809205.1 Staphylococcus sp. HMSC069E10 | reverse complement strand
ATAAACATTCAAAACTGAATACAATATGTCACGTTATTCCGTATCATCTCTACGAGATGTTCCGAATATATCCTTAGAAAGGAGGTGATCCAGCCGCACCTTCCGATACGGCTACCTTGTTACGACTTCACCCCAATCATTTGTCCCACC
Source organism: Staphylococcus sp. HMSC069E10 (assembly GCF_001809205.1). Classification (NCBI taxonomy): domain Bacteria; kingdom Bacillati; phylum Bacillota; class Bacilli; order Caryophanales; family Staphylococcaceae; genus Staphylococcus; species Staphylococcus sp. HMSC069E10. The sequence continues at coordinate 452 of NZ_KV796490.1, read as the reverse complement.
TTCGACGGCTAGCTCCAAATGGTTACTCCACCGGCTTCGGGTGTTACAAACTCTCGTGGTGTGACGGGCGGTGTGTACAAGACCCGGGAACGTATTCACCGTAGCATGCTGATCTACGATTACTAGCGATTCCAGCTTCATGTAGTCGAGTTGCAGACTACAATCCGAACTGAGAACAACTTTATGGGATTTGCTTGACCTCGCGGTTTCGCTGCCCTTTGTATTGTCCATTGTAGCACGTGTGTAGCCCAAATCATAAGGGGCATGATGATTTGACGTCATCCCCACCTTCCTCCGGTTTGTCACCGGCAGTCAACTTAGAGTGCCCAACTTAATGATGGCAACTAAGCTTAAGGGTTGCGCTCGTTGCGGGACTTAACCCAACATCTCACGACACGAGCTGACGACAACCATGCACCACCTGTCACTTTGTCCCCCGAAGGGGAAACTTC
>NZ_KV796489.1:176253-330286 GCF_001809205.1 Staphylococcus sp. HMSC069E10 | reverse complement strand
ATTTTGTTAGGAATTATGTCCCAGCCTCTTATATCCCTAAGTCTTTCCCCTTTTTGCTTAGCGATTAGTATTGTTTCATATATTGATCGCGTTCCCATTCAGAAACTTGAGTTCTGTAATAGTCCCATTCGATAGATTTAGAATTAATAAATTGATTATAGATGTGATTGCCTAATGCTTTTTTAACTGTATCGTTTTCACGCATTGCTTTTAATGCAGTGTAAAGTGTAGATGGTAAATCTTGAATACCTACTGCTTCACGTTCTTCACGATTCATTTCATAAATATTTTGGTTTACTGGTTCTGGTACTTTAGTTTTGTTTTTAATACCGTCTAAACCAGCTTGTAAGATCGCAGCTAAAGCCATATATGGGTTAGCAGCTGGGTCAACTGAACGTACTTCAATACGAGTTGATAAACCTCTTGAAGTAGGTACACGTACTAATGGAGAACGGTTTTTACCACTCCAAGCAATGTAACATGGTGCTTCGTAACCAGGTACTAAACGCTTATATGAATTGACTAATGGGTTACATACTGCTGTAAATCCACGTGCATTATTTAAGATACCTGCAGTAAAGTGATAAGCATCTTCAGTTAATTGATCTTTGCCGTTTGGATCAAAGAATGCATTTTCTTTACCTTTGAATAAAGATACGTTGAAGTGCATACCACTTCCATTTACACCAAATAATGGTTTTGGCATAAATGTCGCATGTAAATTATGTTTACGTGCAATTGTTTTAACAACTAATTTAAATGTTTGAATGTTGTCACATGCTGAAATTGCATCTGCATATTTGAAGTCAATTTCGTGTTGACCTGGTGCTACTTCATGATGACTTGCTTCGATATCAAAGCCCATATCTTCTAATTCAAGGACGATGTCACGACGACAATTTTCACCTAAGTCAGTTGGTGCTAAGTCGAAGTAACCGCCATTATCATTTAATTCTAATGTTGGTTCACCTTTTTCATCCAATTTGAATAAGAAGAATTCTGGTTCAGGCCCTAAGTTGAAATCTGTATAACCTAAGTCTTCCATTTCTTTTAATATACGTTTTAAGTTCGTACGTGGGTCCCCAGCAAATGGTTCACCATCAGTTGTATAAACATCACAAATTAAACGTGCTACTTTGCCTTGACCTGCTGTCCAAGGGAAGATAACCCAAGTATCTAAATCTGGGTATAAATACATATCTGATTCTTCAATACGTACGAAACCTTCGATTGAAGATCCGTCAAACATCATTTCATTATCTAACACTTTTTCTAATTGGCTTACTGGAACTTCAACATTTTTAATTGTACCTAAGATATCAGTGAATTGTAATCTTAAATATCTTACGTTTTCCTCTTTTGCAAATTTACGAATATCCTCTTTTGTAAAAGTATGTTTTGGCATGGTAGACATCCTCCAAGTTATTAATTAATAAATCGTGATAAATCGCCACGGTTTATCGGTAAAGCTTCACTGCGCGGTTTCTGAGTTGCATCTACAATCATTCTTTTTCTCGTCTCTTGTTCATCAGTAGTTAAGTGCCCTTGATTATTTGTAATTATTTGTTTAATACCTTTTAAATTAAAACCTTTTTCAATTAACGTTTTAATTTCTAACAGTCTCTCTAAGTCATTCATCGAGAATAACCTTTTATTTCCTTCGGTACGTTCGGGCTTAATGAGTTCATGTGTTTCATAATAACGTATTTGTCTTGCTGTGAGTTCTGTCAATTTACAAACAACACTCATAGAGAACACGGCCATATTACGTCTTATTGTATCGTTAGACACTATAACCTCACCTCTACTTTTGAACTTGTCTATAATTTAGCATAGATTAATATGAAATACAAAAATATGTTAGGTTTTCTGACATGAAAATTGAATATTTCTTACATATAAACGTAAAAGCCCATAGATACAGTTATCTACAGGCTTTTTACTATTTAAAAATTATTTTTCAAGACATCAATACGATAGCGTATTCTTATTGTTAAGTTTCATTAATGGTTATCTTCCATATTTGCTTCAAAGTCATCAAGTAATGCTCGAGCTTCATCCACAGTTTCTGTACTCATTAATTGATGCCGTAATTCACTTGCACCTCTAATACCTCGCACATAAATTTTAAAGAAACGTCGTAAACTTTTAAATTGTTGTGTTTCTTCATTTGAATACTTTTCAAATAACTCTAAATGTAATCTAAATAAATCCAAGAGTTCTTTACTTGTATGTTCGCGTGGCTCTTTCTCAAATGCAAAAGGATTATGGAAAATACCTCTTCCTATCATAACTCCATCAATACCATATTTCGTCGCAAGTTCCATTCCTTTTTGTCTATCGGGAATATCACCATTGATAGTTAATAATGTTTGAGGCGCCACTTCATCGCGCATTTCTTTAATGGCTTCAATTAATTCCCAATGTGCATCGACTTTGCTCATTTCTTTACGTGTACGAAGATGGATAGATAAGTTTGCAATGTCTTGCTTAAACACATGTCTTAACCATTCTTTCCATTCCTCTATATTATAATAACCTAGACGTGTTTTAACACTAACAGGTAGTCCACCTGCCTTGGCTGCTTGAATAATTTCAGCTGCTCTTTCTGGTCGTAAAATTAACCCAGACCCTTTACCTTTTTTGGCAACATTTGCGACAGGACAGCCCATATTTAAATCAATACCTTTAAAGCCCATATCTGCTAAACCAAAACTCATTTCTTTAAATTGCTCTGGCTTATCACCCCATATATGAGCAACCATAGGCTGTTCATCTTCACTGAATGTTAAACGTCCTCGTACACTATGTATCCCTTCTGGATGACAAAAACTCTCCGTATTTGTAAATTCAGTAAAAAATACATCTGGTCTCGCTGCTTCACTTACTACATGTCGAAAAACAATGTCTGTCACGTCTTCCATCGGCGCTAAAATGAAAAATGGACGTGGTAATTCATTCCAAAAATTTTCTTTCATAATTGATTTAAACCTTCTTATTCATTAGTATCTCGTATAATTAACCATGATATATTATCATAAAATAAATCCATATACAAAAGGAAATTCACTCTCATTATGTTTATTACTATCTATTTTTGAATATTGTGTTATACTACTTAAATTAAATTCTGTTCTTTTAAATTCATAACCGCACGTGTTACTGCAATTTTAACATGTTCATAAGTTAGACCACCTTGCACATATGCCTCATAAGGCGGACGAATCGGACCATCTGCTGATAATTCAATAGAGGATCCTTGCACAAACGTTCCTGCTGCCATGATGACATCATCTTCATAACCAGGCATATAACTAGGTTCAGGACTAAAGTGTGCATTAATTGGTGAAGCATGTTGAATACTTTGACAAAATGCAATCATCTGTTCTTTTGTATCAAATTGAACGGTTTGAATTAAGTCTGTACGCTTAGCATCGTACTTGGGTACTGTGTTCATATTCATTTTTTCAAGAAGTAAACTTGTAAATAATGAGCCTTTTAAGCTTTGACTCACTACATGCGGTGCTAAAAAGAATCCTTGATACATTTCTTGCAATGAAAATAATGAAGCACCCGCTTCTTTACCAATACCAGGTGCAGTTAAACGATAACCACATCGTTCGATTAAATCTTTTCGTCCTGCAATGTAACCACCAATTTTTGCTAATCCACCACCAGGATTTTTTATTAATGACCCTGCAATTAAATCTGCACCCACTTCTATTGGTTCTCGACGCTCTACAAACTCTCCGTAGCAATTATCCACAAAAATAATTACATTTGGATATCGTTGTTTAATTTGAGAAATAGCAGTTTCTATTTCATCTACTGTAATTGAAGGTCGTTGTCCATACCCTTTTGAACGTTGAATAGCAATAACTTTCGTTTGTTTCGAAATAGTATTTAAAACAGTTTCAACATCAATCATTCCATCTTTTAATGCAACTTCTTTATATGTCACGCCATGCTCTTTGAGACTTTCAATACCATTACCATTAACACCAATCACTTCAAGTAAGGTGTCATAGGGACTACCTGTAATGTACATCAGTTCATCGCCATATTTGAGTGTACTTTGCAATGCTAATGTAATTGCATGAGTACCTGAAATAATTTGAGGTCTAACAAGTGCATCTTCTGCTTTAAACGTATGAGCATATATCTCTTCTAAATGATCACGTCCAAAATCATCATAACCATATCCTGTAGAACCTATTAAATCATTCTCGCTCGCTTTAACATGATGAAAAGCATCAAGAACCTTTTCCTGATTGATATAAGCAGTTTCTTCAATTTCTTTAAATAAGGGTGTTAACGTTTCTTCTACTTTAGAAACGATGTGTTGAATATCTGACATGCAATTTATCTTCCTTTATATATAATTATTTTCTATATCCTTTAACGATATAACTTTCATTATTCTCATCAAATTTCATTTCTTCGATAAGTGTATGTTGTTTTAAAAAGTATAATCTATCTGCATCTTCACTAGATACAGTTTCTAAGTAATATGACAAAGTCGCTTTTATTTGATCAAACAGTAACTGCTTCACTTTTAATTTATCTTCATTATTACGACTTGATACAAATACAGACGGATGGCCTGATACCGGTACATCAGTTTCTTCAGAACATTGATCTTTTTTATTAAAAATGATTGCTTGTGGAAGGTCATCCATATCTAAGTCTTTTACCAATTGATTAACCGTATCATATTGAGCACGATATTCTGGATGACTTGCATCAACGACATGTAGAAGTAAATCAGCACTTTTCGCTTCTTCTAATGTCGACTTAAATGCTGCTACTAATGTTGTAGGCAACTTTTGAATGAAGCCTACGGTATCAGAAATAATTAAATTAAACCCATTGTTAATTTGTATTTGTCGTGTTTTAGGGTCAAGTGTGGCAAATAGTAAATCTTTTTCAAAAGTCGTTTCGTTTGCTAAAACATTAAACCAAGAAGATTTTCCAGCGTTAGTGTAGCCAATAAGTGCAATTTGAAACACTTGATTTTGTTCGCGTTGATTACGATATCTTTCACGATGTTCGACCACTGTTTTAAGTTGAAGTTTAATTTCATTCATACGTGTTCTAATATGACGTCTATCCATTTCTAATTTTGTTTCACCAGGACCACGCGTACCAATTCCCCCGCCTAAACGAGATAAACTTTTTCCATGTCCTTGTAATCTAGGAAGTAAGTAATCGAGTTGAGCTAATTCAACTTGTAATTTACCTTCTCTACTACGCGCTCTTAAAGCAAAAATTTCAAGAATGAGCTGTGTTCTATCGATAATTTTAATGCCCAAATTATCATTTAATGTTTTTGATTGTGCTGTTGTTAATTCATCATTTGTCACAACAACATCGATGTCATGAAATTCTATAAAAGCTTTAATTTCATCAATCTTACCTTTGCCAACATAATATTTATAATCAAATTGATCTTTATTTTGAGTGACTTGTCCTTTAACATCTAATTGACAAGTCAACGCTAAAGCTTCTAATTCTTCCATTGTAGATTCAAAATTATATTGATGATCACTTTGAGCATGTACACCAACTAATACAGCAGTTTCTAACTTTTTCTTTGTATCATAAGTGTGTTGCTGAGCCATGATATACATCTCCTTTTCTAACATGTCTTACATATTCTATCATAGAGCAAGTTTAAAGACTAACGACTAAAACTATGTTAAATTAAAGCTAAATTGAAAGGGTGATAGTATGGAAAATATTTATGATTTTGAAGTTCAAAAATCTAATGGTGAAAATTATAAATTAGATGTATATAAAGGCGATGTTATGCTTATCGTTAATACAGCGAGTGAATGTGGATTTACACCACAATTTGAAGGATTACAAGAACTATATAATAAATATAAGGACCAAGGATTTATTGTTTTAGGTTTCCCATGCAATCAGTTTGGAGGTCAAGAACCTGGTTCTGGTGCTGAAGCAAATCAAAATTGTAAAATTAACTACGGTGTCACATTCCCTATTCATGAAAAAATTGACGTTAAAGGCGATAACCAGCATCCATTGTTCCGTTATTTAACAAGTCAAGCTAAAGGCATGTTAAGTGAAAAAATTAAATGGAATTTCACTAAGTTTTTAGTTGACCGTGAAGGTAATATTGTTCAACGCTTCTCACCTCAGAAAAAACCTGCTCAAATTGAAAAAGATATTGAAAAACTTCTATAAATTAAATAAAAGCTTCAATATAGATGACTATGTCATAGACAATCGTTCTATATTGAAGCTTTGTTTTATTACAAACATTTCCTTTATTTGTTCAAAAGTGCAAAAATTGATGAGAATTTTGCAAGCTACGTATACATTTCGACCGTGGACTACGCTCTAAAATTCAGTAACTTGGCACTTTAATTACAACTTATTCTTCACCTTCGCCTGTAGCTTCTGAATCAGTAGATTCTGTATCCACAGTGAAAGTGCTGATCGCATGTTTGTAAATCAAATGTTGTTTGCCTTGAGAAACTAAGCTAATCATGTATTTATCAAAGTCTTCAATAACACCTTTCATTTGAAAACCATTTAAGAAAAATACAGTAATTTCCGTTTGTTCTGCTTTAAAGTTCTCTAGTGCTTGATCTTGGATGTTTTGGTTTGCAATCATGTTTAGAACTCCTTTTATTTATTTGGGTTGTAATCTCATCTAACATCATTTGAAGTGACATTGTCTCTCTATCAAACCATTGAACATTCATTTTGTTTTTAAACCATGTGAGTTGTCTTTTCGCATATTGCCTTGAATGTTGTTTTAATAATTCTACAGCTGGTTCTAATTCCATTTCTCCTTTTATAACAGGGACAAGTTCTTTGTAACCAATTGCTTGCATACTCTGACTAGATTCAAAACCTTGTTCAACTAGTGCTTTCACTTCATTAAATAATCCGTGGCCCAACATAATATCAACACGTTTATTTATTCTTGTATATAATGTTTTGCGCGACATTTCAATCCCTACTAATAATGTATCATAATTTTCTGTAAATTGTTGAACTTTCTTTCGAGAACTTAAAAGTTTTTTTGTTTTTAAGTAATATTCAATCGCTCTAAGTACTCTTTTTCTATTATTTGGATGAATATCTTTAGCTGATGTTTCATCAAACGATGCTAAGTAACGATGTAAGTCATCATTATTCAATTGATTTAATGCATCTAATTTTTCTTTTACTCTTAATTCTTTTTCTACTGATACATTTTCATCATCAAATGGATAATCGTAAATTAAAGACTGAATATATAAACCTGTACCTCCTGCAATAATAGGTACTTTACCTCTTTTTGTAATATCTTCAATAAGCACTTCTGCTCTTTTTTTAAATTCGTATGCAGAAAATGATTCATCAGGATTTAAGATATCTATTAAATAATGGGGTATCCCTTCCATTTCTGTTTCTGTTACCTTTGCAGTACCTATATTCATTTGACGGTATACTTGCATCGAATCGCCACTAATGATTTCTCCATTCATTTTTTTAGCTAATTCGATACTCAATTCTGTTTTACCCGAAGCTGTCGGTCCTACAATAACTACTAGAAAAGGTTTTTTTGATGCTTGCAATGATTACGCCTCACTCTGATTATTTTTCAATACTTGTTTTTGAATCCAATCAAACATATGATTCCATATCATTTGTTGATCAACTTCAAATAATATTTCATGTCTTCTATTTGCATAAAGTTGTACCGTAATATGTTTAATACCAGCTTTTTTAAATTTTCTGGCCAAGGATTTAATACCTCTGCCATACTCTCCAAAAGGATCATTTTTTCCAGAAATCATCAATATTGGTAACTGTTTATTTATTTTTTTTAATTGACTATAATTTGCAGTACGTGTCATATGTTTTACTGTTTCATAAATTAATTGGTTTGAAACTAAAAAGCCGGTATACTCATCGTTTACGAATTTATCAACTTCTGTAGACTGTGATGAAAGCCAGTCACTTTCAGTTCTTGGTTGATCAATCTTTTTGTTAAATGATTTGTAAACGAGTTGATTGACCCATTTTAAACGCTTGCGCTTCCCAGTAAAAATAGAAATTAATTTCAAACTGATCCCTGCAGGAATTCCTTTCCATTTAGGATATTGTCCTGTTCCAGTTAATATCAATCCATTAGCAAAATTTGGATAAGTTTCAACGAATAAACGTGCAATAATAGATCCCATTGAATGCCCTAATACAATATAGGGTAATCCTTTCTCACTATCATATAATGTTTGTGCAATTTCAAACGCATCTTGAACGACTTGATTCATGCTGTCGTAATGTCCACGTTCTTTCTCATCAATCTCTTTCCCATGTCCTCTATGATTATGTCTAATCACATCATAGCCTTGATGTGTTAAAGCTTTAACAAGTGTTTCGTATCGATCCATATGTTCAGCCATACCATGAAATATATGTACAATACCATAAGTCGCTATGTTTGCTTTATCTACTTTAACTTCTAAAGTTGTTCCATCTTCTACAGTTATTTTATAAGCACTTTGCCCCACGTATATGCCTCCAATCTCTTTCTATAATGGTATTGTTAACAACGTACTATTCCTACTAATATACCTATACTCTTTAATGTTATCAAATAGTTTGTCACTTTTTAATAGGTTATATATACTTTAAACTCAAAAATTTTATCAAAATATAAAAAAAACTGAGATTGAGTGTTTTTACCCAATCTCAGTTGCTATACTATTTTAACTATATTTATTTTTCTGCAGGTTGATGATTACCATGTGTTGCTTCTTCAATAGCTTCATCAACTTCTTTAGAAAATTCATTTTTTTGTTCAGCAGTATAATTTAATAATTTATCTAATTCATCAATGATTGCTTGTTTATATTGTTTAACTGTATTGATGTCAAAATATAATTTACCAGTACGACGAATTAAGAAATCAGTTGGTTTATATACCATTTCGTTTTGTACACTATAAACTAATTGAACGTATAATTCTAATGGCATATTTAAATCTTTTTCATTCGTTAATTGTGCAATTGCGAATAATTTATCTACATTTGAACCGTATTTTGAAGCTAAATTATGTGCCACATCTGTGCTTAATCCAAGTGCTTTACCTTCTTGGACTTTACGATTTACGTAGTTTTCAAAGTTTTTACTACCGCCAACATCTCCACCAGAAATAGGTGTATTTTTAGTTTTGCTATCCGCAAATTTTAGACCATATTCTTGTTTTAAACGCTTAGCTAATAAATCAACAATTTCTAATGCCATGTGACGATATCCAGTTAATTTACCACCAGCAATGGTCAATAATCCTGATTTACCTTCCCAAATTTCATCTTTACGTGAAATTTCTGAAGGATCTTTTCCATCTTCTAAAATTAATGGACGCACGCCAGCCCAAGTTGATTCAATATCAGCATCCGTAACATGCACATCAGGGAACATATAATTGATTGCATCAATTAAATAGTCTCTATCTTCTTGGTTAGTTAAAGGTTTTGTTTTTTCATTATTATAGAATGTATCAGTAGTACCTACATATGCTTTACCTTCACGAGGAATAGCAAAAATCATACGACCATCTTTTTCAGTATCAAAGTAAACCGCTTGACGTAATGGGAATTTTGATTGATCGATAACTACGTGAACACCTTTTGTTAAACGTAATTGTTTATTATTACGTGTATAATCTTTCTTTCTCACTTCGTCTACCCATGGACCAGCAGCATTGATTACTTTTTTAGCGTTGATTTGATACTCTTCACCTGTAAGCATATCTTTTACTTTAATACCACTTACTTTATTTTTAGCATCGTATACGAAGTCAGTAGATTTAGTGTGATTAATGACTTCAGCGCCTTTTTCAGCAGCACGTTTCATCACTTCAATTGTTAAGCGAGCATCGTCAGTACGATATTCTACGTAGTAACCGCCACCTTTTAAACCATCTTTTTTCACAAGAGGTTCTTTATTTAAAGTCGCTTGTTTAGATAACATTTTTTTTCGTTCATAACGTTTAACGCCTGCTAAACGATCGTACATTGTTAACCCGATATTAGTTGTGAATTTACCAAATGTACCCCCTTTATGCATCGGTAATAACATCCATTCAGGAGTTGTTACGTGGGGACCATTTTCATAAACTATTGCACGTTCTTTACCTGTTTCAGCAACAACTTTGATTTGTGCTTGTTTCAAGTAACGTAAACCACCATGTACTAATTTAGTTGAGCGAGAACTTGTACCTTGCGCAAAGTCTTGCATTTCTACTAAAGCTACTTTCATACCACGTTGTGTAGCATCTAATGCAATACCTGCACCAGTAATTCCTCCACCAATAACTACAACGTCAAATTCTTTATTTCTTAAATTCTTTTTAATTAAGTTCCTGTTAAAAGTAGATAATGCCATAATATACCCTCCAAAATTTATATTAAAAAAAGAGAGACCTATACACACAGAAGCATACTGCATGATAACAGGTCTCTCAAATCTCGACTAATGTATTAACTTAATTACATCATAACATATTCTTTGTAACTAAGCCATAATTAAAAATTAATCTTCTAATTTAAAGACTTGAGTAGCTTCTACTGCTTTCTTCCAACCTTTATATAACTTAGTTCTTGTTTCTTCAGACATTTCTGGATTAAATTCTGTTTCTAATTTCCATCTATCAGCAATGTCTTTTTTATCTTCCCAAAAGTCTACAGCCAAACCTGCTAGATAAGCAGCTCCAAGTGCTGTTGTTTCTTGAACTTCCGGACGTTCAACTGATGTATCAACAATATCTGCTTGGAATTGCATTATAAAGTTATTTTTTACTGCGCCACCATCAACACGTAAATTATTTACTTCAATTCCTGAATCTTTAGACATTGCTTCCATAACATCGCGTGTTTGATAACATAAAGATTCTAATGTTGCACGAATGAAATGTTCTTTTTCAGTACCACGAGTTAATCCGAAAATCGCACCACGTGCTTCAGAATCCCAATATGGTGTACCAAGTCCTACGAATGCAGGAACAAAGTAGACATTATCAGTAGAATTAACACGTGTTGCATAGTTTTCAGTTTGCGGTGCAGAATTAATAATTCTTAAACCGTCACGTAACCATTGAATTGCTGATCCAGATACGAAAATTGATCCTTCAAGTGCATAGTTTACTTTACCGTCAAGACCATAAGCAATTGTAGTTAACAATCCACTTTCAGACGTTACAGGTTCTTCACCAGTGTTCATTAACATGAATCCGCCAGTACCATACGTATTTTTCACATCACCACGTTCGAAACAAGCTTGACCAAACAATGCTGCTTGTTGGTCACCAGCAATACCAGCAATTGGTACTTCTTGACCAAAGAAATGATAATCTTTAGTATGTGCATAGATTTCACTAGATTCTTTAACTTCTGGAAGTATTGCTTTAGGAATGTCTAGTAATTCTAATAATTCATCATCCCATTTAAGTTCATGAATGTTATACATTAATGTACGACTGGCATTTGAATAGTCTGTAATATGTGCTTCTCCACCAGATAGTTTCCACACTAACCAAGTATCGATAGTTCCGAATAATAAATCCCCATTTTCGGCTTTCTCTCTTGCACCTTTAACATTATCTAATATCCATCTTACTTTTGTTCCAGAAAAGTAAGGGTCTAATAATAAACCTGTTTTATTACGAAATGTTTTTTCGTGGCCTTGTTCTTTTAATTCATTACAAATATGTTGTGTTTGACGAGATTGCCAAACAATTGCATGATAAATTGGGCGACCTGTTTTCTTATCCCAAATGACCGTAGTTTCACGTTGGTTAGTAATACCAATACCTTTAATTTGTTCAGGATCAATTTCATTTTCATTTATCACTTCAGCCATTACTGCTAATACTGATGTCCAAATTTCATTAGCGTCATGCTCTACCCAACCAGATTTAGGAAAATATTGTTTAAATTCTCTTTGCGCAACGCCTTGAATTTGTCCTTCTTTATCAAATAAAATTGCTCTAGAGCTAGTTGTGCCCTGGTCTATTGACATGATGTATTGTTCCATAATTTTTCTCCTTCTTTCATTCTGACTGTATGTGTTAAGTATCCTTTGAATCACATAGTCAATATATTATATGATTTAAAACTAAAATTTTTCTTTTAATAAATCGATTCAATATCTTTATGTTTATTTGATTTATTAAGCGCTAAACCAATCAGTAATGTAACAATTACAACTACAATGCTAACACCACTCATAAAAGTAAATTCATTTTTATAAAAAACCTGATAAATCACAGCACCTAGCATACCGCCAGCAATTGGTCCTAGTACTGGTACAATAGCATACCACCAATTAGATCCTCCTTTACCAGCAATTGGTAAAATCGCATGTGCAATTCTTGGTCCTAAGTCACGAGCTGGATTAATGGCATAACCTGTAGGCCCACCTAAACTTAAACCTATTGCAATAATTAAACTACCCACAATTAATGGGTTTAATCCATCTGCAATTTTATTTACCCCAATAAATAAAATCCCTAAACTTAAAATAGCAGTTCCAATAATTTCACTTAAAAAGTTAGCAAAATAATTTTTAATAGCAGGTGCAGTAGAGAATACGCCTAATTTTGCACCTTGATCTTTAGTTGCTTTCCAATGTGGTAAATACATTAACCAAACAAGTGTAGCTCCTACAATTCCTCCTAACATTTGACAAACAATATATCCTGGTACTTTTATCCAACTAAAACTTCCCTCAACTGCTAAAGCAATTGACACAGCTGGATTTAAATGGGCTCCAGAAAATTGTCCTACTGCATAAACTCCCATAGTTACAGCTAAGCCCCATCCAGCGGCAATAACGATCCAATCAGATTCTTGTCCAGCGCTACGTTTTAAATTTACATTTGCACATACGCCTCCACCGAACAAAATAAGAATGGCCGTGCCTAAAAACTCTGCTAAATAAGCATTCATGTTTTAACCTCCTACAAGGCAAAGAGACTTCTACAAACTATATAATTAGGGTTGCAGAAATCTCTTCATCTCTCATTCAAATATTAACTTGTATAAATCATACAAAATAATTGTAAGCGTTGTCAATGATTTTTGTAAAAAAATTGTCACAATTTATTTTATAGATTAAAAGAGCGTATTATAATTATTTTTTATCAATACATAAAAAAACCTGAGACATCAATTTTGTCTCAGGTTAAAAATATAATTTCTACCATAATTTTCTGTTACTTGTGGTTACATAACTTGCACCACTATTAATTGCATCATTCACTTCTTTTTCTTCTTCGATTAGCCCACCTGCTATAATTTTAGCAGTCGTTGCTTCTCTTACATTTTCAACAATTTTATGAGCAATACCTGGTAGTACTTCAACATAATCTGGGTCCACTTTCTTTATGAGTTGTATACTACGATTGAGTGCTTGACTATCAATAATAAAAACTCTAAAAATAGTAAGTACATTTAATGATTTTGCTTTTTGAATAACTTTTGTTTTTGTTGAAACAATCCCTTTTGGTTTATAAGTTTGAATGATATATTCACATGCATATTCATCATGTGCCATTCCTTTAATTAAATCAATATGAATATATGCTTCAATGTCATGTTTTTTAAGTAACTCTATAATGCTTCTTAAATGACCTACATGCATATCTAAAAGGACACACACTTTATAATCCGTTTGAATTAATTTCTCTAAATCTTTCATATTTCGAATTGCTGGTAGTACGTGTTCTTTCATTTCTATGCATCCCTTCTACATTACTCGTTTAAATAATTTCTCTAATTCATAATTTGAAAAGTTAATAATAATTGGTCTACCATGAGGACAAGTAAATGGATCTTCCGCTTCTCTTAATTGATCAATTAAATCTGCCATTTCATTCTTTTTTAAATAATGATTTGCTTTAATTGACTTCTTACAACTCATCATAATAGCTGCGTCTTCACGCATTTTTTTAACGTCAATTTTTTTATGATTTAATACGAGTTCAATCATATCTTTAATAATTTCCTCTGCTTCCACTTTAGGAAACCATACTGGATAACTATTTACAATATAGTCATATCCACCAAAATGTTCTAAATGGACCCCTACTTTATCAAGTTCTTCTCGATATTGATCAATAATTAATTGCTCGTCTTTTGAGAAGTGAAATGTTAAAGGAATTAACAAATCTTGTACTTCATTTGATACTTCGCCTATCTTTTCTCTGAAATATTCGTATTTAATACGTTCTTGTGCAGCATGTTGATCTATCATAAACATTCCATTTTCATTTTGAGCAATAATATAGGTACCGTGTACTTGGCCAACTACTTCCATATATGGCACACGTCGAGACGGTGTTGAACTTACTTTACCTTTAATATCTTGTTCTTCTTGATTTGTAACATTCTCTTGAAAGTCATCATTTTCATCATAATTATAAATATTGGTTTCATCATGTCGAGTGTTATCGATTGAAGATTCGGCACGATCTAAACTATTTAAAATATCTTTTTGAATGTCGAAGTAATCTTTATCCATACTACGTTTATTATTATAGACACTAGAATTTTCGTTATCTTCTCTAGTGTAAGAATCATCAGAGGTATGTGCTTCATCATATTGATGACTTATTGTTGAAAAGGTATTGTTAGTCGAAATGTTGGGGTCATTTTTATTTTCTAATTGTTTTGTCTCATTTGAAATATTTTGTTGTTTTTGTTCAAAATCGATTTTTTGTTGTTCAAATGTATGCAATACTTTATTTTTTTTAGGTGTTCGATCTAAATCGTTTTTAGGAATTAATATTCTATCTTTAAATGCATGTCTAATTTTTTCAATAATTAAATTATAAAGTTGTTCTTCTTTTGAAAGTCTAACTTCAAGTTTCGTTGGATGCACATTGACATCTACTAAAATTGGATCCATTTCTATATTGATATAGCAAATAGGGTAACGACCTATGGTTAGAAGTGTATGATATCCTTCAGTAATAGCTTTATTTAAAGCGAAATTTTTGATATATCGACCATTAATAAAAATTGAAATATAATGTTTATTACTACGAGAATGTTCCGGTTTAGCAACAAATCCTTCTAAATGATAGTCACTAGTATCGCCAGAAATGTGAACTAAATCTTTTGCAACTTTAATACCATATATTTCAGCCATCACTTCATTTGTTCTTCCAGAACCATTCGTTTTTAACATCGTTTTTCCATCAGATATAAGTGAAAAGCGAATGTTTGGATGACTCATTGCCATTCGATTAACAATATCTGTAATTTTTCCTAATTCTGTATATAAACTTTTAATATATTTTAACCGAGCTGGCGTATTATAAAATAATGATTCTACTTTAATATCTGTTCCTTTTTTGGCTTTTGCTGGTTTTTGAGATAATATTTCACCATTTTCAGCATAAATTTCGTGACCATTTTCATTATCTGTACACGTTTTAAGTGTCACTTTAGCTACAGATGAAATACTGGCCAGTGCTTCACCTCGAAACCCTAATGTTCTGATATGAAACAAATCGTCATCATCATTTATTTTACTGGTAGCATGGCGATGAAAAACAAGTTGCAAATCATCTTGCTCAATTCCAGTTCCATTGTCGACTACACGAATTGAGGAAATACCTGATTGTTCTACTTCTATATTAATTTCAGTCGCCTTAGCATCAATTGCATTTTCAAGTAATTCTTTTACTACTGAACTAGGACGTTCAACCACTTCTCCTGCAGCAATTTTATTTGCTAAAGATGTTTGTAATTCTTTAATTTTACCCATGTATTAACACCTCTATCTTAACTGATTTTGTAATTCGCTTAACTTAAGTAATGCTTCAATAGGTGTCATATTTGAAATATTTAAATTTTTAATTTGTGCTTCTATTTCACTTTGTGTTTCATTCGAATTAAATAAGTCAAAACTTGTTTGTTCAAACACATCTGTTTGTTTAATAGTTGAGTGTTCTTCCTTATTATTTAAATGATTCTTATTTTCAATATCTTTAGAGTTGTCATTATAATGTTGACGATGGACATTCTCATCTAATACTCCATTTTGTTCAAACGCATTTAAAATAACTTGAGCTCTTTCAATTACTTTCTCAGGAAGATTTGCTAATTTAGCAACTTGAATACCATAACTATCATCAACGGCACCCTCTTTAACTTTATGAAGGAAAATAAGTTCACCTTGATACTCATCTGCTGCTACATGTACATTTTTTAAACTAGATAGCTGTTGATCTAATGTTGTTAATTCATGATAATGGGTTGAAAAAAGCGTCTTAGCATGTGATGTTTCAGATACATATTCAATCATAGCTTGCGCTAGAGATAAGCCATCATATGTTGACGTTCCTCGTCCGATTTCATCAAAGATGATTAAACTATCTGCTGTTGCGTATGTTAATGCTTTTTGTGCTTCTAGCATTTCAACCATAAAGGTACTTTTACCGGATACTAAATCATCTGCTGCACCAATTCTTGTAAAAATTTGATCAAAAATCGGTAATATTGCATTATCACATGGTACATAAGCTCCCATTTGTGCCATGATACTAATGATTGCCACTTGTCGCATATAAGTTGATTTACCGGACATATTTGGGCCAGTAATCAAATAAATAAAGTTATTTTGATCAAGATAACAATCATTTGGTACATAATCATTATAATCCATCACACGTTCTACAACAGGATGTCTAGAATTTTCTAAGTTCAATGTTTTATCATCACTAAATTTTGGTCTAACATAGTTATATTTTTGTGCAATTTCTGCAAAACTTTGTAAACAATCAAGCTCTGATATCACTTTTGCTTGTCTTTGTAATCTTTCAGTATATGATTTAACATGCTCTCTCAATCGAATAAACAGTTGATATTCTAATTCAATTGCTTTATCTTCTGCACCTAAAATAATATCTTCTTTTTCTTTTAATTCGTCTGTAATAAATCTTTCTGCATTAGATAAAGTTTGTTTACGATGATAGCCATGCTCGCTTGGTTCGAATCCTTGAAGATTAGCACGTGTGATTTCAATAAAGTAACCAAAAACTTTATTGTAGCTAATTTTTAAAGATTTGATACCTGTTCTTTCACGTTCTTTCGCTTGAAGTTGTGCGAGCCAATCTTTTCCATTTTTAGATGCTTCTAAATACTCATCTAGTTGTTTACTGAATCCTTGTTTGAACAGCCCCCCATCTTTAACTGAAATAGGTGGTTCTTCTACTAAACTATCTTCCAAGACTGTCAGTAAATCTTCTAATGGTTCTAATGTGCTAAACTGCGTTGTTGTCACACTATTCATTTGTTCAAGAAGTGATTTAATATTTGGAATTTCAGAAATAGAATGTTTGAGTTGAATCAAATCACGAGCATTTACATTTCCATAACTTACTCGTCCTACTAATCTTTCAATATCATATACTTGATTAAGGTAACCTCTTAGAGTATCTCTTTCTATAAAATGATCAATAAATGATTCTACGATATCTAATCGTTGTTCAATATTGTCTTTATGAATAAGTGGGCGATCAATCCACTGTTTCAAGCGTCTTGCACCCATAGGTGTTTTTGTTTCATCCATTAACCATAACAATGTTCCTTTTTTACTTTTTAAACGTATGCTTTCAGTAAGCTCTAAATTGCGTTTTGCATAATAATCCATTTTCATAAAGTCAATCGCCGCATAGGTTATCACGTCTTCAATATGAGACAAATCTCTTTTTTGAGTATGATGAATATAATCTAACAATAATTGTGTTGTCAAAAACATTAAATTATTTTCTAATGTATTGACACTATATTCCATATCAGAAATTTCTTCTCTAACTGTAATCGTTTCTGTAGTAAGTGAAATTTGTTTTTTTAAATCTTCATTTATGTCTTCTCGTACTACAATTTCATTTGGGTTAATCGTAATGATTTCATTAATTAACGTGCTTTCATCTTCAAAATTGGTAGCTTTTAATTCACCAGTAGAAACATCACAATAACTTAATGCGTATCCATTTTCATTCTGAATGAAGCTAAGAATATAATTATTTTGATTTTCATCCATTCCGCCTTGTTCCATCATTGTTCCAGGTGTGACTACTTTAACTACTTCTCTTTTAACCATGCCTTTAGTTTGTTTTGGATCTTCCATCTGTTCACAAATAGCAACTTTATATCCATTGTTAATAAGTGTTTCAATATAGCTATTTGCTGAGTGATACGGAACACCACACATTGGAATTGGATTTTCTTTTTTAGCATCTCTTTTAGTTAAAGTAATTTCTAATACTCTAGATGCTTCTTTAGCATCTTCAAAGAACATTTCATAAAAATCACCTAATCTAAAAAACAATAAGCAATCTTGATATTGAGATTTTATTTTTAAATATTGTTGCATCATAGGTGTCACATTAGCCATATTTTTTTCACAACCTTACTGATATATACTTGTTTCTCACATTTTAACTTGTATATTTTAACATATGTCATACTGAAGCGCTCGTTATCTAAATTAGAATATTATTCTACAACTTAAAAATAAAAGATTATCATTTCATACGCTTAATAAACACTAAACTTATTAAGCGTATGAAATGATAATCTTAAATAAAATATTTATTTGAATTTATCTAATAATCCACGTTTTTTTAACACTATAAGTAAGATATAACTAATCGCCGCACCAAGGAAACTTGAAACTAAGAATACAAGCATTAATGGTTTGATAAAGAAATGTTGCAAACCTAATATCCAAGATAGTGGAATGCACATTAAACTACCAATGATTCCAGTTCCAATCACTTCTCCAACTGCAGCCATAAATATGTGCTTTCTATACATATAGAAGATGCTAGCTAGAAACACACCAATCATACTACCAGGAAAGGCAAATGCACTGCCAGTTCCAAATATTATTCTTATTAAAGAAGAAATC
Source organism: Staphylococcus sp. HMSC069E10 (assembly GCF_001809205.1). NCBI lineage: Bacteria > Bacillati > Bacillota > Bacilli > Caryophanales > Staphylococcaceae > Staphylococcus > Staphylococcus sp. HMSC069E10. The sequence goes on along the minus strand of NZ_KV796489.1, from coordinate 311,341 downwards.
AAAGCCTGTGCTAAACCATACCATGGTCCTACAAAAACAGCACATAGTACATTTACAAAATGTTGTACTGGGGCTGCTTTTACTGGACCTAAAGGTATAATAATAAAACTACTAAATACGACATTAAAAGCAATGAGTAAAGCTGTAATGGTAAGTTTTTTAGTTTTCATCTTTGAATATTCCCTTCTGTTTATGAGTCATGATGTGCTTTTTCATTATGCTTATTTAAACTTTGTTCCATAGTAGAAACCATCAATTGCAAAAACTCATTTGCTTCAAATTGCGCTGACCGAAACTCTTCAACAATAGGTAATGCATTGATTTCTTTTTCAAGTTGAGAAATTTCTTTTTCAGATTTTTGATAAGCCTGATGCTTGCCATAATTTTGAAAATTTACTGACTGTTTTTGTTGCAATTTTAATTGTTTCATTTTTTGGTCAATTGATGAATTCTCATGAATTTGTTGCTCTACATTTTGATATTGTTTAATCAATTCTAGTCCCTTTATTTTGTTCGATACACTATCTGCTTGTTTTAGAATATCTTCTTTCTCATACATATTAATTAGTCACCATAACTTGATTATGAAAATGTAAAAATTCACCATTTAATGAGTATTGTTTTGCTTCTTTAACTTTAACATCAACAAGTTGACCAATGGCTTCACGTGGTCCTTTAAAGTTAACTAATTTATTTTTTTCAGTATAACCTGCTAGAACTGTTTCATCTTTTTTACTTGTTCCTTCACATAAAACAGTAACAACTTGTCCTTCATAATGTTGCATTGCTTTTTCTGAATATTGACCAACTTTTTTATTTAAACGTTGCAAGCGATCTTTTTTCACTTCAGTTGGAACATTATCTTTCATTTTAGCAGCAGGCGTACCATCTCTTTGTGAATACAAATACGTATAAGCATGTTCAAATTGAACTTCATCGTATAATGAAAGTGTTTCTTCAAATTGTTCTTCTGTTTCGTTAGGATATCCTACTATTATGTCAGTAGTAAGGGCGACATTAGGAATAGCTTCTTTAATTCTATCAACTAAATCCAAGTAACTTTCACGTGAATATTTACGTCCCATTATTTTTAATACAGCATTATTTCCAGATTGCACAGGTAAATGAATGTGAGGAACGATATTTCCACCTTTTGCAATCACTTCAATCATTCTATCTGTAAAATCCCAAGGATGACTCGTTGTAAAACGTACACGTGGAATGTCAATTTTAGAAATATCCTCTAATAAATCACCTAGACCATAATCTAAATCTTTAATATCTTTTCCATATGAATTAACGTTTTGTCCTAGAAGCGTAATTTCCTTATAACCTTCACGAGCGAGACCTCGAACTTCTTCAATGATATCTTGTGGTCTACGACTGCGTTCTTTTCCTCGTGTAAAAGGTACAATACAATATGTACAGAATTTATCACATCCATACATAATATTAACCCATGCTTTTGTACTTCCTTCACGCACTTTAGGTAGGTTTTCAATAACGTCGCCTTCTTTAGACCAAACCTCAACGACCATGGCTTTTGATAAATATGCTTCTTCTAAAATTTCAGGTAATTTATGGATATTATGTGTTCCAAAAATCATATCCACATTTTGATATGATTTTAAGATTTTATTTACAACAGATTCTTCTTGTGACATACAACCGCATACACCAATTAATGTTTCAGGTCTATTTTTCTTTAAATGTTTTAAATTACCTATTTCACTAAATACTTTATTTTCAGCATTTTCACGAATAGCACATGTATTAATTAATATAACATCCGCTTCATTAATATCATCAGTTGCTTGATAGTCTAAAGCTTGCAAAATTCCTGCCATTACTTCAGTATCATGTGCATTCATTTGACAACCATATGTTTTAATTAAAAATGTTCGTCCTTTCCCCATACCTTTATATTTATCTTCAATATGAAAATCTCGATTATATTGAACATCTTGTTTACCACGCTTTTTTGCTTCTTTAAGATTAGGTGGTTGATAAACATGTTCGAAATATTTACTATAGTCTTTTTCTGCTTTTTTATTACGTTCGTTTAAAATATCTATCGTACCAGCTTTTCTTTGCTCTTCATTCACTTTACAAAAATCCTTTCTATATGCCCTAATATCATTAGTACATTATATTAAAATTAGCATTAAAGTGCAAAAAGAGTTTACAAATTAATATATTCTATTATTAAATATTGAATAAAAAAGTGGAATAGATGTCATCTTGAATCTTACTCCACTTTAACTAAACTTCATTTAACTTTAACATATGTTATGCTTCATCATATTTACCAGTTAGAGTTTCAATAGATATCCCTTCTGGCACATGATAAAACTTCACTTGGCTAATAATACTAGGACATTCTAATTCAACCATTCTTTCATTCAATTTTTGAATTAAAATTAAGCATTCACTCATATCACCTTGGACAGTCGTTTCAAGAGGACCTACTCTGTAATGTAGCCCCGACTGATCGATAATTTTAATAGCTTCATCTACATAAGGAATAACATCATCATTATTAGGTGTTTTAGGAACTATTTGTACACTCATTAACGTATCTTGCATAAATTTCACCTCTATGATTTATTTATAATTTTATTTTATCATGATTATCTTTATAAATCTGAGTTATTCTATATTTTCTATTGCAGATTTTATGGCTTTTGCAAAGTCGTACATTAATTTATCCCAATTTGACTGATTTTCTCTACTTTTTCGATTTATTTTATTATTTTTGAAAAAAGCCTTACGTAATGAGGTAGTTAACTCAATTTGTACACCTCTACCTCTAGTTGTACAATTAACAATATTATTATCCTGTTGACCTGAAATATGGCTTGGTGCTTCTTTTGCTTTTATACCAATATGATTTAATTGTTCTTTGATGAGTGATTTTAGACGTTCATCTTTTCCACCAACATAAGCAATGCTCTCGTTCCCTTCACAACCATGAATAGCAATAGCTTGGTTACTTTCAGTTACCAGATTCATTGCATCTTTATTATCATAACGTGTAGAAGTTACGTGCAATTCTTTATTTCCTTTACTACGTAAACCTTCGAAAATAAAGTAATTATATCCTCCTTCATCAGCAATTATACTTGCTAATTCAGTTGTAGCAGGTTCAATGCCTCCACCATGAATTGCTAATATTGAAACACTACTATTTCGATTTCTAGTTATTATTTTCCAGTCTTCATTTTCTATCGTTTCTTTTTCCAATTCTTGCATTGATTTAAATTTGTCCAACATCCCCACTCCTTTTATTTACTATATTATTTTCTTCCCTAATAAAAATAAATAAATGAAGTTTAACAAGATTTTTATAAATTTAAACTTAAATTAAAAGACATTCTTGAAGTCATATGATACTTTCAAGAATGCCTTTAAAAAAATTATACAAATTGAGCAGTTAAGTCATTAAACTCTTGTTCAGAAAGACGGATATCTCTTTTAGTTAATGCACTTTCATCTAATTCTTCAATTTGTGATTCATATGAAGGTGTTGTTGTGTCTTGATATACAATACCTTTAACTAGTGATTCATGTTCTAATACAGTTTTCATCGCTAATTGTTTATCTGTTGGATCATAATTTTCAATATCTTCTATACTAGTTAAGTGTTCTTTAAACCAATCATACGTATTCACTTTATTATATGTTACACATGGAGAAAACACATTTACAAATGAAAAACCATCATGATTAATTGCATCTTCAATTAATTTCGTCAATGCTTTAATATCACTTGAAAAACCTTGTGCTACAAATGTAGCACCTGATGATAGTGCTAATTCTAATGGCGCAACATTTTTTTCTATATTTCCTTTAGGTGTTGATTTAGTTACAAATCCAACAGCAGAAGATGGGGACGTTTGACCTTTAGTTAGGCCATAAATTTGGTTATCCATAACAATATAAGTAATATTCATATTGCGACGTAATGCATGAATTGTATGACCCATGCCAATCGCATAACCATCTCCGTCGCCACCTGAAGCAATGACTGTTAAGTCTTTATTAGCCATTTTCACTCCCTGTGCAAGAGGTAATGCACGACCATGAATACCATGTACCCCATAAGAGTTAATATAACCTGATAAACGACCTGAACAACCTATTCCAGTAATTAATGCCACTTCTTCAGGTTCTAAACCTAAATTTGCTGCCGCTTTTTGGATTGCAGCTTGTACTGAAAAGTCTCCACACCCTGGGCACCAGTTTGGCTTCACACTGTTTCTAAAATCTTTAAATGTAGCCAATTACATCATCTCCTTCATATCTTTAGCTACTGAAAGTCCTTTTTCTTCTATTTCATGTGGTAAAAAAGGTGTACCATCATATTTAGTTTGATTAACTAATTTGTCTTGAATGGCAGTATTCATTTTTAAGATATTTGATAATTGGCCTTGATAGTTATGCTCAGCTACTATGACGCTTGAAGCTTTATCAATAGCTTGTTGAATAATATCTTTTGGTAATGGGTGAAGTTGGCGAATTTGCATCGTATTAACTTTAATACCATTATTATTTAATCGTTTACTTCCTTCTTCAATTGCACCTTTACTTGAAATAAATCCGATATATAAAATATCTGCTTTCTCATGTTTCTCATCATAATCAACAGGTGTTTCAATAAGTAAGTTCGCAGTTTTACTCATACGTTTTTCCATTTGTTCACGTCTGTTGTCAGCAGCTTCACTTGGCTTACCTTCTTGATTATGTTCAACACCAGTAACATGGTGAATACCACCTTTAACACCAGGGATTGGACGTTGTGAAATTCCAGATGTTGTAAGTGCATAACGTTTAAAGTATGATCTATCATCTTCATCACGTTCAATATCTGATTGAATAAGCTCTCCACGTTTAATTTGAATTCTATTGTAATCGAGTTGTTTTACTGTTTGTTTACCTAATGACAATTGCAAATCGCTTAATACGATAACCGGACATTGATATTCTTCAGCTAAATTAAAAGCTTCCATAGTTAAATAAAAAGCATCTTCAGCATCAGTTGGTGCTACTACTATCTTAGGAATATCTCCATGTGTTCCATATATCATTTGCATTAAATCTGACTGTTCTTGTTTTGTAGGTAATCCAGTTGAAGGGCCTCCACGTTGCGTATTAACAATAACTAGTGGTGTTTCAGTCATACCTGATAAACCAATGGCTTCCATCATTAAAGATAAACCTGGTCCCGCACTCGCAGTAAATGCTCTAACTCCTGCATAGTTCGCACCAATTGCCATATTCGCTGCAGCAATTTCATCTTCAGTTTGTACTACAGTTCCTCCTACTTTTGGAACATTTGCAATCATATACTCCATAATTTCTGAAGCGGGCGTAATTGGATAAGCTGCCATAAATCTTGAACCAGCCGAAATCGCGCCTAATCCAATTGCATCGTTACCAATCATGTATAAATGTGGTGTACCCTCACTATCTTCTAGTAAATAATCACCATTTACTGTATCTAATTTATCCTTCATCAACTCATAACCCTGATGAAGCGCTTCTATATTCATTTCAACAACTTTTTGACCTTTTTTAGTAAACATATTTGTAATTAACGTTTCGAAAGTTGTTGTATCTAATTTCATTACTGCGCAAGTTGCACCAATCGCTACCATATTTTTCATCAGTGCAGTACCTAATTCTTTAGCTGTTAATGTTAACGGTAATTCAATCAGTTGAGCGCGACAATGTTCTGGTTTAGAAGGTTTAGCTTTAGCATCTGCAATAATAATACTATCTTCTCTCATTTCATGATGATTTAATTCAATTGTCTCTTGATCAAATGCAACTAAAATATCTAAATCATCACTAATTGCATGAACTGGAGAAGTTGAGACTCTTATTTTATTATTTGTATGACCGCCTTTAATTCGGCTTGAGAAATGTCGATATCCATATAAATAATAACCTTTTCGATTCATTGCAGTAGCAAATATTTCTCCAGTTGACTCAATACCTTCACCTTGTTGTCCGCCCACTTTCCATGATATTTGTGGTTTCATATCATTAGCCTCCTGTGGAATTAATTCATACTAAATCATAACAAAAATAACCACCGTCTTACTATGTCAACAGTGGCTTTTATTTAAATTCATACTAATGGACTATACACTATTTATCAAAAGGATGATCCTCATTGATTAAAATGCGTTCTATGAGTTTGGTTCTTCCATTTTTATCTAAATCTATAATAACACCTGAAAGTACACTTCTACCATTATCAGGCACTACATGTCGTTGTGGCAAACTTGTAATAAAACGCTTAATAACTTCCTCGCGATTAATCCCTAGTATTCCATCATAATAACCAGTCATACCTACATCTGTAATATAGCCTGTACCATTGGGCAAAATACGCTCATCAGATGTTTGAATATGAGTATGTGTGCCTACAACAGCGCTGACTCTTCCATCTAAATACCAACCCATTGCATTTTTCTCTGAAGTAGTTTCTGCATGAAAATCTACAAAAATATAATTAGTTTCTTTTTTAGCTTCTTCAATCAATTGATCTGCTTTTTTAAATGGATCATCAATATCTTGCATAAATGAGCGTCCTTGCAAGTTAATGATGGCAACTTTAATATCATTAACCTGAATAAAACGCATACCAACACCTGGCGCTTCACTCGGAAAATTAGCAGGTCTTATCATTCTTTTAGCATCATCAATAAAGTCATAAATTTCTCTTTGACCATAAGTATGATTACCCATTGTCATAAAATCCACGCCATCTCTAAGCAATTGTTTATATAATTTTTCAGTTAAACCTTTTCCATGAGCAGCATTTTCTGCATTAACAATGCTCAACGTAGGCTTATAAGCTTGCTTTAATTTAGGCAAATATTCAGCAATGGTATTTCTCCCTACTTTTCCTACGATATCTCCAATAAATAAAATTCGCATTAATGTTCATCCTCTCACAATATAGTGTAATTGAAATAACTATATAATTAAAGGTAGAGTTTCATATTTTTTAAAATTACACAGTCTTAACTTTAGCATGCATACAGCATATGTTATTATAATATTATAAAAATTTAGGAGTTGTATAATTAAATGTCTATTAATATCGATCCAGAAAAATTTGCAGAACTAGTTGTAAAAGCAAACCCATCAAAATCAGAAGATGCAGAAGATATGGCCAAAGAAAGCTTAGAATTATATATTAACGCATACCGTTTAGCAGAAAGATATTCTAATATTGCTACAAATTGTTATGATACAGCTGAAATTCTTTCTGAAATCAAAAAAACTGATTTACAACTTAAATAATGAAAAACCTGAGACATTTTAAACATGTCTCAGGTTTTTTAGTACTCAGTGAGTCCCTATTTAATTTTAAAAATTACTTCGCATACTCTACTGCTCTAGTCTCTCTAACAACTGTCACTTTAATATGTCCTGGATATTGTAATTCTTCTTCAATTTGATTTTTTATATCTCTAGCTAATCGGTAAGATTTTAAATCATCTATTTCTTCAGGAGAAACAATAACTCTAATCTCTCTACCAGCTTGAATTGCGAACGCTTTTTCAACACCTTCATAACTTTCTGAAAGAGTTTCTAAGCGTTCTAATCTACGAATATAATTTTCAAGTGTTTCTTTACGTGCTCCTGGACGCGCGGCCGATAATGCATCTGCAGCAGCTACTAGAATTGAAATTATAGATGTTGGTTCAACATCTCCATGATGTGAATGAATCGCATTAATAACAGTTTCAACTTCACCGTATTTTTTAGCTAATTCAACACCAATTTCAACATGGCTACCTTCAACTTCATGATCAATTGCTTTACCTACATCATGTAGTAATCCAGCTCTTTTTGCTAAACTAACATCCTCGCCTAATTCAGCAGCTAACATTCCAGAAAGATGTGCGACTTCCATAGAATGTTTTAAGACATTTTGGCCGTAACTTGTTCTATAGTTTAAACGGCCTAAAATTTTCACTAAATCTGGATGCATATTGTGAACATTGATTTCAAATGTTGCTTGTTCACCTGCATCTCTAATGATGTCATCTACTTCTTTTCTAGCTTTATCTACCATTTCTTCGATACGACCTGGATGAATTCTTCCATCAGAGACCAAATTCACTAATGCAGTCCTAGCGATTTCACGTCTAATTGGATCAAATCCAGATAAAATCACTGCTTCAGGAGTATCATCAATAATCAAGTCGATACCTGTTAACGTTTCTAAAGTACGAATATTTCTACCTTCTCTACCAATAATTCGACCTTTCATCTCATCATTTGGTAAATTAACTACTGAAACAGTAGATTCCGTTGTATGATCAGCAGCTAATCTTTGTACAGTAGTAGCTAACAATTCTTTTGCTGTTTTGTTAACTTTTTCTTTAGCTTCTCTTTCTTTTTCCTTAACAAGCACTGCAATATCTTGTGACAGTTCTTCTTCCACTCTATGAAGTTGTTCATTAACTGCTTCCTCTTGAGTGAGACCGGAGATGCGTTCTAATTCTTGTTCATGCTTCATTATTAACGTCTGAACACTACTCTCTTTTGCATCTACTTGTTGTTGTCTTTCTTCAATTTTGGATTCTTTTTGATCTAAAATCTCATCTTTTTTATCCAATAATTCTGATTTACGATCTAAATTTTCCTCTTTTTGAAGATTTCGGGCTTCTTGTCTTTGAAGCTCACTACGTCTTTCACGTAGCTCTGTTTCAACTTGTTCTCTAATGATTTGATTTTCTTCTTTTGCCTCTAATAATTTCTCTTTTTTGATATTATCTGCTTCTTTTTGTCCTTGTTTGATAATATCATTAGCAGTTTGTCTAGCTTGAATTTGCTTTTGATGTAATATATTTCGGGCTAAAAAATACCCTACAACAACCCCTAGAATAATCCCCAGCAAAATGAGTAGGAGGTCTAATAAATTCACATAAACACCTCCTTTTTCTAGGTATTTGCTTGTATATTAAAATCTCTATGATTTTTTATAAATTGTATAAATAATATACATATTAATTGTACGTTTATGTACTCAGTAGTGTCAAGATATGAAATTTCACTTCAATTTCACTACACATACTTATAAAAGAAAAAGAGTGACATTGAATTCATTTCGAACTCATCATTCACTCTCACACAAAATAATTTTAATATTTTTAAGTATATTCTAGTTAAAGCATTAAAAATTTAACATTATTCTTCATCGAATAATGTTTGTGATGATTTATCTTCATTTTCTTCAACATCACCATCGAAAATGCCTAATTTTTCACGTAATTTGCGATCGATTTCATCTTTAATTTGAGGGTTTTCTTTAAGATATGTTTTAACATTTTCCTTACCTTGACCCATTCTCTCACCATTATATGAGTACCAAGCACCAGATTTATCGACAATATCATTTTCTACACCTAAGTCAATTAATTCGCCCTCTTTTGAAATACCTTGACCATACATGATATCTACTTCAGCAATTCTAAATGGTGGTGCTACTTTATTTTTAACAACTTTAATTTTAGTTCTGTTACCTACAATATCTTGACCTTGTTTTAATTGTTCTGCACGACGCACTTCTAAACGTACTGAGCTATAGAATTTTAATGCTCTACCACCTGGTGTAGTTTCTGGATTACCAAACATTACTCCAACTTTTTCACGAATTTGGTTAATAAATATAGCTGTAGTATTTGATTTTGAAATTGCACCTGAAAGTTTACGCAAAGCCTGAGACATTAAACGTGCTTGAAGACCAACATGTGTATCTCCCATTTCACCTTCAATTTCAGCTTTAGGAGTCAAAGCAGCAACTGAGTCTACAACAACAATGTCAACTGCTCCACTTCTTACGAAAGCTTCTGCTATTTCTAAACCTTGTTCACCATGGTCGGGTTGAGAAAGATATAAATTATCTATATCAACACCTAATGCTTCAGCATATACTGGATCAAGTGCATGTTCAGCATCGATAAACGCAGCAACGCCTCCATTTTTTTGTACTTCAGCAATGGCATGAAGTGCTACTGTTGTTTTACCGGAACTTTCAGGACCATATATTTCAATAATTCTTCCTTTAGGATAACCACCTACACCTAGTGCATTATCTAAAGTAACTGAACCACTTGATACACTAGATACACGACGACCTTTATTATCGCCTAATTTCATTACTGCACCCTTACCAAAGGATTTTTCCATATTTTTTATAACTGTATCTAAAGCTTTTTGACGATCATTATCCAAAGCGAAACCTCCTATATGAGATAGTTATCTATTTAATATTATATATATATTATACTCTTAACCATATTCAAACACAAGTATTTTGCGAATATTTGTTCGTATAAAAAGAGAACAATGAATACAAAATCGAACAAATGTGCCCGAAAATTATAACCATTTTTTAATTTAAGTACATTTTAGTGCCAATTTAATAATCTTATTAATACATAATTTTGACTTCTGTTGGGCAGTATATTTCTTGATTGTGTTATCTTAAATGTAGTCATTTTAAAATCATCTTTTGTATTAATTGCTAGATAAACTTCCTCTTTCTCATGTAATATTGCTATACCCATTTCAGTTTTATATAAATCTTTTACATATGAAGAGGCGTCTCTTAATTGCATTTCAATACTTGAATGATGATTTAAAAATATATCATTATCTGGTAATATTCCTTTTAATATATTTTGTTTATCAAAGCGTTTTAAACGAGTATAAATCGCTCCATCCGTTACCCCGTCATATATACTTACTGTAGAATTCATTTGTTCCATTACAGATTGTTCTAACAATGTGTCATCTGAACCATAATAAAATTGACCAATTCGTTCTAGTATTTCTTCTTTTATAGGTTGAATCAATGTTTTACATTCACTTTGTGTAGAAGCATTTGCTGTTAATCTAATATATACTTCATGTTTCCCTGCTAACGGAGCTATCGTAGGATTAGTTTGTTTTTCAATTAAATCCATAAGTTCTGTTTCAACTTTCGATTCTCCAATTCCTGCAAATCTCAGTTGCTCTGAAAAAATAGTATTGTCATTATCTATAAGTAATGGAAGCAACTCATTTTTAGCCATAGGTTGCATTTCACTCGGAGGACCAGGTAACAGAATTACTTTTTTATTATCCATTTCAATAAACATACCTGGAGCCATACCATAATGATTTTTTAATACTTTCGCTCCCTCTACTACAAGTGCTTGTTGTTTATTATTAGGTGTCATTTCTTGCCCTTGTTCTTTGAAAAAATCTTCAATATAATTTAATGCTTCTTCATTAGTCACTAAGTTTTTATTTAATACTTTTGCTACTGTCTGTTTAGTTAAATCGTCTTTAGTTGGGCCCAATCCACCAGTGAGCACTAATGTGTCAAATCTTTTTAGTCCTTCTCTAATAATAAATTCTAAACGATCAGGATTATCACCGATAACTGTATGTTCAACTATATTCTTTCCAATTTGATTGAAAAGTTTTGATAAATATTGGCCATTTGTATTTGCTATTTGACCTAATAATAATTCTGAACCTACTGCTATGATAGATATATTCATATGTCCCTCTCCCTTATATAGTCTTAATTCATATTTTATACTTAATCTATTATATAATCTAAAAAATAACTCAAAAAAATGAGAGTCATTTTATGCGACTCTCATTACATTTCACTTTATTTGATTATACTTTTATTGCTTAAACACATCTCTACCTTTATAGAAATATTCAATTCCTGATAATATTGTAAAGAATACGCCAATGTATAATAATACTTGTCCTAATTGGAATCCAATCCAGTTTGAGAATAAATCACCAAGTAAAATCCAAATAATTGCTACCATTGTAACAGCTGTTTTAATTTTACCTAATTGGCCTGCTGCACTCACAAATCCTTGTTCAATTTGAAGTAAACGTAAACCTGTAACCGCAAACTCACGAGCAATGATAATAATTGCTACAACTGAATTAGTTAGCCCTAATTGAACCATAACAATAAGAGCACTAGAAACTAATAATTTATCCGCTAATGGATCTAAAAACTTACCCATATTTGTCACAAGTTGCCATTTTCTTGCTAAATAACCATCTAAAAAATCACTTAAAGAAGCTACAATAAAAATAATAGCAGCAATAAGTTGCTCTATTCTTATGTCATATCCACCTAATACAGATACACTTCCAAAACCAAAGTTTACTAGAGCAAATAATATAAATACTGGAATCAAAATCACTCTAAAAACTGTAATCTGGTTAGGTATATTCATTTTAATACCTCATTTCTTAATTTATATGTATATTATATTAATAATACTGCTAATACCCACATAATAAAAGTAATAATTATAACAATACTAATCATAATCAATAATTGAATAGGTTCTTTATTTTTAGTACGATATTCGGGCACTTCGTTGTGTCGATAATGATGTAAAAGTGTATCGAGTTGATTATGTTGATTAGGAATTTCTTCATGATGCACTTTAATGAGTTGATTTACATCCATATTAACTACACTTGCATAACGTCTAATAAAACCTTCAGCGTAATCCACTTTGGCAAGTTGATCAAATTTATTCTCTTCAATATATTTTAACGTTTCTCGCTTTAATTGTGTACGTTGTTCTAATTCTGTTAATGTCATTCCTAATCTTTCTCTTCTACCTTTTAAGGTTTCACCAATTGTTTTCACTTTTGACGCCTCCACCTTCATTACTCAAAAAAACCGAAGCCACCGCCAAACACATCTTCTCCAAAATCTAATGTGTTTTTGCTTTTAATTGCTTGTTGTTTAACTTGTTGTTTCATGTGATCATATTCAATTTTTTGATTCTCATGTTCACGTAGCTCGATAATATAATCAAAATCATCGATGCTATATTGATTTGTTTCTATAAATAAATCTGGATGCTCAACTACTTTTATTGACGGTAAAGTCATCACTTCTTCAACTAACTGTTGATGTTTAGGATTTGTTTCTCTAGCAGTTACCGCACCATCAATAATATAAACATGATTAGCATCATATTCACCTTTTATAAGAGAACTACGAACTGTCTGTTTAATTAATGTTGAACTTATAAATAGCCATCGTTTATGCGCACAGACACTACCTGCGACAATCGATTCTGTTTTTCCAACACGAGGCATCCCTCTAATACCTATTAATTTATGACCATCTTCTTTAAATAATTCTGCTAAAAAGTCGACAAGTAAACCTAAATCTTCACGTTCAAAACGAAATGTTTTTTTGTCACCAGCATCTTGTTCAATATAGCGACCATGACGCACTGCTAAACGATCACGTAACTCTGGAATTCTTAACTTTGTTATTTCTATTTCTTTCAATTCATGAATGATATTTTCAAAACGTGTGACTTTTTCAAGACTATCTGTCTTAATAAGTAATCCACGACGCCCTTGATCAACACCATTTATAGTAATAATACTAATTCCTAACATACCAAGTAAACTCGATACGTCGCCTAAAAGTCCAGCCCGATTAACAATTATCTCGTATTCTAAATACCATTCCTTTTTTTTAGCAACAGTCATCTAACCAACCCCTTGTTTAAATACAATTTGAAATATTCCCCTTATATAATTAAATTTATTATATCATTGATTATAAAAAACGAATCGTCAAATCTGCATTTAAAATTTAGGATACTTTTTAAATATACCAACCACCATTAACCTTTTGGACTGTTCCTGTAATACTCTTAGCATTAGGATGGCATAAATAAGCACACACATGTGCTACTTCTTGTGGAGCTATCATTCTTTGTTGTGGTAGTTCAGATAAGATAACTGCTTTTTCTTCATCACTGAATGCTTTAGCCATACGTCCTGAAACAAAACCAGGTGCTATAGCATTCACAGTGACATTCGTCAATGCTAGCTCTTGACTGAGGGCCTTTACAAATCCAATTTGAGCACTTTTCATTGCTGAATAAATAGTTTCCATACTTGCTCCCGTCTCGCCCCAAATTGATGAGATAACAATAATTCTACCATTTGTACTTTTTCTCAATAGGTCTATGAAATATCGACAGCATCGAATCAACTGTTTGACATGAATATGATAACATTCATCTATCTCTTTATCTTTCATATCTTGTAGCATGCCATATAATGATGTACCACTACTATAAATTAAACAGTCTAACTGTTTTATATGACTAAATATATCATTTAAATCAATATCATGAGTCAAATCCATTTGAATGAATTCTACGGCTTCACCTTTATACTTTTTTTCTAAGGATGAAATATCAGATTGATAATATTGAAGTACTACTTCATATCCCTCTTTTAATAAACGATCTACAATCGCACTACCAATACTACCAGAACCACCAAATACTAATGCCTTCATATTTAATCTATCTCCAAACGGCTATCAACAAAACGATCAATATTTAGATATTGTTTAGCAGTTTCATTAATACTATCTAAAGTAATATTTTCTACAATATCTAACATATCAAATACACTTACACCCTCAAAATACAATTTTGCATATTGATTTGCAATATATTCTGGGGAATTCAAACTAGAGATAAATTCACCAATAAACTGCTTCTTCAATAATTCAAATGCTTCTGAATCTTTTAAGTTTCCTCTATATTTCTTTAATTCAGTAAGTAACCTATCCTTTAATTGATCTGGTTCATGAGTAGCACTTGTAATAATTGAGAAACTATAAGTAGGTTCAAGAACAAATTGATATCCAAATGAATCATCAATTAAATCATCATTAAGAAGAGATTGATAGAAATCTGTTTCTTCACCGAATACGAGTTCAAAAAATAAAGTCATTTCTAAATCTCTTTGAACATATTTCTCAGGTGCTTCATCCAAAGGTTCATTTTTAAACCCTAGCATTAAACGTGGAGACTGTAATTTCATTTTTTCAGATACAAATGATTGAACTACTTCATTTGGTTCTTTTATTGCTCCTCTTTGAATAGAAGGTTGATTTGTTTTATGACGACGATTTTCATGTTCTTCAATAACATTACAAATACGTTTAGGATCCACATCTCCTACGACAAATAATACCATATTGGATGGATGATAAAACGTTTCATAACATAAGTATAAATCATCTTTAGTGATACTATAAATACTCTCAACACTACCTGCAATATCTACTTTAATTGGATGATGATGATACATTGCGCGTAATGTATTGAACATAATTTTATATCCTGGTTGTTCTTGATACATTTTAATTTCTTCAGCAATAATCCCTTTTTCTTTGTCTACTGTTTCTTTTGAAAAATAGGGTGTTTCCACCATATCAAGTAAACGTAGAATATTTCGTTCAACTTGATCAGTTGCACTAAACAAATAACTCGTACGATCAAAACTTGTAAATGCATTGACTTGAGCATTATCATTGGCAAAAGCAGTAAATAAATCTTCATCATCGTCTTTTTCAAATAACTTATGCTCTAAAAAATGTGCTACTCCATCTGGTACAGTCACATATTGATCTTTATGATGAGGTTTAAATGTATTATCCAACGAACCGAATTGAGTTGTATAGGTCACATATGTTTTTTGAAATCCTTTTTTAGGAATTACAAATAAGCGTAATCCATTATTTAGTTCATGTTTATAGACGCGTTCATCAATTAATTCATAATATTGTTCTTGCACTATGATTGACCTCCTTTCGTTAATACATATATCGTATCTAAATAGGCTTGATTTGCCATTTTAACGACATCTTCTTTAGTCACTTTATTAATTAATTCCATGTATTCTTTATCTGATTGAGGCTGATTTAAAAGTAGTTGATTTTGCATGACTTCAATAATACCTTTAGGTCTATCTGCAATTTCTTGTCGTTGTGAAATGATAATTTTTTTAGCTAATGCTAATTTTTCTTCAGAGAAATCTCCTACTTTAAACTTCTCGAATTCTTCAATAATTGTAGTTTTTGCAATATCGTATTTTTCAACAGATACACCACTTAATACAAATAAATAGCCATTTTTTCCATCTAATTGCGAATGAATAGAATAAGCTAGACTTTGTTTTTCACGTACTTCATTAAATAGTACTGAAGAAGGATCACCGCCAAACATAGTATTTAATACGACAAGTGCATAGTAATCTTCGTTTCCATAATGAGTTGGAAAACGATAACCTAAATTTAATTTAGCTTGGTCAACGGTATCTTTTTCAATGATTGTTTCAGTAGATTGGTCGGTACAGTCAGTATTTACATTATGATTAAAGTCAAACGTCGTTGAGCTAAGACTAAATGAATTTTCTATGAGTGATGTAACTTCTTTTTCATTTACATTTCCCACTACATACACTGAACACATGTCATTATTTATCATAGATTTATATGTATCATACAAACTTTCATTTGTAATACGCGCAATATTTTCTATTTGACCTATAGCTAAATAACGATAAGCTTCATTTTTGAACATATATTTTAATAAATTAATAAATGAATATTGCGCTTTATTGTCAATCATCGCTTCTATTTTTTTATGTAATAATGATTTTTCTTGAGTAACAAATGTAGAGTTGAATGAATTATTCTCAACAAGTGGATTCATGATGACTTCTTTTAATAAATTCAAACCTTTTTCAAATAATGGTGTAGTATCTTTAAGATAACGTTCATTTACAATTTCTAAAGAAATAGTAATGACATGTTTATCTTTAAATTTAGAAACAAAGCTATTAATATAAGCTCCATAAAGCTCTGATAATTGTTTATTAAATGATTTATCTGTTGGCCATTTTTTTGTGGCACGAACCAATACTTTACTTAGTAATGAACGAGCAGTAATTGTTTCGTAATCAAGTGGTGCCATAAATTTAAATGTGATCATCGTTGTTTTAAATTTCTCAGTTGGAAGAATATCAATATGTATTTGATGATTAGTATGTTGTTTCAAAATAATCAATCACTCCTTTACCTGTTATTAAATTTTTGTGCGTGTTAATTTAAACTTCACTAGGCTACTTTTTATATAATTTAATGAGTATAAAATAGGTTTACCCATTTCATCATAATGGACAACCTTTAATAACATTAATCCCTCATGTGGTTCAGCATTCAATATGCTAGAAATATGAGGTTCATAACTGATTGCTTCAATTTCAGTTTCAGCAGAAGCTACCTTATGCCCAGTATTAAGTTCAATTGCATTAAGCATCGATCCATCACTTTCTTGATATTCGGTACAAGTTAAATGATGTTCAGCAATCTTATCTAAACAATAAATAACTGGATGATGATTCGCAGTACGTAGTCTTTCAATAATTGTTATAGGCTGCTTATCTTCAATATCTAACATTTTTGCATCTAATAAAGAAGCGGGTTGCTGCTCTAAACTCAAATATTCTGTACTTGCTTCATATCCCGCTTTTTTAATCATTTCACTAATACTAAATAATTTATTTAAAGGATAATAAAAGGGCTGTAGAGCCTTTATACTTGTTCCTTCTTCAAAATTATCAGTTAAAACTTGTTCAATAATAAGTTCTCCAATCGCTTCATAGACATCATCTGTTTTAACGTTAACTTCTCTAGCAATGGATAAATTGCTAGGAAGTTTATCACCAGGTTTTAAAGAATGATTTTTTATTTTTTTAAAAATATATTCTTTTACTTTAAAAACTGAGTTCAATTCAGTCATACTCACACCTCTTCATTCTCAAAATCTATTAAAACTTGTCTTGGTTTACTGCCTTTTTGTGGACCAATAACATTATTTCTCTCTAAATCGTCCATTAATCTTGATGCACGATTATATCCAATTCTGAATTGTCTTTGTAAAAGCGACGTACTTGCTTTTTGTTTCTCAATTACAAAAGCGTATGCATCATCATATAGTGCATCTTCACTTTTCATTTCTGATTTCTCTACAGGAGCATCAGGTTCCATTTCTTTTACGTAATTTGCTTTTTGTTGTTCAACTACATAATTTACAACTTCTTGTACTTCTTGATCACTTAAAAATGCACCTTGAACACGTGTCTGTGTGGATTCACCATTACCAACATAAAGCATGTCGCCTTTGCCTAATAATTTCTCTGCTCCTCCAGAGCCTATGATTGTTCTAGAGTCTGTTTGTGAACTTACAGCAAATGCAATTCTTGAAGGGATATTATTTTTAATAATCCCCGTGATAACATCTACAGAAGGACGTTGTGTTGCTACAATTAAATGTATACCCGCTGCACGGGCCATTTGTGTAATACGCTGTATTGCATTTTCAACTTCTTTTCCTGCCACCATCATTAAATCTGCTAATTCATCAACAATGACAACGATATAAGGAAGTTCTGATTGCTTTTCATCAAGTTCTTCATTTTGACGTCTTATAAATTGATTGTATCCTTCAATGTTTCTAGTAGACGAATGTTGAAATAAATCGTAACGACGTTCCATTTCAGCTACAATTTTCTCTAATGCCTGTGATGCTTTATGAGGATTTGTTACTACAGGTATTAATAAATGTGGAACACCATTATATACATTTAATTCTACCATTTTAGGATCAATTAACATTAATTTTACCTCGTGTGGCTTAGCGTTTAATAAAATGCTCGTAATAATACCGTTGATACATACTGACTTACCACTACCTGTAGAACCAGCCACTAATAAGTGAGGTGTTTCATTCAATTCAATAGTCATTGGTTCTCCGGAGATGTCTCGTCCTAAACCGACTTCTAATTTATTTTTTGCTGGAAATTTTGATTCTAAAACTTCTTTTAGCGTAACTAAAGAAATTTTATCATTTGGAACCTCAATGCCTACAGCTGAACGTCCAGGTATAGGCGCTTCAATACGAATGTCCTTCGCAGCAAGTGCTAAAGCTATATCATTATGTAAATTAACGATTTTATTTACTTTAACACCTTGAGCTGGTTGAACTTCATATTGAGTGACAGCCGGTCCAATTTTAATTTGAGTCACTTTAGCATTAACTCCAAAATTTTTCATGGTTGATTCTAATATTTGACCTTTACGTTGTACTTCAGCTCTTGAAGTTGTCGTTTGTTTTGTTGGCTGTTTAAGTAATGATAAAGGAGGAATGTGATAGGCTACATTGCCAACTTCTCCTGCTTCTATGATCGAACTATTATTCGTATCGTCATCATTAGAAACGTGTTTTATTTTATCTTTTTTCATAGAATTTGACGCAGACACATGCGTAGGTTCTTTATCTTGATGGTCTATGTCAAATTGACGTTTTTTACGTTTAGATCGTACTTTTTCTTCATCCGTTGCTGCATGATGGCTATATATAGGAATATCTTCATGTTGCTGTTTCACTTCTGGGAAGTCACTCACATCTTTCATGACTTCATCTTTCCTTTGTTGTTCTTCTAATTCTCTTTGGTGTGCCAATGCTTGACGCTGTTCTTCTTTTTCACGTAATCGTTCTTCTCTTCTAATTTTATTTGCTTCTCTTTTTTCTTTTAAAGTAGATGAGGCACTCTGAGTAGAACGTTTAAAATAATCAATTGTGTTTCTCGCCACATCTCTATGATGTAATTTTAGTAATAGGATAAAGCTCGATATCAGTAAAATCAAAGTCACAATGATAATCCCAGCAATAGAGATTAAAGGTACAAATAATTTTAATAAATAAAAGCCTATAATACCTCCACCGAAATTTGGAAAATGAGTATGTTCATAAGATTTATAGACGTAAGACAATACCGGTTCTCTTTTCGCAACTTCTCCTTTAGAAAAATAATAAATGAGTTGAGAAACAATCAGTAATACAAATTGTAATAAAATGAGACCGAATGTACGACGTGTTTTTGGAAAATGTCTTTGCATTGCAATATAAATCGTAATTAAACTTACTAAAATATATGTAAGGTAACGACTTGCGCCAAATAAATAATTGAAAAAGCTATCAATCATTCTACCAACAAGCCCTAATTGAAATATTCCTAAAATAGATATAATCACAATTACAATAGCAATAATATACCTTATAGAACTATCTGTTTTTTGTTGCTTTTTCTTTTTAGTTTGGCGTGCTTTCGTTTTCGTCTTTGAATTGGTTTTTCTAGTCGTTGTTTTTTTCTTAGTTCGTGGCAAATGTTACACCTTCTTTTATTTTTAATTATAATAATGACATTTTCAAAAATATAAAAAAATGTAAGTTATGTTTTAGAGTTAAAAGTATGAAAGAGGTTGAGACAATATGTATCACATAGACTCTTAAGCCCATTTTTAAATAATTAAAAATAAATGAGTCAAATCATCTTTTAAAATTATAGAGTTCACTATAAAAGTTAGGGTAAATGTCTTATCTTTTATATACTTTCAATTTAATACATCAATGAATCTATAAATAAGAATGATAAACGTTTATATTTTTAATTATTTTATAAAAGTGATATTGTCCCGACCTCTTTATTAAATGTATATCTTTTAAATTTCAGAAATAACTGGAATAATCATTGGGCGACGTTTTGTACTTTCGAATAAAAGCTTGCTAATTTGGTCGCGCATATTTTGTTTAATTTCAGACCACTCAATGCGTTTTTCTTGTAGTCCAGCTTCCACAATTTCTCGAACTTTATCTTCCGCTTCTTGCATTAATTCTTCACTTTCACGTACGTAAACGAATCCGCGTGATTGAATTTCAGGTCCAGCAGCTATACGTCTATTTTTAGGGTCTAATGTTACTACTGCAATAAAGATACCATCCTCTGCAAGAAGATGACGATCTCTTAACACAATATTTCCAACGTCTCCTACACCTATACCATCGATAAGAATATTACCTGAATTTACTTTTTCATTTAATACCATGTGTGAGCCATCAAAATGAATCACATCACCTTTTTCGACAAGGAAAATCTTTTCAGGTGCAACACCTGCTTCATTTGCTAATTTTGCATGAGCAATTTGCATTTTAAATTCACCTTGAACAGGAATAAAGTATTCAGGTTTCATAATATTAATCATCATTTTTAATTCTTCCATACAACCATGACTAGAGGCATGAATTTTTTTATTATTTGGAATAATATGTGCACCTGCTCGAACAAGTTCATTTAACGTATTGGCTATAATAACTTCCATATTTGCTGAAGCAGTGATGGCTAAGTAAACTGAATCGCCCTCTTCAATATTTAAAATCTTATGTTTATGTTGGGCCATTTGACTCAACGCTTCAATAGGTTCGCCTTCCATACCTGTTGCTATAATAACGACTTCATTTTTAGGATAGTTTTCAACTTCATTGATTGGAAGCAATAAATCTTTAGGAATATCAAAATATCCCATTTTGCGTGCAGTATTAAATGAACTTTCAAGAGATTTTCCTAAGAAAGATACTTTACGATTTAATTTACTAGCAACATTCAATACTTGTTGAATTCTAATAAAATTCGATGCATAGCATGAAACAATTAAGCGTCCTTTTACTTTAGCAAATGCATCATAAATATGCGATTCTATGACATTTTCTGGAGTATTATAACCAGGTTTTTCTGCTTCAGTTGAATCACTAATCAAAGCAAAAACACCTTCTTCTCCAATTTCAGCCATGCGTTTCATATCAGGAGCATAATGCCCTTGTAAACTTTGGTCAAATTTAAATTCACCTGTATATACAATTGAACCGTGTGAAGTATGAATACAGATACCTAAACTATCTGGAATACTATGTGATGTATTAAAGAAAGTAATATTGACGTTTTTAAATCTCATCACTGAATCATGATTTACAGTATAATATCGTACTTTTTTCTTTATATTTCTTTCTTTGATACTTTCTTTAACTAAAGCTAAAGTAAGTTTTGATCCATAAATTGGTGCATCAACTTGCTCTAAAATATAACTCACTGCACCAATTGCATGTTCATGACCATGACTTAAAAATATCCCTTTTAATTTATCTTTGTTTTCTACTACATATTGGATGTCAGGAATAACAATATCTACTCCTAACATTTCATCTTCAGGAAACATTAATCCTGCATCTAACATAAACATCTCATCGTCTACTTCGACGATATACATATTTTTAGCGATTTCGCCTACGCCCCCAAGTGGAATAATGCGAATATCGTCATTCTTTTTCTTTACTAAACTCAAAATGTTACCTCCTATAATTAATTCCCGTCCATATAAACTCATAATTTATTATAATTTAATTTACGAAGGATGTACACTATTAAAGTGTGTTGTAACTAAGGAGTAAAAGACCTTTAATAAAAAAATATATACTTTCATAAAATCATTCTTTATATATATAAAGAAGGTTAGGACTTCATTTTGTCCTAACCTTAACTTCATTCATTTATTCATCTAAAACTTTATGAGACGCATTTACACGGCCTTGTTTATCAATTTCTGTAATTTTAACTTCAATCGTATCACCGATTTTTAAAACGTCTTCAACTTTATTTATTCTATCTTTAGAAATTTGAGAAATGTGTAATAAAGCATCTTTACCTGGGAATAATTCTACAAAAGCACCATATTTTTCAATACGCTTAACTTTTGCATGGTATACCTGGCCAACTTCAGCTTCGCGGGTAATTTCATTAATAATTTCTCGAGCTCTATTTATCATTTCTTGATCAACAGCGCCAATAAAGATAGTGCCATCTTGTTCAATATCTAACTTAACGCCAGTTTCGTCAATAATTTCATTAATTTTTTTACCACCTGGACCAATGACATCACGAATTTTTTCAGGTTTGATATGCATAATTTCTACCTTAGGTGCATATGCACTTAATTCACTACGTGGTTGATCGATTGTTTGTAACATATGATCCATAATTGCTAAACGACCTTGACGAGCTTGTTCAAGAGCTTCTTCAATCACTTCACGTGTTAAACCATCAATTTTGATATCCATTTGAATCGCAGTAATTCCCTCTTTAGTTCCAGCAACTTTGAAGTCCATATCACCTAAAGCATCTTCCATACCTTGAATATCAGTTAAAATTGTATAACTATCTTCACGAGTGACAAGACCCATAGCAATACCAGCTACTGGAGCTTTAATAGGCACACCAGCATCCATTAACGCTAATGTTGATCCACAAATTGAAGCTTGTGAAGATGAGCCATTTGACTCTAATACTTCACTCACAATACGAATTGTGTAAGGGAACTCTGTAGTGTCAGGAATGATATATCTAAGCGCTCTTTCACCTAGTGCACCATGACCAATTTCACGACGACCTGGCGCTCTCACTGGACCCGTTTCACCTACTGAGAAATTAGGGAAATTATAGTGGTGCATAAAACGTTTTTCAATTTCAGGTCCTAATCCATCAATAAGTTGATAGTCTCCTAATGCTCCTAAAGTAAGTACAGATAATGCTTGAGTTTGTCCACGGGTAAACAATCCAGAACCATGTGCACGTGGTAATAAACCAACTTCTGATTCAAGCGGACGAATTTCATCTGGTTTACGTCCATCAGGTCTAATTTTTTCATCTGCAATTAATCGACGAACTTCTTCTTTTACTAAATCATTTAAAATCGCATATACTTCATCGATAAGCAACTCATTTTCTGGATCCGCTTCGTCTACAAATTCAGTAGCGATTTCTGCTTTAAGTGCATCTAAATTTTCATCACGTTGTTGTTTGTCAAATGTTAATACAGTTTCTTTTAATCCTTTTTCTTCCGTTAAAGATTTTACTCGTTGTACTAATTCTTCATCACGTTCAACAGGAATAAATTCTTTTTTTACAGGTTGAATATGCTCAACAACTTCTTCTTGGAAAGCAACTAAGCGTTTTATCTCTTCATGACCAAAGAAAATCGCTTCAAGCATTTCTTGTTCTGTAATTTCACTCGCACCTGCTTCAACCATATTTACAGCATCTTTATGACCAGCAACTTCTAAATCTAAACGAGATACTTCTTTTTGTTCAAGTGTTGGATTAATCACGTATTTTCCATCAATATATCCTACATTTACACCGGCAATTGGTCCTTGGAATGGAATATCAGACACGCTCAATGCCATTGACGATCCAATCATTGCTGCCATTTCTGGGGAGCAGTCTGGATCCGCACTTAATACAGTATTCATAATTTGAACGTCATGTCGATAACCTTTAGGGAATAATGGTCTAATTGGTCTATCAATTAAACGTGCAGTAAGTGTCGCTTCATCTCCAGGACGACCTTCGCGTTTTTTAAATCCACCTGGAATTTTACCAGCCGCATACATTTTTTCTTCATAGTTAACTGTTAAGGGGAAAAAATCACCATCACGTGGCTCTTTAGAAGCAACTGCTGTAGATAATACAACAGTATCACCATAACGTACTAAAACTGCACCATTAGCTTGTTTCGCTAATTGACCTGTCTCAATCGTTAACGATCTTCCAGCCCATTCAGTTTTGAACACTTTCTTTTCTTGAGACATTATGAATCTCCTCTCTGAAATCTAATACTTACATCATATCATTTATTTATATATTTTTATATTAGTGTTTATGATAAAAATACAAAAAAAGGAAAGTACCAATCTAAATGGTGCTTTCCCTTCAATATATTTAAAATTAACGACGAATACCTAATGATTTAATTAATTCACGGTAACGTTGAATATCTTTACTACGTAAGTAGTTTAATAAGTGTCTACGACGACCAACCATTTTTAATAATCCACGACGTGAATGGTGATCTTTTTTGTGTTCACGTAAGTGTTCGTTTAATGCAGAGATTTCTGCAGTTAAAACAGCGATTTGTACTTCTGGTGAACCAGTATCTGTTTCGTGTACACGATATTCTTTAATAATTTCATTTTTACGTTCTTGAGTAATAGCCATAATTAAATTCCTCCTAATTTTTGTTTACACCTTAATCTGAGCAAGGCGTCGGAGTTTCAACCTGCCAAGATAAAGGATTCAATAGTAATAAGTTTTTCGAAAACTCAACTTTAGATATTATACGATACATCATCACCAAAATCAACTGCTAAAAGATATTTTGCACGTTCTTTATCGTCATTCATTTGACTTACTAAAGCATCTATACCATCAAATTTTACCTCTGGTCTTAAATAATGGTGCCAATATACGATTACACGTTCTCCATAAATATTTTCTTCAAAATCAAAAATATTTACTTCTATCACCACTTCTGCTTTAGATGGATCGTGAAATGTCGGCTTAACACCTACGTTAGCTACCCCACGATATATTTTGTGTTCGGCACCTATTTCAATACTTACCGCATATACCCCTTTTTTAGGAAGGACATAATCATCGCTAGGTTGGACATTAGCTGTTGGAAAACCGATTGTTCGACCTCTTTTTTCTCCTTGAACAACTGTGCCTTTAATTCGATATAAATACCCTAATTCATCATTAGCTTTTTGTAGATTGCCTTCATGTAACGCTTGTCTAATTGATGTTGTTGAAATTTTTTCAGAATCTAAATCTAATTTACCGACTATTGTAGTATTAAATTCATCTATTTCATTTAACACGGCCATATTTCCTTTACCAAATTTACCAAATGTAAAATCAAATCCTGCAACAACTTCTTTAACATGATTATTAATAATATAGTCTTTGATAAACTCTTCAGCTGTGACGTTAGCGAAACGTGATGAGAAATTGATAACAATACAATAATCAATATCATGCTGTTCTATCATTTCTAATTTATCAGATAGTGGCGTTAAGTAATCTGTACGTTTACGTTCAGGATTTAATACTACTGATGGATGCGGATCAAATGTTGTTACTGCCTTTTTTAAATTTTTTTCTTTTGCACGTATATCTAATGATTCAAATACTTTACTGTGACCACGATGCATACCATCAAAAAAACCAAATGCCATTGCAACATCTTCTTTTATGAGTTGTTCATTTTGTATTGGATGTGTTATTTCTATCACTTTCATATCAATCAAAGGCTCCTTTAATTAAATACTTTTTTAGGTTTTATTTCGTTAATTTTGTCAGGATGATGTTCATAAATGGCTAATGCTTTTTCACTTATCTTATCAATAAACACAAATTGCTTTTCTAATGATAGAGTAAAATCTTTTTTTAGGAGTTTTTGACCATTTAAGATTCTATACTTTAAAGTGTCATCATCAATGACTACATATTGTAAACTTTTCAAACCATATTCTATAGGAAATAGATAATGTTGTAATGTTTCATGCTCATGTAATTCAGAAATTTTTTCAAGTGATAAACTTTCATTTATATTAAATCCACCCGAATTTATACGAGTTAACAACGACATATGAGCAGGATAGCCTAAAGCTTTGCCAATATCTGTTGCTAACGTTCTGATATAGGTACCTTTTCCACACGTTACTTTTATATCAAAATGACATGTTTGTTCTATAAATGTTAAATCAGATATTCGTTCAATTTCATCAATTTTAACTTGTCGTTTTGGCCGTTCAATAGTTTCTCCTTTTCTAGCATATTCATATAATTTTTTTCCATTTACTTTTACAGAGGAATACATTGGAGGAATCTGCTCTATTACTCCTTTAAATTCTTCTAAAACACGATCAACTTCTATAGAAGTAATCGTATTCGATGATATATTTACTTTTTCTATTACTTCTCCAGTTTGATCTTCAGTTGTCGTACTTTCACCTAATGTAATGGTTGCTTGATAAGATTTTCCCATATCCATGACATAGTCGCTCACCTTAGTTGCTGTCCCTATACAGATAGGTAGTACACCTGAAACTTCAGGATCTAATGTTCCAGTATGACCTATCTTTTTAGTTTTTAAGATTTTTCTAAGTTTAAATACAACATCATGACTGGTCAAACCACGTTCTTTATACACTGGTAATATACCGTTGTACATTTTTTCACACCCTTTAGTTTATTATGTCTCACTATGTATTATTAAATCATTTAATGTCTTATCCATATTTTATCAGTATTAATCATATAAAAAGGAGTAGGACTGAATTCATGTAAATGTTATCGTCCTACCCCCATTATATGTTGCATCTAAACTTCTTTTTCTGAAGTTATTTGATTGAATGTCACTGATTAATAACAATGATAAAGTATTATTTATCTTGTTTGTGTAAATCTTGAATCATTTTTTCAATTTTATTACCGTATTCAATTGATTCATCATATTCAAAGAATAACTCTGGTACTATACGTAATCTCATTCTTGAACCTAGCTCAGATTTAATGAATCCTTTTGCTTTATCTAAAGCTTTAAACGTATCATTAACTTCCTTCTTATTGCCAAGCACTGTTAAGAAAACTTTGGCTTGTAATAAATCATTTGTTAATTCAACGTCAGTAATAGTAATAAATCCTACTCTTGGATCTTTTACTTTATTATTAATGATATCCATAACTTCTTTTTTCATTTGTTCGCCAACACGTTCAGCTCTCATATTACTCATGGATATGTCACCTCTTTATTATTTAACATATGATTAGAAGAGAATGCTAAAGTGCCTACCTATATCATATACACTTTAGCCTCTTACAAATTAGTTATCTTTCAATTTCTACCATTTCGAATGCTTCAATAATGTCGCCTTCTTTAATGTCATTAAAGTTTGCAATTGTAATACCACATTCGTAACCTTGTGATACTTCTTTAGCGTCATCTTTAAATCGTTTTAACGTATCAAGTTCACCTTCGAATTGAACAATACCATCACGAATGACACGTACGCCTGCGTTACGAGTGATTTTACCTTCAGTCACGTAACTACCAGCAATGGTTCCAACTTTTGAAACTTTGAATGTTTGACGTACTTCAGCTTGTCCGATAACTTGTTCTTCAAATTCAGGATCTAATAAACCTTTCATCGCTGATTCAATTTCTTCTATAACATTATAGATGACTCTATGAAGACGCATATCAACATTTTCAGCTTCTGCTGCACGTTTCGCACCTGCATCAGGACGTACGTTAAATCCAACAATAATACCATTTGAAGCATTAGCTAATGTAACATCTGATTCATTGATTGCTCCTACAGCTGTATGAATAATACGAACATTTACGCCTTCAACATCAATTTTCATAAGAGATGCAGCTAAAGCTTCTACAGAACCTTGTACATCACCTTTAATAATGACATTAAAATCTTTCATTTCTCCTTGTTTCATTTGTTCGAATAAATTGTCTAATGAAACATTTTTGCTTTCTTGACGTTGTTGAATCACACTTGCTTCATGACGAGCTTCACCAATACGACGCGCTTGTTTTTCATCTTTGAAAATAACGAAGCGATCACCTGCTTGAGGTACATCGTTAATACCAGTAATTTCAACCGGTGTAGAAGGCCCAGCTGTTTTAATTCTTTGACCCAAATCATTTACCATAGCTCTTACGCGACCATACGTATTACCAACTACAATTGAATCACCTACATGCAACGTACCATTTTGAACTAATAATGACGCAGCTGGTCCACGTGATTTATCTAATTCTGCTTCAATAACAGTACCTACTGCTTGCTTATCAGGATTAGCTTTTAATTCTTGTACTTCGGCAACTAAACCAATCATTTCTAATAAGTCATCAATACCATCACCATTTAATGCTGAAAGTGGTACAAAGATTGTGTCGCCACCCCAATCTTCTGGAATTAAACCATATTCAGTTAACTCTTGCATCACTCGGTCTGGATTTGCAGTTGGTTTATCAACTTTGTTGACCGCAACAATTGTTGGTACATCCGCTTCTTTAGCATGGTTAATTGCTTCAATTGTTTGAGGCATAACGCCATCATCTGCTGCTACTACTAAAATAGTGATATCTGTTACTTGAGCACCACGTGCACGCATTGTTGTGAAAGCTGCATGTCCAGGTGTATCTAAGAAAGTAATTTTTTTACCATTATTTTCAATTTGATATGCACCAATGTGTTGTGTGATACCGCCTGCTTCTCCTGCTGTGACTTTAGTATTTCTAATTGAGTCTAGTAATGTTGTTTTACCATGGTCAACGTGTCCCATAATTGTTACAACTGCTGGTCGTTCAATTGCATCTGGATCGTCTTCTTCATCATCAAAATAAGTTGTTAGGTCTTCTTCATTAACAACAACTTCTTTTTCAATTTCAACACCATAATCATCTGCGATAAGTTCTAATGTTTCTTCATCTAATGATTGGTTAATATTAGCAACAATACCTAACAAGAATAATTTTTTAATAATGCCAGATGATTCGATATTTAATTTATCAGCAAGTTCTCCTACTGTAATACCTTCCTCATACGTGATTTTTGAAGGCATTTCTTTAGGTTCAGCAGCAGATTTGTTATTCTTACCTTTATTATTATTTTTGTTGTTTTTATTGTTTTTGCTATTTTTATTGTTTTTTTTCTTTGAATTAGATTTGTTTTGATTATTATCTTTTTTACTTTGTTGTTTTTGGTGATTATTTTGAGTGTTTTGTTTTTTATTTTCTTCATTTTGTGATGATTTGAACTTTTTATCAAGCATCTTAATTTGGCCATCTTCTAATGCTTGCATGTGATTGGATACTTCAACGTCCATTTTCTTTAACTCATCTATAATCTCTTTACTTTTAACATTTAATTCTTTCGCATATTCGTAAATTCTCTTTTTACTCATATAATCACTCCTTACAATATTCATCAATCATCGACATAAGTTTTTTAGCAAAACCTGAATCTGTCACGCCAACATTTACACGTTCTTCTTTGCCCAATGATTGTCCTAATTCTACTCTCGTACCGAAAACTCTAAACGGAACATGATATGTGTCACATTTATTCTTTATATTCTTTTTAGCGTTATCTGAAGCATCAGTAGATAAAATCACAAGTTTAATATTACGTTTTTTTATCTCAGATATGAGTACTGATTCTCCAACTTTAACTTTTCTAGCTCTCATCGCTAAGCCTAAAAAATTAAATATCTGTTCTTTTATCATTTAGGAATCTCTTCTCTATAAATTAATCGAATTACTTCTTTATATACAGGATCTAATTTTTCAGGACTTTCATTAAAGTACTTCTCGAGTACACCATTTTTTTGAGCATCTTCTACGCTTTTAACATCTTTTGAAACATATGCACCTCTACCTTGTTGTTTTCCAGTACCATCAGCGAAAATTTCGCCTTCTTTATTAATTACTACTCGAATCATGTCTTTTTTAGGACGCATTTCATTCGTGATGATGCATTTGCGCATTGGAATTTTCTTCTTCTTCATTTACTACTCACCCCATATGCTTAAACGTATTAATGTTCTTCTTTATTATCTGAAGCGTCTTGTGCTTCATTTGAAGTTTCATCAACTTCCGCTGATAATTCAGCTGTTGTTAAGTTTGTTTCTTCTAAATTTATGTCATCAATTTCAATATCTTTATCTTCAGAAAATACTATTTCATCAGCTTTTTCTTCAGATTCAATTACAGGATAAATCCCTGCTTCGCGAGCATCTGTTTCAGATTTAATATCAATTTTCCATCCTGTAAGTTTGGCAGCTAAGCGCGCATTTTGTCCACGTTTACCAATAGCTAATGATAATTGATAATCAGGTACTACCACTACAGTAGATTGGTTATCTTCATCAACAATAACTTCTAAAACTTGTGATGGGCTTAAAGCATTACGTACAAAAACGTTTGGATCTTCATCCCATTGAACAATATCGATTTTTTCTCCACCTAATTCTTCAACAACCGCTTCAACACGTGAACCTTTTGCACCTACACAAGCTCCCACTGCATCTATATCTGGATTTTCAGAGTATACACTAATTTTAGAACGATCTCCTGCTTCACGTGCAACTGATTTCACAATAACAGTTCCATCATAAATTTCTGGAACTTCTTGTTCAAATAAACGTTTTAATAAACCCGGATGACTTCTTGACACATAAATTTGTGGACCTTTTGTTGTTTGCTCTACTTTATTAACATAGACTTTAATTCTTTCATTTGGAATGTATGTCTCATTAGGACTTCTTTCAGCTTCAGATAAAACCGCTTCGATTCTACCTAAATTAACATACACATATCGATGATCAACACGATCAATCACACCTGTTAAAATATCTTCTTCTTTATCAATAAACTCAGAGTATAAAATTTCTCTTTCAGCATCTCTTAGACGTTGCATTACTGCTTGTTTAGCAGCCTGTGCGCCCACACGACCAAAGTCTTTAGGTGTGACATCTTCTTCGTAAATATCACCTATTTCATAAGCAGGATTTTTAACTAAAGCTGTGCTTAAATCAACTTCTTCACGATCATCAAATACTTCTTCTACAACTTCTTTACGTGCGATGACTTTAAATGTGCCTTCATCCATATTTAATTCTACACGGACGTTTCTAGCACTATCATAATTTTTCTTATATGCAGTAATTAAAGCTGCTTCAATTGCATCAATCAAAACTTCTCTTGGAATTTTCTTTTCCTTTTCTAAGTATTCAGTTGCTAATAATAATTCATTACTTGCCACAATTATTCCTCCTCATCACGTTAAATCATTACAGCGTGACGTGCTTTTGCAATTTTATTTCTTGGTATCTCAATTGTTTTTTTCTTTGCTTTTTCTTTAACTTCCATAGTTATTGTGTCATCATCGACAGACTTCAGAATGCCTAACCATTCTTTATCACCTTCAATTGGCGCATAAAGAGATATAAATATAGGTTGCTCTATCGCATTTTGATAATCTTTTTCTTTTTTTAGTGGACGTTCAGCTCCAGGTGAAGCTACATCAAGATAATACATTTCAGGAATAGGATCATTTTGATCCATTGCTTCACTTATTTTTTCAGAAGCAAGCGTACAATCATTTAAATCCACGCCACCTTCTTTATCAATAGAGATTCTCAAAAAACGATCTTTGCCTTCTTTTGCATATTCAACATCAACTAATTCAAAGTTTAAATCATCTAAAATGGGAGTAATGATAGTTTCTACTTCTTCAGTAATTTTACTCATACAGGCCTCCTTTTTTGGCAAATAGAAAAGAGCGGGTATATGCCCACTCTTTCTGCCTGAGTCTAAATTTTTACACAAACTAATTATAACATACTTTATATGCTTAAACAAATGAAGCTACTATTAATACTTCTAAGTTGTCCATTTACATATCAAAAATGGACAATTGTGCTTTATCTGGTAAATCTGGTAATGAACCCAAATCATCAAGGTATTCAATAATTTTTTGAGATAAACCTGCTTTTTTATTAAGGTCTTCTTTGGATAAAAATGGACCGTCTTCACGTGCCTCAACAATACGTTTAGCTACGTTTTCACCTAATCCTGGCACAGCAATAAATGGTGGGATCAATGTATCATCTTCAATAATGAAATCAAAAGCTTGACTTTTTTCTAAGCTAATCGGCTGCATTTTAAATCCACGATGTGCCATTTCATTCATTATTTCTAATACTGTTAATACATCTTTTTCTTTTTTTCCTAAATCCATATAACGAGAATACATATCTTTAACTGTGTTCTTAATACTTTCTTTATCTTTAATCATTGTAATTAAATCAAAGTCTGATGCACGAATTGTAAAATATGCTGCATAATAGTATAACGGATGATGCACTTTAAAGTATGCAATACGTACAGCCATAAGTACGTAAGCAGCTGCGTGAGCTTTAGGGAACATGTATTTAATTTTTAAGCATGAATCTAAATACCAATCAGGTACATCATTCGCTTTCATCGCATCTATCATTTCATCCGTAAGTCCTTTACCTTTACGCACAGACTCCATTGTTTTGAAGGCCATTGATGGTTCAAGCCCAGCATACATAAGATATACCATAATATCGTCACGACAACCAATTACACTGGATAAATCGCAGATGCCTGAGCGAATTAACTCTTGTGCATTACCAAGCCACACATCGGTACCATGTGATAAACCTGAAATTTGTACAAGTTCAGAAAATGTTGTTGGCTTAGTGTCTTCTAACATTTGACGAACGAAACCTGTACCAAATTCAGGTACACCAAATGTGCCTGTCTTACATAAAATATCCTCTTCTGTTACACCTAAAGAAGCCGGACTACTAAATATTTGCATTGTCTCCTTATCATCAACAGGAATCGTTTTAGGATCGATACCTGATAAATCCTGTAACATCCGTATCATTGTAGGATCATCGTGTCCAAGTATATCGAGTTTTAACACATTATCATGAATCGAGTGGAAATCAAAGTGTGTGGTCATCCAAGATGCACTTTGATCATCTGCTGGATATTGTATCGGTGTAAAATCGTAAATATCCATATAATCAGGAACTACAATAATTCCTCCTGGATGCTGTCCAGTTGTACGTTTAACACCTGTACATCCTTTGACAAGTCTATCGATTTCCGCACCACGTTTATGAATACCTTGATCATTTAGATATCCTTTAACGAAGCCAAATGCCGTTTTTTCAGCCACTGTACCAATTGTACCTGCTCGGAATACTTTATCTTCTCCAAAAAGTACTTTCGTATAGTTATGGGCATGCGGTTGATATTCACCACTAAAGTTCAAGTCAATATCTGGTACTTTATCTCCTTTAAATCCTAAGAAAGTCTCAAATGGAATATCTTGACCTTCTTTAATTAATTCGCCACCACATGTTTCACATGTTTTATCAGGTAAGTCGAATCCTGAACCTACCGACCCATCATCAAAAAATTCACTCGTCTTACAATGTGGACATATATAGTGTGGAGGGAGCGGATTCACTTCTGTTATCTCTGTCATCGTTGCAACAAAGCTCGAACCTACAGAACCACGTGACCCTACCAAATATCCATCATCTAATGACTTTTTAACTAACCGTTGTGATATGAGATAGATAACTGAAAAGCCATTACCAATAATACTATCTAATTCTTTTTCGAGACGATCAATGACAATTTGCGGTAAGTCATCACCATACAATTTTTTCGCATTTGTATAGCTTAATTCACGTATTTCTTCGTTAGCGCCCTCCATACGTGGCGTAAATAATTGATCTTTAATTGGAATTACTTTCTCAATTCGGTCTGCTAATTCATTCGTATTTTTAACAACAATATCATAGGCTTTATCTTCTCCTAAAAAATGAAATTCATCTAACATTTCATCTGTTGTTCTAAAATGTGCTTCTGGAAGTGTGGAACGATTTAATGGATTACCTGGTTGTGATGCAATTAAAATTTTACGAGCAATAGCATCATGCTCAAATAAGTAATGAGCATTACCAGTAGCTATCACAGGTATTCCTGTACTTTCTCCCGCTTTTAAAATACGATCATATATTTCATACAATGTTTCAGTATCACGGATTAATTCACGATCGATTAAATCTTGATAAAGCTTAGGTGGTTGTACTTCTATAAAATCATAATACTTTGCTATTTTTTCAACTTCAGATTGATCACGTTGCATCACAGCTGTAAATAATTCCCCTTCATCACAAGCTGTACCTACTAGAATGCCTTCTCGATATTCATTTAATAATGATCGTGGAATTCTAGGTGTTCTATAATAATATTTTACTAAAGAAGCACTTACGATTTTAAATAAATTCTTGAGTCCATCTTGATTTTGAACTATGAGTGTGACATGGGTTGGTCGTGCACGTTTATAGGCATCTTCATTTGATAACTTTTTATTAATATCTTTATGATTAGTCACACCTAGTTCTTTCATCTGTTGAACCATTTTAATGAAAATATAAGCCGTTGCTTCAGTATCATAAATCGCTCTATGGTGTTGAGTAAGTTCAACGCCATATTTTTTAGCTAAGAAATTTAATCCATGTTTACCATATTCAGTGTTAATGGTACGTGATAATTCAAGAGTATCAATCACTCCATTAGTTGATGGACCGAAACCTAATCGTTCGTACCCTGTATCAATAAAGCCCATATCGAATGAAGCATTATGCGCTACAAAAATGGCATCTCCTACCCATTCCTTAAATTCTGTTAGTACTTCTTCAATTTCTGGTGCATCCACTAGCATGTCATCTGTAATGTGTGTCAGATTAATTATTGTTTCTGATAATTTTTCATGTGGATTACTAAATCTTTCAAATTTATCTATAATTTCGCCGTCTTTAACTTTGACAGCAGCAAGTTCGATAATTTGATCATATTGATTAGATAAACCTGTTGTTTCGACGTCAAACACTACATATGTAGCTTCTTTTAAATCTCTATCAGTAGGTTTATAGGCAATAGGCACACCATCATCGACTAACATGCCTTCCATCCCGTAAATCATTTTAATTCCATTTTTTTCCGCTGCACTATGAGCATCAGGAAAAGCTTGAACCACATTATGATCAGTAACAGCTATTGCTTTATGTCCCCATGCTGCAGCCTGATTAACGTACGCACTGATGTTTGGAATACCATCCATTTGACTCATTGATGAATGTAAATGAAATTCGACACGTTTCTCTTCTGCTTTATCTTGTTTAGGTGTCTTTTTGATTTCTTCAATATCTGACATCATCATGACTAAATCACGTACAAACGTATCTTCTTCTATACGACCTTGTGCACGTACCCATTTACCTACACTTAAGGCTTTAAAGTGATTTAAATCATCCTTATTTTTTCTAGTAAACATTTTTAATACTAAAGAATCTGTATAGTCTGTCACTTTAAGTTCAACAATGTGACGTCCACTTTTTAGTTCTTTAATGTTAATATCAAAGATAACCCCTTCAATGGCTACTTTAAATTCTTCTTCAATAATTGTTTCAATAGGTTTAATATTTTCAACGTGAATTGGCTTTCCTATTTGACATTTTTCAACACTACTGCCGTTATTATCTTGTTGTTTTGCTTTTTCAGCTTTTATTTTTTCAATTTTTTCTGTAGCTTCTTTAGCACTTTGTTGATCTTCTTCTTGAATATGTGCCTCTAATGAAGCAAGATCTTCATCTCTATTCGAATCATCAGTTTCAAATATTACTTTATCTATATCAAAGCCACATTTTTGAAATGCTTTTACTAAACTACCATTACATACTTTATCAAAATGATTTCTTTCAATATCATTTGAAGTCATTACTTTTAAAACATTACCTGACATAATTAAACGTTTTTGTTTAAGTTGACCCTTCACTTTTGGTGATAAAGCTGTGTGTTCAATACAATGTCCAAAATATTTAATCACATGTTCATCTTGATTCGATGTATTTTGAATTGTAAAATGCCAGTCCACATGTGCAATATCTTTAAACTCTTCTTTAATTGCATGAGTAAAGATTAAATAATCTTCATTTGAAAGAAAATAAGGTAACGTAATCTGAAATTCCCAACTTCTATTTTTATTTGATACATCTATTCGTGTGAGTTCACCTTTTTCAAGTATTTCTTTATCCAATTGATTTGAAATCTTAATTTGATCGGCAAGTACTCTAAATTTTTCCTGACTTGTCATTGCCACAAAGAATAACCACCTTATTTCGAACTTATCATTTACTTTAAAAAACTTGATTTATATTATACTACTTTCACATTTATTTTT
This sequence comes from Staphylococcus sp. HMSC069E10, assembly GCF_001809205.1. Classification (NCBI taxonomy): domain Bacteria; kingdom Bacillati; phylum Bacillota; class Bacilli; order Caryophanales; family Staphylococcaceae; genus Staphylococcus; species Staphylococcus sp. HMSC069E10. The sequence goes on along the minus strand of NZ_KV796489.1, from coordinate 274,844 downwards.
CATGATTACAGTTTAACTAATAAAAACAATAAAAGAGGTTGGAAACAACAAAATGTTCCAACCATTTTTATTCATGTGCACCTATAGTTTTTCATAGAGTGAAGCAATGTGATTGTCTAATTCATTAACATGAACTTCTTCACTTTCACCCGTTTGACGCACTTTAACTTCAACAATACCTTCACTTGCATTTTTACCTACAACAATTCTTATCGGTAAACCAATTAAATCAGCGTCATTAAATTTAACGCCTGCACGCTCTTTACGATCATCATAAAGTACATCATATTTAGATTGTAATTCTGAGTATAATTTATCTCCTAATTCAAGTTGTTCTTCTTTTTTAGGATTGATTGTAATTAAATGTAAATCAAATGGAGTGACTGACTTTGGCCAAATAATACCATTTTCATCATTATTTTGCTCAACAATCGCACTTAATGTTCTAGACACTCCGATACCATAGCAACCCATAATTAAAGGTTGCGCTTTACCTTGATTATCTAAAAATTTAGCATTCATTGCTTCAGAATATTTCGTTCCCAGTTTAAATACTTGTCCAACTTCAATACCTTCTGCAAATTTTGCATTTCCAGAACCATCACTTAACGGTTCACCTTCTAAAATAAATCTAAAGTCTCCGTATTCATCGATATTAAAATCACGCTCAACATTTGCATTAATATAGTGATAGCCATCTTCATTAGCACCTACCACTATGTTATTTAAATCTTTAACAAAATTATCAGCAATAATTTTAATGTCTTTATTATGAATAGGTCCTAATGAACCAGGATTTGCTCCAAGTAAATTTACAATTTCATCTTGAGTCGCCATTTCCACATTATCAGTTTCAAAGTATGCTTTCACCTTCACATCATTGAGCTCGTGATGGCCTCTTACTAAAAACATCATGAATTCTCCATCCACTTTGAAAATCATTGTTTTTACAATTTCATCAATTGGACGATTTAAAAAGTCAGCCAATTCTTGAGCTGTTTTAATATTTGGCGTTTCTATTTTTTCTAGTGATTTAATGTCTGTATGTTTCTCATTTGGATAATACTTAACTTCAGCTTTTTCAATATTTGCTGCATAATCACTATTTTCACTATACACAATCGTATCTTCACCAATTTCACTTAAAGCCATAAATTCATGTGTATGATTACCGCCAATAGCACCTGAATCAGCTACTACTGGACGCGCATTAATTCCAACACGTTTAAAAATACGACTATAAGCATTGTACATCTCTTGATATGTTTGATCTAATGATGCTTCATCAGCATGGAAAGAATAAGCATCTTTCATGATGAACTCTCTTCCACGTAATAAACCAAAACGTGGACGTTTTTCATCACGGAACTTAGATTGAATTTGGAATAATGTTAATGGTAATTGTTTATAAGACTTTAATTCGTCTCTAACGATAGAAGTCACTACTTCTTCGTGAGTAGGTCCTAAAGCAAATTCTCTTCCATTACGGTCTTTTAATCGCATTAATTCAGGACCATAAGCGCCCCAACGTCCCGACTCTTCCCAAAGTTCTGCTTGCTGCAATGCTGGCATTAAAATCTCAACTGCATCAATATTTTCCATTTCTTCACGAATGATTTTAGAAATATGATTTAGTACACGTGTTGCTAAGGGTAAATAACTATAAATACCACTTGTGCTTTGTTTAATTAAACCTGCTTTTAATAACAACTGATGACTTAAAGCCTCAGCTTCAGAAGGGACTTCTCTCATTGTTGGTATAAAGACTTTCGATTGTTTCATTTTTTATCCTCCTAAATTATAAGAAATAACGTTGTATATCATTCCAAGTGACTAAGACCATAATAATCACTACAAATATAGCTCCAACAGCAATAATTGCAGTTTCAGCTTTTTTGTTTACTGGTCTTCTAAATATCGCTTCATAAATAACAAATAAAATTCTACCACCATCTAAAGCTGGAATAGGTAATAAGTTCATAATCCCTAAGTTAACACTCAGCAATGCCGTATAGTATGTTAATGCAATAATACCTTGTTTTACTACAGAATCTACATTGTGATAAATACCCACTGGACCATTTAACATATCAAAAGTAAAGCCACCTGTGAAAATACTTCCAATCATTGTTCCAACTGCTTTAAAAATAAGTACACTTGCATCTAAAAATTGTTGTACGCCTAATGCTAATGGCTTAAATAGTGAATGTTCATTCGCAGGTTGAAAACCTAATACATAAGAAGTTTTAGAATTTAATTTTGTCTGTTTAATCACTTGTTTTTTAGGTGTAACATCTAGTGATTTGGTGTGACCATCTCGTACAATTTTAATTGTTGTTTGATGGTCTTTCGTTTTATTAAGTGCACTTTGAATATCGCTAAAATCGTTAATTTTATAGTGTCCAACTTGAACAATTTTATCTCCAGCTTTTAATCCAGCTTCTTGTGCTGGATAATTGTCTGCTAATTGTTTTACTGTAGGGGTAGGCGTACCTTGATAATAAGCTAAGCCAATAAATAGTACGAGAGCTAAAATAAAGTTAAATAATGGGCCCGCAAATAAAGTTAAAAACTTAGGTAATGGTTTTTTATGTGTAAATTGACGATGCCTTGGTGCAATTTGAATTAAACTACCATTTTCAACAAAGTAAGCTTTTTTAGCAATATTAAAATGATGTCTTTCATTATCATATGCTGTAATACCTTCAATATATAAATCATCTTTAAAATCACATCGTTTAACTTCAATCGCTTCAATTTTTTGGAATTTATGTTGATCATCTAAAATAATATGTGTAATTTCATCTTGTTCATTTAGTTTTATTTTAACATTCATTCCTGGCTGAACGGGTGGTTCTTCTAATCCATCTCCTGCCATTCTTACATACCCACCAACTGGAAGTAAACGTATTGTATATAACGTTTCATCTTTACGGAAACTGAAAATTTTGGGTCCCATTCCAATCGCAAATTCTGGACACATAATACCTGCACGTTTTGCAAAAAACATATGTCCATATTCATGTACTGTAACGAGTACACCAAATACGATAATAAATGAGACGATTGTGATTAAATAACTCACTTACAACACCTCAATTAATTTTAATATTTAAATTATCTAGAATATAAGATTTTAGATTTTAAATTTTATAATAATTTCTAGTATAAAAAAACAGTTTTAAAAAAAGAGCTATAAAGTACACGATTATATAATATTAATCAAATGTGAACTCAATAACTCCTCAATTATATCATTATATGCTTTTCATAAATAAAAAAAACGTTAATTTTTTATTACATTTGTAGTAATAGAATGTTTAACAGTGGTAAAACAAACATAAAGCTATCAAATCTATCTAAAATACCGCCATGTCCTGGCAAGATTCTGCCTGAATCTTTAACACCAAAATGACGTTTAAAACCAGATTCTACTAAGTCACCTAATTGACCAAATACACTTAAAATAATTGTAATTAATAATAACAGCCAAATATTTAGATGAAAATCTACAAAAAACATCATTACAAGTGGAACAATTAAACTACAAATGAGTCCTCCAATAAAACCTTCAATCGTTTTGTTTGGACTAATAACTGGCCATAGTTTGTGTTTCCCCATTAATCGTCCAAATATATATGCGCCAGTATCTGTTAACCATACGATTAAAAATGCAAAAAGTATATAATGTAAACCATAAGAACGTGTAGCATAAAAATACATAAATCCTATTCCAACGTATGCTACAGACATTAAACAAAATGCAGCGTCCATAAAGCTAAATCTGTTTTTCGAAAGTACAGTATAACTTAATAGTATGAAGCTCATTGCAATTAAACTTTTTAATTGAACATCACTCACCCAATCTCCGGCAGACTGAGGAAGCATAATAATAATAAGCGCTATAGCACTGAAAATACCTGGAATTGATAAAAATTTAATCATATTCATATTTAACAATTCTTTTAAAGCAATGAGCGCCAGCAAATAAGCAAAAAGCATTAAAATAGTTCCACCTTTTAATAATATAGGTAGAAAAATAAGCAATGCTATAATCGCGGTCAATGTTCTTACTTTCATAATTTACTCCTCACTTAATCCTCCAAAACGTCTTTGGCGAGATTGATATATTTTTATACATTGTTTTAATTCTTCACCATCAAAGTCTGGCCATAACTTCTCATTAAAAATAAATTCACTATACGAAGCCTGCCAAATTAAGAAGTTACTAAGGCGTTGTTCTCCAGATGTACGTATTAATAAATCTGGATCTGGATCTGGATGGGTCATTAAATGTTTGGAAATCATCAATTCATCAATATCATCACTGTTTTGACCATTACGTTGAAGTTCATCATAAATTGATTTCATACTTTGAACAAGTTCAGCTCGTCCACCATAATTAATGGCAAATACTAATTTCAAGCCTGTATTATTTTTGGTTTTTTCTTTAGCATAATTAATCGCCTCAATTGTTGATTGGGGTACTGCATCTAAAAAACCAATAGTTTCTATCTTAACATTTTTCTCTATAAGTTCTGGTAGAAATGTTTTTAAAAAATTCACAGGTAAATTCATGATATAATTAACTTCACTTTCAGGTCTTGACCAATTTTCCGTTGAAAAAGCGTATAAAGTTAAATATTTAATACCTAAATGACTTGCTTCACGTGTCACTTTTTTTATGGTTTGCATACCTTCATAGTGACCTTTAATTCTAGGCATTTTACGCTTTTTTGCCCAACGACCATTTCCGTCCATGATAATTGCTATATGTTCAGGTAAATTATGTATATCTAAATCATCATTTTGATTGATTTTAGTCTTATTTCTTTTTATTAGCTTTCTAAACATGGTCTTTCCTCCGAGCCTGATCATTTCTGTTATATTATATAGGTTATTTAAGAAATCATCTATCATTTTATCATACTAAATAATGGCATTGAATAAGCAAATTAAAAAACTGTACCAAAGTCTGACTTGGCACAGTTTAGACTAAAACAATTTATAATCTTGTCATAGAAGAGTATGATGAAATATTAAACAGACATAATATCTTTTTCTTTTTCATCAACTAAATTATCAATTTCTTTAATTGAATTGTCTGTTACTTTTTGAACATCTTCTGTTTGGCTTCTTAAATCATCTTCAGTAATGTCTCCATTTTTTTCGTCTTTTTTCAATTGATCATTGATATCACGACGAATATTACGGATTGAAACTTTTGAATCTTCACCGATTTTTTTAACATTTTTAACTAATTCTTTACGGCGTTCTTCAGTTAAAGCAGGAACAGTGATACGAATAACTTCACCGTCACTAGTAGGGTTCACACCTAGGTTAGCAGCAATAATCGCTTTTTCAATATCAGCTACAGATGATTTATCATATGGAGAAATGACAAGTAAGCGTGCTTCAGGCACGTTTATACTCGCTAACTGTTGAACTGGTGTTGGCGCACCATAATAATCAACATTTACTCCATTTAATAAATTAGAATTCGCTCTACCTGCACTAATATTAGCTAATTCACGTGATAAATTTTCAATTGATTTTTTCATTCTAGATTTTGTATCTTGAATTATCTCACTCATACATTTACACCTCTAATTATTTAGTAATTAATGTACCAATTTTTTCGCCCATAACGGCACGTTTAATATTGCCTTCTTCCATAATAGAGAATACATTTAATGGAATGTTATTATCCATACAGAATGAAGAAGCAGTTGAATCCATAACTTGTAGGCCTTCTTGTAACATTTGAATATGTGTTAGATGATCATATTTTACAGCATTTTTATCAATTTTTGGATCGGCAGAATACACACCATCAACATTATTTTTACCCATTAAAATGACATCGGCCTCTACTTCAGCTGCACGTAGTGCTGCAGTTGTGTCAGTAGAGAAGTATGGATTACCAATACCAGCTGCAAAAATAACTACGCGTTTTTTCTCTAAATGTCTAATTGCGCGACGACGAATATAAGGCTCAGCAACCTGTTTCATTTCAATTGAAGTTAATACTCGTGTATCACAATCTAATTGCTCTAAACTATCTTGTAATGCCAATGCATTCATTACAGTAGCAAGCATGCCCATATAATCAGCTGTACCACGGTCCATGCCTAAATCGCTACCTGTTTTACCTCTCCAAATATTACCGCCACCAACGATAACAGCTATTTCACAATCCATTTTAGCTACTTCAGCGACTTGTTTTGCTACACTTTTAATGATGATAGGATTGATACCAAAACCTTTTTCACCTGCAAGTGCTTCACCACTAAGTTTCAGTACTACACGTTTATATTTAGAAGTCTGCGCCATTATTTTTTCCTCTCTATGATTAATGATATGTAATATATACAAGTAAAGAAGACACTAATGGTCTTCTATAATAAAAGAATTTTATTATATAGAATTCCTTAAAGGTGTCTTCTTTCTTGTTAGAATAATGTGAACAAATTATTTCATTTGACCTTTAACTTCATCAGCAAAGTTTTCTTCGCGTTTTTCCATACCTTCGCCTACTTCATAACGTACGAAGTCAGCTAATTTACCGCCTTTAGATTTTAAGAAAGCTTCAACTGTTTGATCTGGGTCTTTAACGAAGTTTTGGTCAACAGCACAAATTTCTTGAAGATATTTACGTAAACGACCTTCAACCATTTTTTCAACGATATTTTCAGGTTTACCTTCATTTAATGCTTGTTGTTTTAATACTTCTCTTTCGTGATTAATTTCTTCGTCACTTACTTGGTCTGAAGAAACATATTTAGGATTAATTGCAGCGATGTGCATTGCTACATCTTTAGCTGCTTCTTCATCAGTAGAACCTTCAACAACAGTCAATACACCGATACGTCCACCCATGTGTAAGTATGCACCAAAAGCATCGTTATCAGATTTAGTTCTAATAGCAAAACGACGGATGCTTAATTTTTCACCGATTGTTGAGATAGCCTCTTTCATTCTTTCATCAACTGTTTGACCACTTGCTAATTTAGTTTCTAATAAAGCTTCTACTGTTTCAGCTTTACTTTCAAGGATTTGATTAGCAATTTCTTTAACTAATTCTTGGAATCCTTCGTTTCGAGCAACGAAATCAGTTTCAGAGTTAATTTCAACGATTGCTGCTTCATTACCTTTTACTTCTACATGTACTAAACCTTCAGCAGCGATTCGATCAGCTTTTTTAGCTGCTTTAGCAATACCTTTTTCACGTAAGTAGTCGATTGCTTTATCGATATCTCCATCAGTTTCAGTTAGCGCTTTTTTACAATCCATCATACCTGCGCCAGTTCTTTCACGTAATTCTTTAACAAGTTTTGCTGAAATTGCCATTAATTATTCCTCCAATATGTCTAATTGTAATAATAGATGATATTTAAATATTACCATTAAAGGTACTATTATTTCCAATACTCTATTACGATTTATTAATAATTTTTTAAATTAAGGTTATTTTAAAAATAAAATCTGATTTAAAAGTATAATTGAATATTTATCTTTTATATTTATACCCAATTTACTATCCATTTTAAATAAATATTTTAAAAAAAGGGCGATAAGCATTACATCTTATCACCCATTTAAACTATATCTTAGTTTGATTCAACAGTAGTATTTTCTTCAGTTGATTCTGCTTTTTGAGTTTCTTCACTTTCATCTAAATCGATGTTTTGTTCTGCAGCTACTTCATCGTTTGAAATACCTTGTTGACCTTCTAAGACAGCGTCAGCCATTTTACCAGTTAATAATTTAACGGCACGAATAGCATCATCATTCGCTGGGATAACATAGTCGATTTCATCAGGATCACAGTTAGTGTCAACGATACCAACGATAGGGATATTTAATTTACGTGCTTCAGCAATCGCATTGCGCTCTTTACGAGGGTCAACTACGAATAATGCTTGAGGCATAGATTTCATATCACGAATACCGCCTAAGAATTTGATTAAACGGTCATATTCTTTTTTAAGTTCAACAACTTCTTTTTTAGGTAAAACGTCAAATAAACCGTCTTCTTCCATTTTTTCAATTTCAGAAATACGTTTAATACGTTTTGAGATTGTTTTATAATTAGTTAAGATTCCACCTAACCATCTTTGGTTAACGTAGAATTGACCAGCACGTTCTGCTTCAGCTTTAACTGATTCTTGTGCTTGTTTTTTAGTACCTACGAATAAGACTTTACCGCCATCTTCAGATACTTGTTTTAAGAAGTTATAAGCTTCTTCAACTTTTTTTACTGTTTTTTGTAAGTCAATGATATAAATACCATTTCTTTCAGTAAAGATATATTTTTTCATTTTTGGGTTCCAACGGCGTGTTTGGTGACCGAAGTGAACACCGGCTTCTAGTAATTGTTTCATTGAAATTACTGCCATGTTAAATTCCTCCTATTGGTTAATTACCTCCATAGTAAACTAATATAAAGACAATACTTAAGACTGCACCCTTTATATTTACATTCACTACGTGTGTATTGGCTTTATAGCCGTCAATAATAATATCATATCTAGAATCATTACGCAACATTTTTTAACTGCATAAAATAAAAAACTACTATCTTAATTTTAATAGATAGATAGTAGTTTTAAAAAATATTTATTCACTTCGATTAAGTTCATCTAAGAATTTTTCTTTTTTAACTTTAATAAATGTACCTTTCATGCCAAGCGATCGTGATTCTATTACACCAGCACTTTCTAATTTACGTAACGCATTTACAATTACAGAACGTGTAATACCTACTCTATCTGCTACTTTAGATGCAATTAATAGACCTTCATTACCACCAAGTTCCTCAAAAATATGTTCAATCGCTTCTTTTTCAGAATAAGATAATGAATTGATTGCCATTGTAATAGCAGCTTTATCACGTGCTTCTTTCTCAACTTCATTATGTTTCTCACGTAAAATTTCCATACCAATAACAGTTGCAGCGTATTCGCCAAGCACTAAATCATTTTCATTAAAGTCATCTTTAACTCTTCCTAGAATCAGTGTACCTAAGCGTTCGCCTCCCCCTAAAATCGGGAAGATGGTTGTTCTACTATTAATAAATACATCTCTGTGTTCTGGAGGGAATACTGTCAAGTCTGAATCAATATCAATATTCGCTTCAGTTTGTTGAACTTGCATAAGTAGTTCAGTGTATTCACTTGGAATATGTTTACTTTCAGTCAACATATTACTAATTCGTTCACTCTTTAAAAGTTCATTTAAACTTGAACCTAAAATTTTACCTCTACGAGAAACGATGAAGACATTTGTAACAGTTACATTACTAATAGTCTGAGCAACATCTTTAAAGTCTACCGCAATGCCTTTATGTTTTTGTAATAATGTATTTAATTCTCTAGTTTTAGATAATAAGCTCATAAAATTTCTCCTTTATTTATATTATAAAATAAATGCACTTAAATCTTTGTTTGTTGAAATAGATTTCAACTTATCATCAACATACTGTGGTGTTATATCTACTACTGCATTTGGCATATTTGGTGCTTCAAAAGATAAATCTTCTAACATTTTTTCTAAAATAGTGTGTAATCGACGTGCACCAATATTGTCTGTATCTTGATTCACTTGATATGCCATTTCAGCTAATCGTGTTATCGCTTCATCAGAGAAGTTGACCGTAACTTCTTCAGTTTTTAACAGTGCTTCATACTGCTTTATAAGAGATAACTTAGGTTCAGTCAATATTCTATAGAAATCATTGACTGTTAAGCTTTCAAGTTCAACTCGAATTGGAAAACGCCCTTGTAACTCAGGAATCAAGTCACTTGGTTTAGAAACATGGAAAGCGCCAGCACCAATAAATAGCATGTGCTCAGTATTTACAGTACCATACTTAGTTTGAATCATGCTACCTTCAAGGATTGGTAATATATCTCTTTGAACACCTTGTCTTGATACATCTTGACCACTATTGGAATTGTTTGTAGCGACTTTATCAATCTCATCGATAAAGATAATTCCCATTTGTTCTGCTAATTCTAAAGCTTCTTGATTAGCAGTTTCTTGATCAATTAATTCATCTGCAAAATCATCAGTAAGAATTTTACGTGCTGTTTTTACTGGTACTTCTCTTTCTACTTTTCGTTTAGGCATCAATTGATTCATCATATCTTGCATTTGTTGATTTTGACTCGTGCCTAACATTCCTAATGCGCCAGGGTCTTGTTCAACTTTGATTCTAACTTTTTCTTCTTCTAGCTTACCTGCTAAAAGTTGTTGTCTTATTTCTGACCGTTTTGTTTTGATTTCTTCTGTAGGGGCTTCTTCTTCCTCGTCATTCTGATTAAAATTAGGAATAGCACCACCTAAAAGAGATTCAAGTGGATTATTATTTTGAGCTGCTTTTTTCTTCATACTAGGAACAAGTAATTTTACTAATTTTTCATTAGCTTTTTGTGTTGCTTCATCTTCAACTAATGATTTCTTTTGCTCTTTTACGAGTCTTACAGACACGTCCACCAAGTCTCTAACCATACTTTCTACATCACGTCCAACATATCCAACTTCAGTGAATTTTGTAGCTTCTACTTTAATGAATGGTGCACCTACGACTTTTGCCATACGGCGTGCAATTTCTGTTTTACCTACACCAGTTGGGCCAATCATTAAAATATTTTTGGGTGCAATTTCTTGCTTAGTTTCTTCATCAAGAAGACTTCTTCTGTATCTATTTCTTAACGCGATTGCTACTTTACGTTTTGCATCTTCTTGACCTACAATATATTCGTCCAATTTAGATACGATATCTTTAGGTGTTAATTTTATACCGTTTGCATCCATTTACTATTACCTCCACCTTAATGTATGTCCATATCAATTCATTTCCGTTTTGTTTATATATGTTATTTATAAAGTCTCAACAATAATATTATCATTTGTAAATACACAAATATCTGAAGCCACTTTTAAGCTTTCATATGCCATTTCTTTAGCAGTCATATGTGAAGCATGACGTTTAAGTGCTCTTCCTGCACTTAATGCATAGTTTCCTCCTGAACCAATAGCGATTAAATCATCGTCAGGCGCAATGACTTCACCTGTACCACTTACCACTAAAATACCATCTTTATCCATTACGATAAGCATGGCTTCCAGTTGACGTAATTGCTTATCTCCACGCCATTCTTGAGCAAGTTCTACAGCAGCGCGTTCTAAATTACCGCTAAATTGTTGTAATTTAGTTTCAAATTTTTCAAATAATGTAAATGCATCGGCTACGCTTCCTGCAAATCCTGCTAACACTTTACCTTCGTATAAGCGTCTTACTTTTCTAGCTGTTTGCTTCATAATTACTTGTTCACCAAGTGTAACTTGACCGTCTCCAGCCATTGCCGCTTCTCCATTGTGTCTTACAGCATATATCGTTGTAGCATGTAATGATGTCTTACTCATTTATTTACTCTCCTTTTTTGCTCGAGGATGTGCATTTAAATACACTTTGCGCAATTGTTGATTAGATACATGTGTATACTTACCAGTTGTAGAAAGGTTAACGTGTCCTAATAAAGATTGAACTGTTCTTAGGTCTGCACCTTGATTCAATAAATGTGTAGCAAATGTATGTCTTAATTTATGAGGGTGGATTTCAGTTACCCCCGCTGTACGTTTAACTACATCATTGAGAAGATATCTAATACCTCTCTCAGTAATAGGATCACCTTTCATATTAACAATTAAATAAGGATGACTTTTACCTTTAAGTGGTTTGAATTTTTCTAAATATTGTTCAATACTTTGTCTACAAAACTCTCCAAAAGGCACAAATCGTTCTTTATTTCCCTTACCCAATACCTTTACCCCTGGAAGATTCATATCTAAATCCATAACCTTTATATTCACAAGTTCTGAAACACGAATGCCTGTTGCATATAATAATTCAATTACTACTCTATCTCTTAATCCTTTTTTTGCATCGTTTGAAACAGTATTAAATAATGCTTCCATTTCTTCTTCATAAAAAAATTGAGGAAGATATTGCTCTTTCTTAGGATGTACAAGTTGTATAAAAGGATTATTTACAGATGTATCTTGAGTCATCCAGAACTCATAAAATGTTCTTAATGTTGATATTTTTCTTGATACAGTAGTACGTTTCAAATTATTGGAATATAAATAACTTAGATAATTTCTTGCATCTTTATATTCAAACGTTCTTAAATTTAACAGTTCTTGTTCTAAAAACTGATTAAATTGAGCTAAATCGTCATGATACGCTTTTAATGTATGGTCGGAGAAATTTCTTTCAACTTTAAGCATATTCAAAAATTTCTTTTGGATTTCTTCCACTAAAAATCCCCTCCATCATATGCATTGTAGCATATAAACTGAGGGGGACTAAAATAATTAGCTATAGAATTCAAAATCTTTTGAGAATTTGTGAATAATTTAAAAATTCCTTCAAAATATTTTATTATAATTTAAATCTATAACGTTTTTTTGAAATTTTCTAAATAGTCTAGTGCACGATATGCTTGTGCTTCATAACGTTCTTTTTTATCTTTAATGCGGCGATCAAGTGACGGCAATAAACCAAAGTTAGCATTCATTGGTTGGAAGTTTTTTTCATTTTTAGCATGAGAAATATAATAAGCCATACTGCCTATCATTGTTTCTCTTGGAAAAATCACTTCTCCTTTTCCAAGTAACTTATGCGCTAAATTGATACCTGCTACAAGTCCACTTGCTGCACTTTCAACATATCCTTCCACACCTGTCATTTGTCCTGCAAATTGAATTCTATCATTATTAATTAATTCATATTTTTCATTTAAAACATCAGGTGAATTAATGAAGGTATTTCTATGCATCACACCATATCTAACAATATCAACATTTTCTAAACCTGGAATTAATTGAATGACTTCTTTTTGAGCGCCCCATTTTAAATGTGTTTGGAAGCCGACAATATTATAAAGCGTACCAGCCGCGTCATCTTGACGTAATTGCACTACTGCATATGGACGTTTACCAGTTTTAGGGTCTTCTAATCCTACTGGTTTCATTGGACCAAATAGTAATGTTTTACGACCTCTACCAGCCATCACTTCAAATGGCATACATCCTTCAAAATATTTTTCTTTTTCAAATTCATTTACAGGTGCAACTTCAGCTTCTAATACCGCATCATAAAAACGATTGAATTCTTCTTCAGTCATAGGGCAGTTTAAATATGCTGCTTCACCTTTATCATAGCGTGATTTCAAATAGACTTTATCCATATCAATTGAATCTTTTTCAATGATTGGAGCTGCTGCATCGTAGAAATATAGTTGATCTTTACCTGTAATTTCTACAATTTCTTTAGCTAAATGTTCAGTTGTTAACGGGCCTGTTGCAATGATTGTATGTCCTTCTGGAATACTGTGAATTTCTTTATTCAAAACAGTTACATTAGGATGATTTTTCAATGTATCTGTAATATAACCAGCAAAGTCATGTCTATCTACTGCTAATGCACCACCAGCTGGAACTCTAGCTTTATCAGCTGCTGCGATGATTAATGAATCTAAACGTCGCATTTCTTCTTTAAGCACACCTACACCATTTGTTAATGCATTACCACGTAGTGAATTAGAACATACTAACTCAGCAAATTTATCTGTATGATGGGCAGGCGTTTGTTTAACAGGACGCATTTCGATTAAATTCACTTTAATACCACGTTCTGCTAATTGATAAGCTGCTTCTGAACCAGCTAATCCTGCGCCTATAACATTAACAGTTTGACTCATATACATTCTCCTTTAATAAAACTCTATTTTTGTACTTCTTCTTTATAGTCACAATTAGAACAAATCACTTGAGAACTACGTCCTTTTTTATGTTGCATCAAGTAATGATTACATTTTGGACAATCTCTTCCTATTGGTTTATCCCAAGAAATAAAATCACACTCTGGATAATTCGAACAACCATAAAATAATCTATTTTTCTTAGATTTTCTCTCAACTACATCGCCATCTTTGCATTTTGGACAAGTGACACCAATAGTTTTAACAATAGCTTTTGTATTTCGACAATCTGGGAAATTCGAGCACGCCATAAATTTACCATAACGTCCCATTTTTATTACCATAGGAGCTCCACATACTTCACAATCTTCGCCGGCTGGTTCATCTTTAATTTCAACTTTTTCCATTTCTTCCTCTGCACGTGCAACATCTAATTTAAAACTACCATAGAAATTATCGATAACTTTTCTCCAACCGATATCACCTTCAGCAATTTTATCGAGCAAGGTTTCCATATTAACTGTAAATTCAACATCAATAATTTCTGGGAAGTAATCCTTCACTTGCTCATACACGATTTCTCCTAGTTCAGTTGGTACAAAACGTTTACTTTCAAGTTTAACATAATTACGTTTTTGAATTGTGTCAATCGTTGGAGCATATGTTGAAGGTCTACCAATTTTTAATTCTTCTAATGTTTTAACTAATCGTGCCTCTGTGTATCGTGGAGGTGGTTGAGTGAAATGTTGTGCCGGTTCAATTTGTGTTGCAGTTACTTTGTCACCTTGATTTAATTTTGGTAATTTATTTTCTTTATCATTATCTTTGTCATCTTTTGCTTCAACATATAATGTCATAAAGCCTTTAAATTTGATTGTTTGTCCATTTGCTCTAAATTTAATGTCATTTTGTGTTACATCTAAAGCCACAGTATCTAAAACTGCAGGAGCCATTTGACTTGCTACAAAACGTTCCCAAATTAATTTATACAAGCGATGTTGATCACGTGTTAAATATGCTTTCATTTCATCTGGTGTACGTAATGTACTTGTTGGACGAATAGCTTCATGGGCATCTTGATCCCCTTGTTTGCCTTTTGTTTTACGGTTTGAAGTATACTCAGTACCATATTTCTCTTCAATATATGATTTTGCTTCATCTTTAGCAGTTTGTGAGATTCGTGTTGAATCTGTTCTCATATATGTGATTAATCCAACTGTACCTTGTCGTTTCAAATCGATACCTTCATATAATTGCTGTGCTAACATCATAGTCTTACGTGCTTTAAAATTAAGTTTACGTGCTGCTTCTTGTTGTAACGTAGACGTTGTAAATGGATTTGCAGGGTATCTCGTTTTTTCTTTTTTATTTACATTAGTGATTTCAAATTCATCACCATTTAATTCGGATGTAATTTTTTCAACATCTTTTTTTGTTTTTAATTTGTACGGTTTATTTTTATAATGTAAGAATTTAGCAGTGAACTTTGATTTTTTATATCTAAATTCACCTTCAATTGACCAATATTCTTCTGGTTTAAAATTACGGATTTCATTTTCACGATCAATGACTAATCTTAAAGCAACTGATTGTACTCGACCAGCTGACAATCCTTTTTTTACTTTCTTCCATAGTACTGGAGAAATATTATAACCTACAAGTCTATCTAAAATACGACGCGCTTGTTGTGCATCAACTAAATTCATTTCAATACCACGAGGATGTTTAAAACTTTCTTTTACTGCATCCTTAGTGATTTCATTAAATACAACTCTGTTTTCTTTTGATTCTTCAAGTTCTAAAATTTTTGATAAATGCCAAGCAATCGCTTCACCTTCGCGGTCAGGGTCACTAGCTAAGAAAACTTTTTTAGCTTTTTTCGCATATTTTTTTAAATCTTTAACAACAGGACCTTTACCTCGAATAGTTATATATTTTGGTTCATAGTTATCTTCTACGTCTACACCCATTTGACTTCTTGGTAAATCTCGTACGTGTCCCATAGAAGCAATAACTTTATATCGTTTACCTAAATATTTTTCAATGGTTTTCGCTTTTGCAGGCGACTCAACGATGACTAAATTATCTGCCAAAGTGAATTCCCCCTTGCTTTTTCAATTACTAAAGATAAATGATAAACGGTTAATTTTGTTTTTGTCAATATTTTAATCCAATATAGATATTTTTTTGTGAAATATCCTTTGAATTTTCACAATTAATTATTTATATATTTAATCGTTTAAAAAGCGATAATCATATAATATATCTTCTGCTTCTGAAACAATCATTGCACCTTCTTGAGCACGTAATAAATTTCCTTTTGTCAAAGGATTAAACATCGATCCAGGCAGTACATAAACATTTCTATTTTGATCTAAAGCACAATCTATTGTAATTTGACTACCACTTTTAATTTTAGCTTCAGTAATTAATACACCACGAGACAACCCGCTTATCAGACGATTTCTTTCAGGAAATTGATATTTGTTTATTTTTGTTAAAGGAGGATATTCACTTATGACTAAACCAGTTTCTTCAATTATATTGCGTAACTTTCGTGTTTCCTTTGGATAATGATTTAAATGGCCAAAACCTAGAACTGCAATAGTTGGAAGATGATGTTTTAATGCGAATTGATGAGCTATGCTATCAGCACCTTTCGCTAAACCGGATACAATCGTTAGTGGAATATTTATAAAGTGAGGAAACAGATAATCTAGTGCACACTTAGAATAATTTGTGGCCTCACGTGAACCTACAACACCTAAAGTATACGTAGATGATAATAAATGTATATTTCCACGATAAAATAATATAAAAGGATAGTCGTAAATAGTTTTAAGCAATGAAGGATATTGAGAAGAAAATGAACTAACATAGTTAACTTGATATCTAGAAAGTTGGGTTTGAATATAATCGTAAGAAATCTCTTTTAATTGAGTAAAACGCTTCTTTTTTAAATATAGAGATTCCCATTCATTGATTATTTCAAATTGATCATGTTCATTAACATTGAAAAATTTTGGAAATACATTGAGTAAATGATGAATATGTTGGGTCGTATACCCTATCCACCTCATTTTTAATAAAATAAAATCATTCATGAAGTAAATGTCTCCTTTTAATTTATTATACCGTGAATCATTAACAGTAAAATTTCATTTATAAGACAAATTTGATATATAAATGTAAGGAGTAATAATATTAAAAGATTATGTATACTTTTTGATTTTATAACATGTGAAAAAATAGAGCGTTCAGTCATTTATAATATATTATAGTCTACGATATATATAAGAAAAACTGCCAACAAATTTCAGTAATTGTTGACAGTTTGAATTCAATTATTAATTACATAATTGCTACTTCACTGTTAATAGTTCTTCATAAATGCCTGCTTCTTTTGCCGCTTCAATTAGTGTTGTACCAATTTCTGATGGTGTATCTGCTGTTTTAACACCACATTCATTAAGCGTTTTAATTTTTTCTGCAGCAGTTCCTTTACCACCTGAGATGATTGCACCTGCATGGCCCATACGTTTTCCTGGAGGTGCTGTTTGTCCACCAACAAAACCAACCACTGGTTTAGTCATGTTTGCTTTGACCCATTCAGCTGCTTCTTCTTCAGCAGTACCACCGATTTCGCCAATCATAACAACAGCTTTTGTTTCTTCATCTTCATTAAATGCTTTAAGTACATCGATAAAGTTTGTACCGTTAACTGGGTCCCCACCGATACCTACTGCTGTGGTTTGACCAATACCTTCTTCAGTTAATTGATGTACTGCTTCATATGTTAAAGTACCTGAACGAGAAACAACACCTACATGCCCTTTTTTATGAATATAACCTGGCATGATACCAATTTTACATTCATCTGCCGTAATTACACCAGGACAGTTCGGTCCAACTAAACGTGTTTTTCTACCCTCTAAATAACGTTTCACTTTAATCATATCAACAACTGGAATATGTTCAGTAATACAGATCACCATATCTAATTCTGCATCAGCTGCTTCTAAAATTGAATCTGCAGCAAATGGTGCTGGTACGTAAACTACTGATACGTTAGCACCTGTTTCTTTTTTAGCTTCAGCTACTGTATTATACACTGGCACGCCTTCAACAACTTGTCCACCTTTACCTGGTGTTACCCCTGCGACAATTTGTGTGCCATAATCAAGCATTTGTTTTGTATGGAAAAGGGCAGTAGACCCTGTAATACCTTGCACCATTACCTTAGTATTCTTATCTATAAATACACCCATTTTAGTGTTCCCATCCTTTCCTTACGCTTCTTTAACAAGTTTAACAATTTGTTGTGCACCTTCAGCCATTGTTGCTGCTGGTTCAATTGCTAGACCAGATTCATTTAAAATCTCTTTACCACGTTTAACGTTTGTGCCTTCTAAACGAACAACTAAAGGTAAAGTTAATTCGACTTCTTTAACTGCTGCTACAATACCTTCTGCAATCACATCACATTTCATAATTCCACCGAAGATATTTACAAAAATACCTTTAACATTATCATCCCCCAAGATGATTTTGAATGCTTCAGTTACTTTTTCTTTTGTAGCACCGCCACCAACGTCTAGGAAGTTAGCTGGAGTACCACCGAAATGATTAATTGTATCCATTGTAGCCATGGCTAATCCGGCACCATTAACCATACAACCAATGGCACCATCTAAAGCAATATATGATAAATCATATTTAGATGCTTGAATTTCTTTTGGATCTTCTTCTTCTAAATCACGTAATTCTAAAATATCTTTATGTCTAAATAATGCATTATCATCAAAATTTAATTTCGCATCTAAAGCCAAAACATCACCATCACCCGTTGTTACAAGTGGATTAATTTCAACAATAGAACAATCTTTTTCAACAAAAACATTATATAAAGAAAGTAAGAATTTTGCTGCTTTATTTACAGATTCTTTTGGAATATTGATATTGAATGCAATACGACGTGCTTGGAATGGTGATAACCCTATCACTGGATCGATTGTTTCTTTAAAGATCTTTTCTGGCGTTTTAGCTGCAACTTCTTCAATTTCAGTTCCACCTTCTTCAGAAGCCATCAATGTAATACGATCAGTAGCACGATCAATGACAAAGCCTACATAATATTCTTTTTGAATATCACAACCTTCTTCGATATATAAGCGTTTAACTTCTTTACCTTCAGGCCCAGTTTGATGCGTTACTAATTGCTTGCCTAATAATTCATTAGCATAAGTTTCAACTTCAGACAGTGATTTAGCAATTTTAACTCCACCTGCTTTACCTCTACCCCCAGCGTGAATTTGTGCTTTCACTACATAAACATCTGAATTTAATTCTTTTGCCTTTTCCACCGCTTCTTCAGCAGTAAATGCTACACGTCCTTCTGGAACGGCTACACCCATAGCACGAAATATTTCTTTACCTTGATACTCGTGGATATTCATCTTCCATCCTCCTGTTTCTTAGGTTAAGTTCACTTTAATTATAGAAAATGTAAGCGCTTTTGTAAACTGAAAGTGTTATACTTTTTGCAATAGTTTTTAAATTCAAATAATTTTATTTTTATTTAATTATATCATTGATTTAACAGGCTCAAACGTTTTACGATGATATGGCGTTATGCCTAATTGTTTTAATCCTTGAAGGTGTGATTTAGTGCCATATCCTACATTTTTTTCAAAATCATAACCAGGATATTTCAGTGCTACTTCCGCCATTAAACCATCCCTATATTCTTTTGCCATGATACTAGCAGCAGCAATAGAAACACTTTTAGCATCTCCTTTAATAATAGAAGTTTGAGGAATTGCATTATCCAATGTCATAGCATCAATAAGTAAATAGTTAGGTTGTTCTGTTAATTGATTAATAGCACGTTTCATAGCTAATTTGGTTGCGTTGTAAATATTGAACTCATCAATTTCTTCAGCGCTTGCTATCCCGTAAGCATAATCATAAACGCCTTCTTTTAATTGTTCGTTAAGTATTTTTCGCTTTGTTGCTGAAACTTTCTTCGAGTCATCTAATCCTAAATATTGATGTTCTTTATTTAAAATGACTGCACAAGCTACAACAGGCCCAGCAAGTGGACCACGACCTACTTCATCAATCCCACATATTAAAGCATTAGGATTGTCCTTTAATATTTCATTTTCATATTTATTCATTTGTTGATAATGTTCTCGTGTTTCTTGATCTTTTAAAAGCTGTTTACGACGTCGTACTATATTTTGCTGTACCCCTTTTCTTGTATCACTCATTAATTCATGTTGTTCAAGTGCTTCAATTGAATCAATTGTGTCTAATAATGCTTTAATCTCTTTAATTGTTTGAGGCATAATCTAAGTCCCCTTTCATTTCTGAATAAATATCAAAACAATAAGTTCCAATTTTAGCATTACGCACATCATTAATAATCAATTCGATGACAGCCTCGTAATCGACTTCATTTCCTTTTTGTAATAACCCACGTCGACGTCCAATAGCATCAAACCATTCTAAAATTTCTGCATCAGTTTCTACATCAATATTGTAATGATTCTTCAATCCTTCAATATCATGTTTAATTAAGAAGTGTAAACCGTATATTGCTACTTCATCTAAGTGTACGATACTATCTTTAATGGCACCAGTAAGGCTTAGTTTTTTACCTACAGTTTCATCTTCAAATTTAGGCCATAAAATACCTGGCGTATCTAGTAGTTGTAATGCTTTACCTACTTTAATCCATTGTTGTTGTTTCGTTACTCCCGGCTTATTTCCTGTTTGAGCAATATTTTTTTTAGCTAACTTATTAATTAATGTAGATTTCCCCACATTAGGTATACCAACAATCATGGCACGTATTGCTCTAGGTTTAAGTCCTTTCGCTTTTTCTTTCTCAAATTTTTCTTTAGTCGCTTCAATTGCAGCATATTCTACACCTTTTAAATTTTTGCCGTGTTTCGCATCAACTGCTACAGGATAAAAACCTTTATCAGTAAAGAAATGTTCCCACTTTTGCATTTCATTTAAATTCGACATATCTTTTTTATTTAAAATAACTACGCGTGGTTTTTGTTTAATGACATCATCAATCATTGGATTTCTTGAACTATACGGTATACGTGCGTCAACAAGTTCAAATACCACATCTACTTTCTTAAGTTGTTCTGTCACTTCTCTTTTGGCCTTTGCCATATGCCCTGGATACCATTGAATCACCATGACATTCACCCTACTTTCATTAAATTTATTTCAACTGTTCGATTATAATCAATATTTAAAATCTTCACTACTATTATCAATTCTATTATATTTTAACATGCTATTTCATATTCATTAAATCGCTAATATTAAAAACAAATTTCTAATTTTTTATAAAACATATAAATACTTTTATTAAGAAGTTTAATACTCTACAATTTAGTATGTAGTCATTTTTTAATTATGAATAGTACATTCTAACTATAGAGGTTTAATATGAAAAAATTCTTTACTTATCTAGGACTTTTTATAGCACTGTCCATCATAGGACATAGTTATGTCATTTATCGTTTTATTCACGATGGTATTTTATTTACAGGTCCAAATGATGGAATGGAACAAATGGTTCCAATTCAAATGTATTTATTTGATAAATGGAGTAGTGGCAATTTGTTTTATTCCACTGATTTTGGATTAGGTGGCGATTTCTTTACAGATCTTAGTTACTACTTCTCCACAAATATTTTATTTATAATAAATGTAGTATTTATTGCACTTATTAAAATTTTTATTCCTTTACATACGCATAATGTATTATTTTGGATGATTAATGCACTGATTATGTCCATGATTAAAGCAATGATTGCCATGTATTGCACTTATTTATATAGTAAATACATTTCAAATAACAAATGGTTAAGCTTAGTTGTAGCGTTTTTATTTGTTATGTCACCCTTATATTATCGCTTTACAGTGTATTGGCCCTTCTTTAGTGATGTGTTTGTTTGGATGCCGTTATTATTACTCTCTATTGAAAGAGTCTTACAAAAACAGAAGTTTGGACTATTCATTGTTACTGTTTCTTTAATACTAATTAATAACTTTTATTTTGCATACTATCTTTGTTTAATAGGTGCGGGTTATATACTGATTCGTATAATATTTAGACATCCAAAAGATATTCTCTCAAGAAGTAAAGCATTTTTAACTTTAATCATTAGTGCCCTGTTAGGTTTAGGTAATAGTTTATTTATCTTTTTTCATGGTGCTCAAAGCTTTTTAAATAACCGTCGTGTACCTTTTTCTGGAGCAGTTGATACATTTGAAAAATTAGATATTAATACAAATATTTTCTTTGATAATTATTTAATTGTATTATTATTTATTACCATTCAAGCTCTTTTAAGTTTTAAATTATATAAACATTATTATTATCGTTTATTTGCTATCCTTACCTTTGTATTTATTATATTTAGTTTTATACCTTTCATCGACCAAGTATTTAATGGTTTTTCAGCGCCTCAAAAGCGTTGGCATTTTATTTTAGCTTTTAATTCCACACTATTAATCGGATTATTTTTAAAATATTTCAAAACACTAACTACAAAATCTTATCTAATAAGTAATATTATTGCAGAATTAGTTATATTTATAAGTGCTATGATATATCATAAATTTTTAGCATGGTTCATATTAGTCCCTATTGTATCTTTGATTGGATTGATGGTTCTTATCATTAAAGATCGTACATATCGTTTTAAATTAAGTTATTTATATAGTGTTTCAATTATATTATTAAGTATCTTGGTCTCTATAGTATTTATTAAAAATCAAATTTACTATAAAGATCACACTGATCGTGGAAATACGTTTTATATTAATTCCAGTTTATATAGTTCCGACTTACAACGTGCACTTGTTCAAGAAATGAATCAAAATAAGCATGAAGATGAACGTATCGATTGGAGAGTCAACGAGCAAGATAATACACCGATGTATCAACATTTTAAAGGGTTAAGTTTATATTCAAGTATTTTTCATCATAATATACTCGATTATTATTACGATGCTTTAAAAATTAATTTAGCTGAGGAGTCATTGAGTAGATATCAATCAACGAATGGACGACAAAATATCGCGAGTCTATTTTCAGTGCGTTATATGATGCTAAAAAATTATCAAAATAACTTACCTTCCTACTTCAAAAAAATAAAATCAAGCGGACAATATGGTATTTATGAAAATACACTTAACTTACCATCTGTTAAAGTAACTGATTCTATATACAATAGTAAAAAATTGACGACTGCAATTGATAGAGAACATGCAATGTTAAAAGGTGTGATTTTAAACAATGAAGGCACAAGTTATAAAGCTAAAGCTCCTAATTTATTAAATCAATCATCATTGAGTTATAAAAATTTAAAACATTTAAATGGTAATGTCTATAAAGTAATTGGAGATAAAGGTGGAACATTAACGATACACTTACCTCAATCATTACGCCAAAAGTATGATGATTTTTACGTTACGATGAAAATAAAGCGTGGTAATCCTGATAGTAATTACACAGTCTCTGTAAATAATTATGCAAATCACCGATTATTTAACAATTCTACTTATCGTACTGGTATTGATACTCAACTTTATCGAACACAACCTGATAATAAGGGAAACATTAATATCACTTTATCTCCTAAAGGAACATTTTATTTAAACCTTCAACAATTAAATGGTGAAAACTATAAAATGTTAAAACAAATGCATAAAAAAGCTGATTTTAATAACAAATATAAAGATATTAAAAACGGCGTTGAAGTCAACTTAGCTAAACATGATAAAGGGATTGCTTCAATTAATATTCCTTATAGAGAAGGGATGCAAGCGTATGTTGATGGACACCGTATTAAACCTATGAAAGTTAATTACATGATGACAGGCGTTCCTGTTAATTCATCTGCTAAAAAAATAATTATTAAATATCAACCACCGTATTGGAATACTATGATTTTAATCTCACTCATCAGTATAGTAATAAGTGTTGTATTTGTTAGATTTGTGAATACCAAAAAGAGAAAGTTGAGGAAAAACATTGATCAATAAAATTCGGTCCAATCGATTATTGACCTTTTTATCTATATTTATAATTGCTAATATCATTTCTTTAGCAATTTATTATCCATTTATTCGAGATTATTTCAAAGAAGGATTTGTATTTAGTGGTTCTGGAGATGGTTTTAGACAAATGATGCCATTTCAAATGTACTTATATGAACATTACAGTAAGTTCAAAGGAGCCTATGATCAATCTTTTGGATTAGGCGGAGATTACATTAAGGGGTTGGCCTATTATTATTCTTTATCTCCCATAATGTGGATTAATTTTTTTATAATCTGGGTAAGTCATTTTTTATTTCATTGGCAAACGAGTCATATCGCCTTTTGGGCAACTAACCAATTAATAATCGCTTACGCTAGAACGATTATTACAATTATTGTTGTATTTTACTATTTAAAATGGTTAAAGTTGAAAACAGCGCCATTGCTTATCGCTACTATTTTATATGGTGCATCCACTCTTGTGCTTTACTATAACTATACATGGTCATTTTATGGAGACTTATTGATTTTATTACCTTTATCTTTATGGGGAATGGAACGTTTCTTCCAAAAAAGAAGAATAGGGCTATTTATCTTTTCAGTTGCTCTGACCTTATTTTCTAATTTTTATTTCAGTTACTATCAAGCTATTGTATTAGGGATTTATTTCATATTAAGAGTCATTTTTAAATATCGTTGTGATATCGTATCAAGATGGGAAAAATTTTATTTACTCGTTATTGGTGCAATACTTGCGCTTTTATCTAGTATTTTAGGATTCTATACAGGTGTATCTTCATTCCTAAACAATGATAGAGCCCAAAATGATGACTTTAATATTACATTGTTTACAGATTTAACACAAAGTAAATATCATATTTTTTCTGATGGTTTTTATATCACAGTTTCGATTATTGCATTAATGGCTTTATTTACGTTTAAGTTATATCGTCACTACTATTATAAAATTTTTGCTATCATCACTTGGTTTTTACTTATTGGATCGTTATCACAATACTTTGATAGTGCATTTAATGGCTTTTCATTACCACAACGTCGATGGGTATACTTTTTATCTATTTCAACTAGTATCTTAATTGCATTATATATTCAATATTTATCTGAACTTACATTAAAACAATATTTACTTGTAGCAATTCCGGTATTTATATTTGGTTTATATCACTATATATTTGCAAGTGCTTATGTCAATTGGATGATTGTACCATTATTTTTAATCATCGTTTTAACCTTTGTAGTATGGAAAAAGCAATGGTTATATCAACCTTATATACTAATAGCTATTGTATTACTATTCTTTGTACAACAAATTATAATGACACACGATTCACGAGCCCGTACTATTGATCCATATGCAACGACTACGAAAACATTAACAGATTCAAGTTATTATAATCATAAACTTGCTAAAAAAATTAATAATATTAAGAAACAAAAAGATAATAAAAATCCTTTCCATCGTATCGATTATATGTCAGCCTATGCACTCAATTCACCATTTATTTACCATTATAATGGCATTTCACTTTACTCAAGTATTTTTGATGGTGACATATTAAAATACTATGATAAAGAAATGCAAATTAATATGCCTGTTGATAAGAATAGTACATATCGATACTTAGGGAACCGAGCAAATTTAGAAGCCATGTGGGATGTTCAAGATCGATTCCGACATCCTAATGATCTGAATATGCCTTATGGTTTTAAAAAGGTAGATACTATCAATAATGGTTCAGATAAATTAATTCATTCAGAAAATACTATTAATTATCCAGCCACGCATATTACTAATAAGATTTTTAATAAACATGATCTCAAATCGCCATTAGATCGTGAGCAAGCGATGCTACAAGGTGTAGTATTAGATGATGATTCAATAAAAGCGAATACTTCTTTCACTCAAAATAAAAACCTATTAAGTAAAGCATATCAATCTACAAATAATGCTACTTGGAAAGATAAAACTCATTTAAACGTAAAAAAAAATAATGGTGGTATCACATTAACATTACCTAAAACTTTAGCAAATCAATATAAAGATATGTATGTCAAAATGGATGTAGAATTGTTAGCTCCCGATATTGAGCATTCTATAGGAGTAAATGAATATGCTCAAAATCGTAATATGCTAAGTTATAAATATCGACGTTTTGTAACGCCTGTAACAATGAGAGTAAAAGCTTCGGATCAATTAAAGATTCGTCTTACTAAAGGACATTATCGATTATCTATTAAAGGTATCTATGGAGAAGATTATCATACATTGAAACAAGCTTCTAAATCACTTAAACCTGTGACTATTTCACAATTTAGAAGTGGCTATACATTCACTAAACCTAAAGGAACTTCTGGATACTTAGTGGTACCAATCGCCTATGCTAATGGTATGCATGCACGTGTTAATGGACACGATGTAGATGTAAAACAAGCTAACGGTATTATGACAGCTATTCCAGTCAAGAAAAATGATACTCATATTGAATTATCTTATACACCACCACATTTTTATATACTATTAATTTTGAGCGTTATCGGAATAATAAGCAGTATAATATTTAGCAGATATTTAAAAAGAAAAAATCAATTAAAATAAAAAGAGCCTGGGTCATAATTACTAGCAAAATAGCCAGTAAATGAGTTTATAATAAATTCATTTACTGGCTTCTTTATTTACAATACTGGGTATTGTTGGATCGCTTTTTTAGGGAATAGCTTCAGCCTGCAGTCTTCAGCTTGTCCTATTCTCTCAAGAGTCTTGCCAAAATATTTTGTATTTATATGTAATTTTACATTGAAATACTTAAGAAAATAAGGCATATTCGTACAATTTAATAAACATCACTAAACTAAATCAACGAGATGTCTTATGTATAAAGATTATAATATGATTCATCTTACTCTACCAATGGCAATTTCAGTTCTCACTCCCATAAATGATATTGTATAAATAAATACTAAGACTGAATTTATTTATACGAACAATAAAAGACTAGGATTTAAAAAATATACCTATCACCATGATAAATATAGCTTTAAACGAGACTTTAAATTATATGAATGTGATGATGATTCAGAATGTCCTCTGAAACACCCATGTATGAACTTCAATTCAAAAACAAATAAAAAAGTAATGAAGAATTATAATTGGGAATATTTTAAAGCGCAAATTAATAAAAAGCTTTCAAAAACAAAAACCATTTATAGTCAAAGAAAAATTGATGTGGCGTCTGTTTTTAGATTTATAAAGGCTATTTTGAGTTTCACTCGAATGTCCGTTCGAGGGATAAATAAAGACAAAAGAGAACTAGGATTTGAGCTAATGACACTTAATATAAGAAAAGTAACAGCTCAATGAGCAGAAAATAATCACAAAAATTATAAAAAAGACAATTTCTATATTATTTCAATAGAAATTGTCTTTTTTTACTTATCTTGGAACTTTATATCCAAGACTCTTTTTTAATTGCGTATTAACTTACCCATTTTTTAGTATAGTTTTCTATATACTGATTAGCGAATTTCTTGAATTCTTGCAGCTTTACCACGTAAACTACGTAAGTAGTATAATTTAGCACGACGTACTTTACCGCGACGTTTAACTTCGATTTTTTCGATTTTTGGAGTGTGTAATGGGAATGTACGTTCCACACCTACACCTGAAGAAATTTTACGAACTGTGAAAGTTTCAGAAATTCCTCCACCGCGGCGTTTAATTACAACACCTTCGAAAACTTGGATACGTTCACGTGAACCTTCGACGATACGTACGTGTACACGTAAAGTGTCACCAGTACGGAAAGTTGGTAAGTCTGTGCGTAATTGTGATTTTGTAACTGCTTCGATTAACTTATGATTACTCATTTTTATACTCTCCTTCAACCTATGTTCTTGCCTAGACATTCATATAGCAGCGGATCATAGTGATTTTTAGTGTCTTTTCACACTTGATATATATTAGCATACTCCTAGTTGTTTTTCAATTGGTTTTTATAGCTTTCTAAAAATTCTTTATCCTTGTCACTTAATTGATACTTTTCTAGTAAGTCCGGACGTTTATGCAAAGTACGTATTAATTTTTGTTCATGTCGCCATTTTTCTATATTTGCATGATTTCCAGATAACAATACGTCAGGTACAGTCATACCTTTATATTCTCTTGGACGTGTATATTGCGGGAATTCAAGTAAACCATCGGAGAAAGAATCATCTTGATGGGATTGTTCATTACCAAGTACTCCAGGAATTAATCTAACGATAGCATCAGTCATAGTCATAGCTGGTAATTCTCCACCAGTCAATACATAATCCCCCATTGAAATTTCATCGGTTACTAAATTTTCTCTAATTCTTTCGTCATATCCTTCGTAGTGTCCACAAATAAATACAATATGTTCCGCTTCACTCAATTCTTCAGCAATTGCTTGAGAGAATGGTCGTCCTTGAGGACACATGAGAATGA
Organism: Staphylococcus sp. HMSC069E10; assembly: GCF_001809205.1. Classification (NCBI taxonomy): domain Bacteria; kingdom Bacillati; phylum Bacillota; class Bacilli; order Caryophanales; family Staphylococcaceae; genus Staphylococcus; species Staphylococcus sp. HMSC069E10. The sequence goes on along the minus strand of NZ_KV796489.1, from coordinate 246,515 downwards.
CACGCGTTTTATCAGTACGTTTTAAATCTTTCATTGCATTAAACACTGGTTCTGGTTTTAAAACCATTCCTTGACCGCCACCATACGGATAATCATCCACTTGATTATGTTTATTTTCAGCGTAATCTCTAAAGTTTACAGTATTAACTTCAATAATATTTTTATCTTGCGCACGCTTCAAAATCGAATGATTTAGAACGCCGTCGAACATTTCTGGAAATAATGTTAGGTAATCTATTTTCATTATTCTAATAATCCTTCCATTGGCGTAATACGAATTGTTTTATGTTCAACATCTACTTCTTTAACGACATCTGCTATATATGGAATAAGGTATTCTTTGTCACCTTTAACAACCCATACATCATTGGCACCTGTTTCAAAAATATTAATGACTCTTCCAATTGGTGTATCGTTATTAAAAACCGTACACCCAATAATATCAGAATAGTAAAATTCGTTTTCATTCAATTCAATATCCTCATGATCACGTTCTTGGAATAAGTAGTCGCCTTTATATTGTTCGACGTCATTAATATTATTAATACCTTCAAATTTAAGCATGTGAAATCCTTTATGTATACGATATGATGTAATAGTCATTTCTATTTCATTATGGTGGTGATTCACGATAAGGACTTCTCCAGGTTGAAAACGTGTATCAGTAAAATCAGAATTAGATTTTACTTTTACTTCTCCTTTAATCCCATGTGTATTTACAATTTGTCCTACTTCTACTTGCATCCTTATCCTCCTTACATAGTCGTTTATTTATACATATTAACATGTTTCTTATAAAGTGAGAATATAATAAAAGCCTGTGACATACCTTATGCCACAGACCTGTTATTATATGATATTGATATTATTATCAATTATTTTGAACGTTTTTGTTCATCAAATGTTTTTAAAATACCTTGTTTTGATAAGATATTGTGAACAGTATCAGTTGGTTTTGCACCGTCTTTTAGCCATTTTAAAGCTAATTCTTCATCGATTTTAACTTCTGGTGCATTTACACTTGCTGGATTGTAAGTACCGATTTGTTCGATGATACGACCATCACGTGGTGAACGCGCATCAGCTACAACGATACGATAGAATGGATTTCTTTTTGAACCTAAACGAGTTAAGCGAATTTTAACTGCCATTTATAAAACTCTCCTTTAAATCTTTTAATTTTTATTTTCTACAAGAAATAATAATAACAGGAACCTCCAACTTTGTAAAGACTTTTTTCTTTACCAAATCTAGATTTATGAAATAAATTGTAGATTTGATTATGTACTAGCTTTAACTAGAGCTTACCTTTATTCATTTTGGTTATGCATGTGCCAATGTACATGCATTCCTTTACTTATTTATGAAAAAGCGGAATAACACTTAGGATGTTATTCCGCTTTCATTACTTTTTAGAATGGTAAATTCATGCCTTTTAACATATTTTCCATTTGGTTACGTTTACCTTTTTTACCTTTACGACCATTACCCGTAAATTGTTTCATCATTTTTTTCATATCATTAAATTGTTTCATTAAACGATTCACTTCCTGCAATGAACGGCCTGAGCCTTTTGCTATACGTTTCTTTCTTGAAACATTTAAAATTGCTGGATCTTGTCTTTCATTAGGTGTCATTGATTGAATAATAGCTTTAATATGGTCAATTTGTTTATCGCTCATATTTAGCTTATCTAAACCTTTCATTTTATTCATACCTGGAATCATTTTCATAATATCATCCAGTGGTCCTAAATTCTTCACTTGATCCAATTGTTCTAAGAAGTCATCTAATGTAAATGAAGACTCACGCATTTTCTTTTCTAAATCTTTAGCTTTTTCTTGGTCCACATCTTGTTGCGCTTTTTCAATAAGACTTAATACGTCACCCATACCTAGTATACGAGATGCCATACGCTCTGGATGGAATAATTCTAAACCATCCATTTTTTCACTCATACCAACAAATTTAATTGGTTTATGTGTTACTGCACGAATAGAAAGTGCCGCACCACCACGAGTATCTCCGTCTAATTTAGTTAAAGTCACACCAGTGACATCCAATTGCTCATCAAATGATTGCGCAACGTTCACAGCATCTTGTCCTGTCATTGCATCTACAACAAGCATAATTTCATCTGGTTTTGAGATTTCTTTAACATCAGCTAATTCATTCATTAATGTTTCATCAATGTGTAAACGTCCCGCAGTATCGATAATTACAAAGTCCAAATGTTCTTCTTTAGCATATCTTAATGCGTTATCTACAATTTGTTGTGGTTTAACTTGATCACCTTCACTATAAACAGGTACATCAAGTTGTTTACCTACTGTTTGTAATTGATTAATCGCAGCTGGACGATATATGTCGGCTGCTACTAACATTGGCTTTTTATTATATTTTTTACGCATTAACAATGCCAATTTACCAGCGGTAGTTGTTTTACCTGCCCCTTGTAAACCAACCATCATTACAACTGTGGGTGGCTTATTAGCCATTTTAATAGATGTATTTTCTCCACCCATTAATTGTGTTAATTCATCTTGTACTATTTTTATAACTTGTTGTCCAGGTGTTAAAGACTGCATAACGTCTGATCCCAAAGCACGTTCGGAAACTGTTTTAACGAAGTCTTTGACTACCTTGAAGTTAACATCGGCTTCTAACAATGCTAATCTAACTTCACGCATCATTGTTTTAATATCCGCTTCTGTTACTTTACCTTTACCGCGAATTTTTTGCATCGTGGCTTGTAAACGATCGGATAATCCTTCAAATGCCATATTAACAACCTCCTTATAAATTATTCTAGTTCTTCTAATTTTTGGATTAAATGTTCCAGTTTTTTAGTATCATGAATAGATTGTTTCATTTCGTTATAAATCATTTGACGTTGTTCAAATTTCTCATATAACTTTAATTTAGTTTCATAGTCTTCTACTAAATCGCCAGTTCTTCTTATATTATCATAAACCGCTTGTCTACTCACTTTAAACGTTTCAGCAATTTCACTTAATGAGTAATCATTTAGATAAAATAACTCAAGATAATTCTTTTGTTTTTCAGTAAGCAAAGAATGGTAAAAATCAAATAGATAATTCATTCTTAACGTTTTAACTAAATCATTTTTCCCCATTTTGGTGTTCCTCATTATTATCTGTTAAGCTTTGCATTTCATCAGGGATATTATCATTTTGCTCAATCATATCAGCAAACAATCCATATACATAACTTTCAGGATTAAATGGTTGTAAATCATCTAGTTTTTCACCTAAACCAACGTATTTTACTGGAATATGCAATTCGTTTCGAATAGCAAGTACAATACCACCTTTTGCTGTGCCATCTAATTTAGTGAGCACAATCCCTGAAACGTTGGTTACTTCTTTGAATGAACGTGCTTGTGATAGTGCATTTTGACCAGTGGTTGCGTCTAAACATAATAATGCTTCATGTGGTGCATCTGGAACAGCACGACTAATGACTCGTTTCATTTTGTCCAATTCTTGCATTAAGTTTGATTTATTTTGTAAACGACCTGCTGTATCACAAATTAATATATCTACATCTTTATTCTTAGCCGCATTGATTGCATCATAAACCACTGCTGCAGGATCAGAACCTTCGCTTTGTCTGATTACCTCTACGCCTACACGATCGCCCCAAACTTGTAATTGTTCAATTGCACCTGCTCTGAAAGTATCACCAGCAGCCAACATAACTTTTTTACCTTCCATTTTATAACGATGTGCCAATTTACCAATCGTTGTAGTTTTACCTACACCATTGACCCCAACCATTAAAATGACATTTAATCGGCCATCTTCGATATTCATTGCTTCTGAATGATCATCTTCTTGGTGATAAATTTCTACAATTTTTTCAACGATAACTTCTCTTAAACCTTCAGTTTCTTTGATATTACGACGTTGTGCTTCTGTACGTAATTCATCCGTTAATTGCATAACCGTATTGAAACCTACATCCGCAGTAATCAACATTTCTTCTAAAGCTTCGAAGAAATCTTCATCTACAGTTCTATAACGTGCAATCAAGTTATTTAATTGCTCCTGGAAGTTTTCTCTTGATTTTTCTAAACCTGCTTTAAACTTCGCTCCCATTTTTTGAGCTTCAATTTCTTCAAAATCTTCAATTGAAATTAACCCATCTTCGTCAAAGTCAGCTTCGCTTAATTTACGTGGTTTTTTCTTTTTTGGTGCAGGTTCTTCATTTTCTTGTTCATTGTCTTTTGTTGATGGTTGATCTAATTCCTCATCTTCCGTTAATTCCTTTTCAATATCTTCAGTCGACTTTGTAGAAAATTTATCTTTTAGTCGTTTGAAAAAACTCATGCATTTTCCTCCTTCATAACCTCATCTATTGTATTTAAATTTACACTTACTAATTTTGAAACGCCTGACTCTTGCATTGTAACACCATATAAACGATCCGAATACTCCATGGTACCTTTTCTATGCGTAATGACAATAAACTGTGTTTTTTCCGATAAATCATTTAAAAATTGTGCGTAACGAATAACATTAGCTTCATCCAAAGCTGCTTCCACTTCGTCTAGTATAACAAATGGTGCTGATCTTACTTTTAAAATAGCAAACAGTAATGCAATAGCACTTAATGCGCGTTCGCCACCACTTAATAAAGAAAGATTTTGTAATTTTTTACCTGGTGGTTGAACAATAATATCTACTCCTGCAGACAAGTAATCATCATCCGTAAGCTCTAACTTGGCATGACCACCACCAAAAAGTGATTGAAAGACAGTTGTGAAATAATCTTGTACTTCAAAAAATGTAGCTTTGAAACGATCTTTTACTTCTTGATCCATTTCATCAATGATTTGTTCTAAAGTCTGTTTTGCTTCTCTTAAATCATTTCTCTGTTCATTCAAAAATGTATAACGTTCATTTAATTCTTCAAATTGTTCAATAGCATTAACATTAACTGAACCTAATTCTTCAATTGACATCTTAGTTAATTTTACTTTTTTTCTTAATGTTTCTATTGGAACATCTGATTGATAAGTTTCTCTCGCACGTTCAAGTGTAAGATGATACGTTTCATTTAAATGATTCATTGCGTGATTAATAAGAACATCTAATTTAGACTGTTGGGCCTTAATATCTTGATAAAAACTTTCAATAGATAATAAATCTTGATGGCATTGTTCGAGTTTGTACTCATGAATTTCAATATCTTCATTTATAGAATCTTTCTGTTCTTTTAAAGTATCAAGTTTTTGTTTTAATTTATCACGTTGAGACGCTTTATCTTGGATACTTGATTGAAGTTGTTGAAATGCTTTTTCGCCCATCATATCGTCAGAATTAAATAATTCTATTTTCTCTTTAGTTGCAATGATTTGTTGGTTAATTTGTGCAAGTTGCTTATCTATTCTTTCCAATGACATAGTTTGATGACTTATTTTTTCTTTAACGACTGCAACATCAGAACGTTTTTGATTTAATTCTTTTTCAACTTGCGATACATTTTCTTTACCTTCTTTAGAGAGTTTTGAATATACCTCTATGTCATTTTCAAGTTGTTTTAGTTGCTCTTGAATTTCAGATAAACGCAATTGTTGTTGCTTTAATGTATGACGACTTTTTTCACTTTGATAGCCATCATTTTTCTCAAATTCAAATTCTTCATGTTCACTTTTTATATGTGTTTCTTGTTTTTTCAATCGATCTAAAGTCAATGTTTCTTCGTGAGCGGTATCTTTTAATTGATGATATTGTTGGCTTAAATCTACATACTTATTACTTAATGTCTCAACTTTCTCTTTTTGCTTTTGCAATTGTTGTTCGAATTCTTTTGTTTTCTCTTCGTAGTCGTTTAATTGTGTTTTCATTGTTGCCAATTCATCTTTTTGAGCTAAAATACTTTTTGATTGACGCATTCCGCCACCTGTCATTGCTCCTCCTGGATTAACGATATCTCCTTCTAAGGTAACGATTCGCGCTTTATATTGAATCGCTCTTGCAAGTTCATTCGCAATTTTAAGATTCTCCACTATAATTGTAGTACCCATCAAATTATCTATCACAGCTTGATACGTTTGATTAACTTCAACCGCTTCCGATGCAATATTAATAAAACCATCAAAATTTCGAGCTACATTTTGAATATGATGAGATAAACTTCTTGCTCTAATTACATTTAGTGGTAAAAATGTTGCTCTTCCTAATCCTCGTTGTTTTAAAAATTTTATCGCTTGGCGACCATCTTTTTCATTATTTACAATAATGTGTTGTAATGAGGCTCCTAACGCTGTTTCAATCGCTTGTGTCAATTTTGATGGTACCTTGATGACTTCAGCTACTGCACCATGAATACCACTTAAAGTATTCTCTTTTGCTTTTAATATATGTTTTACTCCATTAAAAAAGTAGGAATAGTCTTCTGCTTGTGTTTCTAAACTTTCCATACGCACGCGCATTTTATCAGTATATCGATAAGCTTGATATAACTTATCTTCATATGTCGCTTCTATACGTTTTGCTTCAGATAAACGATCTTCAACGTCACGCATGTCTTTCTCTGTTATGTTCATTTTTTGTGATGTAGTAGTATGCGCTTGTTCTGTTTGATGTATGTCATTTTGAATATGTTTAAGTTGATCAAATACTTCTATTAATCTTGCATCGAGACGTGTTTTTTTGGTTTCATTTTCTTGAATAGTACGTTCTAAAAAACGAATATCATTATTCACTTCAGATTGCTCGGACATTAATTCATAATATTCATTTTTAATAGTTTCTAATTTTTCATCATGTTGTGCATCTGTAAGATTAAGTTTTGATTCTAACTGTTTAATCTCTTTATTAAGCAATTGATGCTGTTTTTTAAGTTTAGATACTTGTTCTACAGAAAGTTCTCTTTCATCTTGAACATTCTTTAATTCATACTGTAAATTATCTAATTCTTCTTCAAATCGTGCATTCGTTTCTGATTGATTTCTTTTTCGCTCTTCAAGTACATTTAATTTTCCAATAAATTTTTCATATTCCTCAGTTGTAGTAATTAAATCTATATTAGTATGGTCGGTATCTCTTTCAAGTTTTTGACGTTGCGTTTTTTGTTTTTGTAAATATTGATTTAATTGAGCTTGTTGACCTTCTTTTTCAGCTTGTTGGCTTTTTAGATGATTCAATCGTTCATCGAGTTGACGATTCTCTTCATCATATTGATTAATATCGTGTACAGTTACAACAACATCACTATGCTCCATCTCTTTTGATAATTGTAAGTATTCTTTAGCAATAGATGCTTCTGCTTTTAGAGGTTCAACACGCCCTTCTAAATCATATAAAATATCCTCTACTCGAGATAGATTATCTTCTGTATGACCAAGCTTTTGTAAAGATTCCGTTTTTCTTTTTTTATACTTTAAAACACCCGCTGATTCTTCTATGATTTGACGTCGGTCAACAGGTTTAGCATTTAAAATTTCATCTACTCTACCTTGTGAAATAATACTAAACGCTTCTTTTCCTAGACCAGAATCTAAAAATAACTCTGTAATATCGCGTAGACGTGCCCTATCATTATTTAAATAATATTCGCTTTCTCCACTACGATAAAGACGACGTGTTACAATCACATCATCAGCCTCAATCTGCAATTCTCTTGTAGAATTATCTAATTTTAATTGTACTTCTGCATAATTTTGTGCTTGACGATGTTCTGCCCCTGAGAAAATAATATCTTCCATTTTAGAGCCACGAAGCGACTTAGCAGATTGTTCTCCTAAAACCCATTTAATCGCATCAGTAATATTACTTTTCCCACTACCATTTGGACCAACAATTGCTGTCACACCTTTATCGAACTGTACATTCGTACGATCTGCAAATGACTTAAAGCCAATGGTATCTATAGATTTCAAATAAACCATACTCTTCTCCTTAATTCATTCATACTCATTCTTGTTGAAAAGAAGATAATATATGAAATGCGTTCATTATTATTTGTTCTCATCTCTTAACTTATGATAAGCACTTTCAGCTGCTTTTTGTTCAGATTCTTTTTTTGTTCTGCCTTGTCCTTTTGCGATTGCTTTATTTTCTAAAATCACTTCAGATGTAAATAAGCGATGGTGTGCTGGACCTTCTTCTTTAATCAAATGATACGTCACATCCCCTTTACTTTGACTATGAATATATTCTTGGAATTGTGTTTTAAAATCGACCACGCCAATTAATTCATTATGTTCTACATAAGGAAAAATGACTTTTTGAGCAAACTTCCAGACTACTTCTAAGCCTTGGTCTAAGTATAAAGCCCCAATAAACGCTTCAAAAGCATCTGATACTAATGAAGGTCTTGATCTACCACCTGTTTTTTCTTCACCTTTTCCAAGTAAAATGAGTTGATTTAATTCAATTTTATTTGCAAATATTACAAGTGAGGGTTCACATACGATTGTCGCTCTCATTTTAGTTAAATTTCCTTCTGGTAAATTAGGATATTTGTCAAAAAGGTAACGTGAAACCGTCAATTCTAATACCGCATCTCCTAAAAATTCTAAACGCTCGTTATGAGCTAATCGATCCATATTAAAATCATTAATAAAGCTAGAGTGCGAAAACGCTTGTTGGTACACATCTAAATGAGTATAACTAAGACCAAGCATCTTCATTTTTTTATCAAATTGATATTGAAAATCTTTAATCATTTCTGATTGTTTCGGGTGCATGATTGATAAACCTCCGTTCATGTTATTGATGTCCTATGAAAAAAATCTGAGCCATCATGACGACGACTCAGATGTAAGTTTTTATTTTTCAAGACTATTGATGTATTTAACTGCATCACCAACAGTGTTGATTTTTTCAGCTTCTTCATCAGGAATTTCAGTACCAAATTCGTCTTCTAATTCCATCACTAATTCAGCGATATCAAGTGAGTCAGCGCCTAAATCATCTTTGAAAGATGCATCTTCTGTTACTTTATCAGCGTCTACACCTAAACGGTCAACGATGATATCTTTTACTTTATCGAAGTTTTCCACGTCGATTCACCTCCTTTAAAAGTGTCTATCCATAGACTATTATATTTTCCCATTTTAAGGGCTAAAACACAAGTATTTATTAAAAGGATAATGACTATTTATCCTTTTAAATACATGACGTATATATTACATATACATGCCACCATTAACTGATAACGTTTGACCTGTAATATATTTTGCACGATCAGATGCTAAAAATGACACTGCATAGGCAATATCTTTATCTTCTCCAAAACGTGATAATGGAATTTGCTCCAACATTTGTGATTTAAGATCTTCATTTAATGCATTTGTCATATCTGAGACGATAAACCCAGGCGCAACTGCATTAACAGTAATACCACGTGAAGCAAGTTCACGTGCACTTGATTTTGTCAGTCCTTCAATACCTGCTTTTGTCGCAACATAATTAGCTTGTCCAGGATTACCCATAGCCGCTACAATACTAGATAAATTGATAATAGCACCGCTACGTTGACGTAACATTTGTGGCGTAGCTTTTTGAATACAATTAAATGTCCCTTTTAAGTTAGTATTAATAACGTCATCCCATTCTTGCTCTTTCATTCGCATTAATAAATTGTCTTTTGTAATACCAGCGTTGTTTACAAGAACATCTAAAGAGCCAAATTGATTTACAACTTCTTTAATCATAACTTTGACTTGATCACCTTCAGCAACATTTGCTTGTATTGCAAAACTTTCTACGCCTTTTTCTTTAATTTCTTTAACCACTGCTTCTGCTTTTTCTTTATTACCCGCGTAATTAACTGCTACATTGAATCCATCTTCTGCTAATTGCAATGCAATACTACGTCCAATTCCTCTAGAAGCACCAGTTACTAATGCACTTTTAGTCATTTTCATTCCATCCTTTCACATCTTCTAATGTTTGAATCGATGTAATTTTAACATCTCGATTAATTTTTTTAATTAAACCAGATAATACTTTACCAGGTCCAATTTCAATAAAATGATCCACACCTTGGTCTATTAACCATTCTGTCGATTTAATAAATTGTACTGGTGAATAGAGTTGTTTCACCATATTTTGTTTAATCGTTTCTGCTTTTGTTTCTCCATGAGCATTGTAATTTTGAACGATAGGAAATTGAGCATCATTCCAAGTGAATTGATCAATAAATGAAGCGAAATTCTCTTCAATTACTTGCATCATTGAAGAGTGGAAAGGACCTGATACTGCTAAAGGAATCACACGCTTCGCACCTAAAGATTTTCCTTCTTTAGTTAATTTATCAATCAGCGCTTTATGCCCAGATACAACGATTTGACCTGGTGCATTAATATTGGCAGGTTCAATTAATTGATCTCCAAATGAAATTTCTTTACAAATTTCATTTACCTCTTCATAACTTAGCCCTAAAACAGCAGCCATACTTCCTACACCATTTGGAAAAGCTTGAGTCATTAATTCGCCACGCTTACGCACAATTTTCACTGCATCTTCAAATTTTAGTACACCAGCAGCCACTAAACTTGAATATTCACCTAGACTATGCCCCATTGTATAGTCAGCATCTATATGGTTTAGTGCTTTTAGTAATGCAATACTATGTGTTAACAATGCAGGTTGAGTATTCTCAGTTTCTCCTAATTTTTCCTCTTTATCTGTAAACATCGTTTCTAATAAATCAAAGTCAACCGTTGTTTGCGCTAATTCTAAAATAGAAGTCGCATCTTTATTAACTTGATATAAATCTTTAGCCATTCCGACTTTTTGTGCACCTTGTCCAGGAAAAACAATTGCAGTTTTACTCATTGTCACTACCTACCGTTTCTCTCATAATTTTTACTATTTGTTCATCACCAGCAATTTTAGCTTGTCGAATTGCAGAATAGAATGCACGTGCATTTGAACTGCCATGTGCTTTTACTACAGTACCATCTAACCCTAAAAGAACAGATCCACCATATTCTGCATAATCTAATTTTTTCGCAAACTTACTGATATCTTTTTTCAATATCGCCGCAGCAAGCTTATTTTTTAAATTAGCTAATAGTGTACCTTTTAACATTTTTCCAATTGATTTAGCAGTACCTTCGATGTTTTTTAGTACCATATTTCCAGTATAACCATCAGTGACAACTACATCTGTGTCACCCTCCATCAATGTTTTAGCCTCAATATTTCCATTAAATCGAATAGTCGCTTCATCTTTTAATAATTGATATGTTTTTTTAGTCAAAGCATTTCCTTTTGCTGGTTCAGTTCCGATATTCAACAATGATATTTTAGGTTGTTGAATACCTCTAATTTTTTGAGCATAAATATTACCTAGCTGTGCATATTGCAATAAGTGTTCAGGTTTTGCATCTGCATTGGCTCCAACATCTAAAAAGACAAATCCTTTACCATCGATAGTAGGTAATGTGACAACAAGTGCTGGTCTAGCTACGCCTTTAATACGTCCGACGATAAATAGCCCTGCTGACATTAAAGCACCTGTATTACCAGCAGATACACAGCCATCTGCCTCACCAGATTTAACCGCTTCTGCCATGCGTACCATTGAACTGTCTTTTTTTCTTTTAATGGCACGTACAGGCTCATCTTCCATCTCAATTTTTTCTGAACAATGTCTAAACTCTATACGCTCATGATTTAATGTATATTGTTTTTCATCACCAAATAAAATAATTTCTAAATCTTTAAAATCATTGATTGCTTTTTCTACAGCTTCTAATACGATTCCTGGTGCATTGTCGCCACCCATCATATCTACAGCAATTTTAACCATGGTTTTCATCCTCACTTATATAAAACATTTTAAATATGCCTGTAAAAACGCGTGTATCTTTTACAAAAGATTCCACTTTTATATCATAATGTCGATTTGTTCTATTGATTACGGTTGCTTCTGCTCTAACATTATCATGCAACTTTACTTTTTCAATAAATTTCAAATTACTTTCTTGAGTTAACACAGTAGAGTTATGTATTAGGGCTACACATAATGAATTAGCTTGAGCAAATAAAATATGCCCCCGTGCAATACGTGTTTTTTGAAACACATACTCTTCTGTAATTTCTATAATAGATTGGGCAGAATAATTAGGTTTAACTTGAATAAGATCCCCAATCACTTCATTAGCTTCCAATCCTTTGATATATTCATAATTTTGTTTAGCTACAGATTTAATACGTTTACGTAATTCAGGAATATTAAGTTGTGTGCGATCCAGACGGATAGTTTGAATACTTACGTTGAATAATTCACACAATTCACTATCCGTAATAAAGGGGTTTTCATTAATCGCCTTCTTAATCTCATGACGACGTTCTGTTTTTTTTAATTTCATACTTTCCTCCCCTTTAAATATTTTAGTACCAAGTCTTAATCATTCCTCACATATCATAACACTTTCTATTTATTATCCTCAACAAATATTACATGTTCATATAATAAATAATTTGAATTAAATATCAGTTTACTGATGTTAATCAAAACTTATGTTAAGTAAATGGTCGTTGATAAATGCTCTTAAACGTTCATATTTCTCAGTAAAGAACTCCCCGGATTGAATGAGTTCTGCAGCCTCATCACGAGCTACTTCTAGCATACGATAATCTTCTACTATATTAGCAACCATAAAATCTGGTAACCCGCTTTGTTTAACTCCAAAGAAATCACCAGGGCCTCTCATTTCTAAGTCACGTTCACTTAATTCAAATCCATCTGTAGTTTGTGTCATAATGGTCATTCTTTCTATGCCAGTTTCTGTTTTAGGTGATGCAATTAATACACAATAACTTTGATGTTCACTACGTCCAACACGACCTCTAAGTTGATGTAATGTAGATAATCCAAAGCGATCAGCATCATAAATCATCATGAATGTAGCATTAGGAACATTAACGCCTACTTCAACTACGGTTGTCGACACTAAGATATCAATATCATGATGACTAAAACGTGCCATTACATCATCTTTTTCGTCTGCTGACATTTTCCCATGTAATAAACCTACATGTGTTTTACCATAAAATTCTTGTAGTGACTCAAAAAGTTCAACAACATTTTGTACATCTTCTAGATGTTCAGAACTTTCAATTAGTGGACAAATCACATAGGCTTGGCGTCCTTTTTTTAGTTCGCTTGTCATTTGAGCTAACACTTGGTCATACTGTTCATGTTTCGCCCAATGTGTAATAATTGGCTTTCGACCTTTAGGTAGTTGTTTAATTGAGGACACATCCATTTCTCCAAATACTGAAATGGCTAACGTTCTCGGTATAGGCGTCGCAGTCATAAACAATACGTTGGTCATAGCACCTTTTTCTCTTAGTAATTGACGTTGATTCACACCAAAACGATGCTGTTCATCAGTAATCACTAACCCTACATTTTTAAATTGTACATCATCTTGAATCAATGCATGTGTACCAATTAAACAATCGATCGTTCCATTCTCTAATTGTTCTAGCAATACACGTCTTTTTTTTCCTTTTACCGATCCAGTTAATAAAGCCACATTCATATGGTCACCGAAAAGTTCTGTTAAACTGTTTGCATGTTGTTCAGCCAAAATTTCTGTAGGTACCATCAGTGCAGATTGATAACCAGCAGTTTTGAGTGCATACATACAAATTGCTGCTACAACTGTTTTCCCTGACCCAACATCACCTTGTAATAAACGATGCATGCGTATTGGCGCTTTCAAATCTCTAAATATTTCATTAACGCTCGATTTCTGTGCATCTGTTAATTCAAAAGGTAACGACTGGATAAATGACTTTACTTTATTAATATCATAATTAATTTCAATGGCTTCATCTGAAGCTTTTTCTAAGCGATTTAACCATTGCATACGTAGTTCAAACATAAATAATTCAGTAAAAGCATATGTACGTCTCGCACGCATAAGCGCTTGTTTATCTTTAGGTAGATGTAACGTTTTAATAGTATAATCTAGTAATTCCAATTTGTACTTTTGTCTTAATTCCTCTGTAATCCATTCATGTATAGTGACATCATTAAGAGATTGATGAATCATATCACGCATCTGTTTTTGTTTAATACCTTCTTTAAGTCGATATACCGGTTCTAATCTCACTTCTTCAGTAGAGGTATGAGTGTCATTAAAAAAAATACGATTGCCATTAATTTCTTGTTTAGCACGATTCCATTTACCTTTTATTGTTACTATTTGATTTAACTCAATTTTCTTTTTTAAATACGGTTGATTAAAAAATACACATTTAACTGCGATATTATCAATCATTAAATGGACAGTTAATTTTGATTTATTCCGGCCAAAAAAGGCTACCGTGGGTACAGAATAAATTTCTCCTGCTACTGTCACAGTAGATTGATCTTCAGCTAAGTTTAAATCTACGACAGTATTATCTTCATAACGTGTTGGTAAATATAACACTAAATCTTCTATTGTGTGAATGTTTAATTCATGTAGTAAAGCAATTCTCTTTGGTCCAAGTCCTTTTATAGATTGAAGCGGATATGGACTTTCAATTAAACTAACTTTCGACATTATTTCTCACCTAATATTTTTAATCTTATTTATATTTTATCACGTTTATTATAAATATTTAGTGATACCATCTTACTATAGCTCACTCGACAAATGAATATCACTCGCTTCATTTAAACGTATAAACGTACAACATTCACTTTTAACACTAATATCAATTATCATACTTAACCAATAAAAAGAGATCCTACAATGTTTCAATCTATTTTAATTGATTTTGCATTAGCTCTTCATCTTATTTAAATTTTAGAAGTACGAAATATTTTATATTTCATCAAGGTCCAAATCAAGAACGATTTATACATATATTCCCAGTTATTATTACTGCTGAATTATATGATATTTTTAATCACTCTTTGAGTATTAGATATCTTCTTAATTGTTATATCTTCCTCTATTTTACAGTTCATTACTGATAGCATATCTTTCTATTTTACTATATATTGATTGGTCATTATGTCTTGAAAAATCTATTAAATTAAGCTCTCCATTGTCATATTTTTCAATACTTTTCTTAAATATAAAATGGGGAGTGACAACGACAATTATTTCATCGTTATCACTCCCACTATTAAATCTCACTTTATTCTACAGCAAATAAATATGGATAAATTGGTTGATCACCTTTATGGATTTCTATTTCAACATCTGGATATTCATTTTCTATCCATTCTTCTAATTGAGTTGTCATATCAGATTGTGCATCTTCACCAGTTATCACTGTTAATATTTCACTTTCTTCATTTAACAATGTACTTAATAAGCCAGTAATAGTTTTAAATTCATCTGCATTACTAGTCACAATTTTACTTTCAGCTAATCCCATAAATTCATCTTTTTTAATATCTACACCATCAATCTTAGTATCTCTGACAGCAAATGTAATTGATCCAGATTTAACTGTTTCTAACGCTGTATTCATATGAGACGCATTTTCTTCTAACGTAGATGCAACATCATATTGGAAAAGTGCTGCAATACCTTGAGGAATAGATGTAGTTGGAATGACTACTGTGTCAGCTTTAACAAGTTGTGCTGCTTGATCACTAGACATTCTAATATTTTTGTTATTTGGTAAGATAATTGCACGCTGGCATTCAGACTGTTCAATCACCTTAACAATATCCTCTGTAGAAGGATTCATTGTTTGCCCACCACTAATAATGTGTGTCGCACCCATTGAAGTGAACAACTCAGAGATACCTTCACCCATTGAAATGGCAATTACTGCTGTTTCAACTGTTTTAGGTTGTTGCGAAGCTGTTGCTTGTTGATGACTTTGTTCTTTTCTAATTACTTCACGATGTTGTTCACGCATATTTTCTACTTTTAATTTAATAAGTTCACCATATTGTTGTCCATAATTGAACACTTCACCTGGTGTTTCTGTATGTACATGGACTTTAACTATTTCATCATCATTAATAACTAATAATGAATCACCAAATTCGCTCATATCATTTCTGAATGTTTGTTCATTAAATTCTTTTTTATCTTTTCCAAAGCGTACCATCATTTCAGTACAATAACCGTACTTAATATCTTCTGTATTAATAACCCCATGAAAATCATGTTCTTCATGAACCAAATCTTCTGTGTCTAATTTTTGTTTGTTAGCTTCAACTTTTTCGCCTTTTAGTCCTTTTAAAAAGCCTTCGTAGACACATAATAAACCTTTACCGCCACTATCCACTACGCCTACTTCTTTTAAAACTGCTAATAAATTTGGCGTATTATTTAAAGATTGCTCAGCTTTTTCGATTGTATATTCCATTACTTCGATGCAGTCATCTGTTTCTTCTGCTTTAGTCATAGCTGCACTTGCTGCATCTTTGGCAACAGTCAAAATAGTTCCCTCAACTGGTTTCATGACTGCTTTATAAGCTGTATCTACACCTGCTTGAAAACTACTAGCAAATTGTTGAGCATTAATCTCCTTTTCATCTTCAATATTTTTGCAAAATCCTCTAAATAATTGAGATAAAATAACACCAGAGTTACCACGTGCTCCCATTAAAAGTCCTTTAGAAAAAGTTTTACCTAATTCACCAATACTTTGAGATAAATTATTTTCAACTTCTTCGCGACCTGAGGTAATTGTTAAATTCATATTTGTTCCTGTATCACCATCAGGTACCGGGTATACATTAAGGGAATCAACTAAATCTGCATTATTAGATAAATTGTGTGCCCCTTGTATAATCATATCGGCAAATAATTTACCATTAATTTTGCTAATCATCGTGCTTTGTCCTCCTATACCTTCTTGCCCTTGTTATTAAGTCTTACACCTTGTACAAAAATATTAATAGAATTCACTTTAATATTAAGTGAACTTTCGAGTGTATATTTTACTGATGATTGTACATTGTTAGCTACTTCAGAAATTTTGACACCATAACTTACAATGATGTACATATCTATATCAATCACACCATTATCTTCTTTAACAACAATGCCTTTAGCATAATTCTCATGTCCTAATATTTCAGCAATACCGTCTCTTACTTGTTGTCTAGATGCCATGCCAACAATGCCATAACTTTCTACAGCTTTACTTCCTACAACAGAAGCAATGACCTCATTTGAGATATCAATTTTGCCATAGTCATTTAAGATTTCTAATGTCATCTTCATTATCCTCCTGAATTATGGTTAAAATCATATTTAATAAATGATGTATACATATATGATAAAGATAACTATTTTATAAATAAGCCAATCTACATAAAAATATATTATAATAACTCCACAATAGTTAATTATACCATAGATTTACATTTTCAAAACAATTAACATAAATTACATATGATTTTATTGCTTTAAATATTGATATATGGTATCTTATTTAAGTATATAAGTAGTTAAGTGTATTTATATTTATTAAAGGAGGTACTTTGATGGGTAAACAATGTTACGTAACAGGTCGTAAAGCTACGACTGGTAATAATCGTTCACACGCTTTAAATGCGAACAAACGCAGATTTAACGCTAACCTTCAAAAAGTTAGAATTTTAGTTGACGGTAAACCTAAAAAAGTTTGGGTTTCTGCTCGTGCTTTAAAATCTGGTAAAGTTACTAGAGTTTAATAAATATAATGCACTAAAAATGCCTTCATATGTGGTGAAGGCATTTTTTTATTACTCTAAATCTCTACTTCTCATTTGCAGTACTTGACCTTTTTCAACTTCGATAATTGCCATTGATCGATTGACTTCATTAGAAATTGTCAGTGTAGAGCCTATTTCTAAGTGCTGATGATTTAAATTATATTTAAACCCAGATAAAGATAATATCACTTCTCCATTTACTGGAATAAATGAAACATATTGATATTTATCAGATTTATGAAGTTGATGTGTTCCGGTATTAAGTAGCATGATTTCATTTTGCTTATCTATTACTTTAATTATAATTTCTTTTTTTATATAGTCTGACTTGAAAAGAATTTGTAATGTTCCCATAAAATGATCTAATCTTCCACCCGTTGCTCCGTAGATATCTATTTCTGTATATCCCTTTTGAATAGCTTGTTCTACGCCTAATGCTAAATCAGTGTCATCTTTTTCAGCTTTAACTGGATGAATATTTAATGTTTTTTTTAAAATTTCTCTTTCTTCATCATTGACGGAGTCAAAATCGCCCACTGAAAAAACAGGTACAATACTGTGTTCAGAAAGAATTAAAGTCCCACGATCTATTCCACCCCAAGGTTCAGTTGATAATTTTGAAAAAATATGAGGTGGTAAATGACGATCTCCACATAGTAAATTAATTTTCATTATCTCAACCTCTCAATATTTTAGTCACTGTTTTATAATCATCATGGTTAAAAAAGTATGAACCTGTAACAAAAAGGTTAGCCCCATGTTTTGCACAAATATCTATCGTTTTATCATTTATACCGCCATCGACTTCAATATTAAAATTTAAATTAAAAGATGACTTCAAATCATTTAATAACTTAATTTTTGAAGCACACATGTCGATAAATGTTTGTCCACCGAAACCAGGATTAACCGTCATTACTAAAACATAATCCACCATGGAAAGAACAGGTACGACCCTATCTACAGGGGTGCCAGGATTAATTACTACACCTGCTTTTTTATCTAGACTTTTGATAAGTTGAATAGCACGATGAATATGAGGGGTTGATTCAATATGGACTGAAATCATGTCTGCACCATGTTTTGCAAATGTCTCAATATAGTTTTCAGGATTCTCAATCATGAGGTGTACATCAATTGGTAATTGTGTAGTTGATCTTACTGCATCTAATATGGGTAATCCAATTGATATATTAGGTACAAATTGACCATCCATAACATCAAAATGTAGACCGTCAACGCCCGCTTCTTCTAATAATTGTATTTCATGTTTTAAATTCAAAAAATCGACTGATAATAAAGAAGGAAAAATGTGTCTCATTAATATCTAACCTTTCTATTCGAAATTTCATTAACTAATTGTAAATAGTGTTCATAACGAAATTGTGCTAAATTATTGTTTTCTAATTGATGTTTAACATTGCATTTAGGTTCTTTAATATGATTACAATTTCTAAATTTACAATCATTTCCAAAAGTATTAATTTCTTTAAAGTAATACTTTACATCATCTTTTTCAATATGATCAAAATCAAGTGCACTAAAACCAGGTGTATCTGCTATAAAACCATTTTCTCTTTCAAATAGCTCTACATGTCTTGTCGTATGTTTGCCTCGATTAAGTGATTTAGAGATATCATTGGTTTCAAGATTTAGTTCTGGTTTAAACGTATTTATAAATGTTGATTTTCCAACACCAGATTGTCCACTTAGCACAATTAGACCATTGGGCCAAGTATTCACAATATCAACTTTATCAGTTTTTTTACCTACAAATTGAACAGAATATCCTATTTCCTTATATGTATTTAGTATTGTTTCGATATGATTGATTTGCGTTTCACTAGCAATATCTTTTTTAGTGACTAATATACTAGGAGATAAGTTGTAAGAATGTGCAATCACTAAAAATCTGTCTAACAATTGTGTTGAAAAATTAGGTTCAACCGCACTCATTACAATAATCAGACCATCAATATTACTTACTGGAGGACGCTTTAATGCATTGTGGCGTTCATGCACGTGGTGAATATAACCTTCATCTTCATTTTGAATGTCAAAGTCAACGATATCTCCTACTACAGGAGAAAATTTTTTCTTTCTAAAAAGACCACGAGGTTTAGTATTATATTTTTTTCCACCTACATCTACTTGATATACTCCACTAATTAGTTTAACAATACGTCCTGTTTCCAAATTAACACCTCAAATTAAGTATTTATGTTTACGTTATTATAGCAAACATAGAATTAATAATATATATATTCTATACCCTCATCATAAAGATAAGGATAGAAAGACATTGAAATCACTTAAAAAATTAACTTTACATAATAAAATTATAGTTGTTAAAAAGACAATTTCTATATTATTTCAATAGAAATTGTCTTTTAAAATTAACATCATTTATATGATAAAATACACGTTAATGTATAAACAGTAAACGATGAATAACTTATCATTACTATCTTACTCTTATTCTGATATTTGAAATTTATTCGTAGTCAATATCTTTATCTGCAATAACATTGTCATCTACTTCAATCGTATATCCAGCAGAATCACCTTGTTCAATTTTTAATGGAATAGTAATGATTTTATCCTTGTGAATATTGTATGTTTGACTTACCTGTGTACCACTATTATTTTTATCTCTAATATAAATCTTTACCTTTTGGCTTTCTCCATCATTTCCAGTATACGGAATATGATAAGTTTCCGTATAATTTTTTACGCTTGTCGTATGATTATCTTTCTTATCATCAGAAGAATCCGAGTCCTCTTTTGAATCTTTTTTTTTATCTTTCCCCTTAGAAACCATAAGTTCTACTGTACTTCCTTCATTTACTTCAGTCTGTTTTGGAGATTGTGAAATAATGATATCCTTATCTTTAGTATCACTATTAGTCGTCTTAACTTGTACTTTTAGACCCCTCGACTCTAATTCTTTTTTAGCATTTTGATAGTTTTTATTTTCATAGTCTTTGACGTAAACTTTTTTTACACCTAACGATTCAGTCAGTACAATATGATGATCGTTAATTTTCACCGATTCATTAGGGTTAATATTTTGCTTGAAAATATATCCTTTTGGCATTTGACTATTATATTCTTGATTAATTGTCACATGATTTAATTTATGATCTTTAAGTTTTTTTATAGCATCTTCTTTTTTAATCCCTATCACATTAGGCATATTTATCTTTTCTGGACCTTTTGATAATACAACATCTACTTTTTCTTGTTGGTTAACACGTTCTCCTGCTTTAGGATTGGAGTTAATAATTTTATTTTCGGGATAGTCATCATTATATTCTCTAGATATATGTCCTATTTCTAAATGCGAAGCTTTTAATACTTTTTCTGCTTCTTTTTCAGTTTTACCCGTTAAATCAGGCATTTCTGCATATTTATCACCAAGCATGCCCCAAGCGATAAACCCAATCAAGCTTAATAATAAAAGCGCTAGAATAAAAATAATAGCGACCTTTTTCTTTTTAGAACGTTTTTTACGTTGAGATGTGTACACATTATTTTCACTTGCTTGAAATTTATGATGATTGATAATAGGAATTTGCATCGTTTGCGCTATATCTTTTTTATGATTTTCTTCATCAAGTTTGTTTTTTATTTCTTTTTTATCAATGGGTACTGTTTGGGTGGTATCACTTATACGCGTATGCTTTTCTTCATTTAATCTGCTTGTAACAAGCACACTACTCAAATCATTATACATTTCTTCTATCGTTTGATAACGATCTTTAGGGTTTTTTTCAGTCGCCTTAAGTACCACATTACTTAAAGATTGTGGAATATTTGGATGTTTTTCAGTAATATTAGGAACTGTTTCTTGAATATGTTTAATAGCAATACTTACAGCTGTCTCTCCCCTAAAAGGAGGTTCACCAACTAACATTTCATACAATACTATACCAATTGAATAGATATCGGTTGTTTCATTCGTTTTATCTCCTTTAGCTTGTTCAGGAGATAAATATTGAACCGTTCCAAGCACATGATTTGTTTGAGTCATTGATGTCTCACTTAACGCTTTTGCGATGCCGAAATCAAAAATTTTTAAAATTTTATCTTTATTAATTAGTACATTTTGAGGTTTAATATCTCTATGTATAATACGTTGCTCATGTGCTTGTTTTACCCCATTTAAAATTTGCTTAATAAAATCAATAGCTGTTTCTATATTCAATGGACCATGGCTATGTATATACTCAGATAGTGTCGGTCCATCAATATATTCCATAATAAGATAGAAATTATCATCATCTTCTTCAACATCATATACTTCCACAATATTTTCATGAACAATTTGTGTAGCACTATTTACCTCTCTGTAGAAACGTTTCATAGTTTCATCTTTTTCGTTTTGTGAAATAGAAATTGCTTTAATAGCCACTTTACGTTCAAGTATAGTGTCTTCAGCAAGATAAACAATACTCATTCCTCCGCCACCAAGTTTATCTAAGAGTTGATAGCGATCATTAATTAGCTTGCCATTCATACATTATTACCCTCAATTTCAGCTAATAGTACACTCACATTATCTTTAGATTGATGATCTAAGGCAGCTTGTATTAGTGCTTCTCCAAGTTCATTTAATGATGTAGACTGATTCATTAACGTTTCTATTTCATGATTTCTTACATAATCTGACAGTCCATCAGAATTAAGTAATAAATAATTATAGTAACTGATGCGCTTTGTAAAAATATCAGGACTTACTCGGCGATCAGTACCCATTACTTTAGTGATTATATTACGTTGAGGATGATTAAACGCTTCTTCTTCAGTAATTTGTCCGGTCATAAGCAAATGATTAACAAATGAATGATCATATGTAATCTGTTCAATTTCTCTTGAATTAATCACGTATGCTCTAGAATCACCAATATTTGCTACTACAATTTTATTATCAAATATGAGGGCACATACACACGTTGTGCCCATACCACGATATTCTTCATTCGTTGTAGCATATTCAAATAATTCGAGATTAATATCTTTTAATGTTTTACTTAACCATGATTCAGCTTGGTCTAATTCAATAAAGTTTTCTGTTTCAAAATAGTCTCGTAATTGATTAGTAACAAATTGACTTGCAACTTCACCTGCTTTATGACCACCCATTCCATCACACAACACTAACAATTGTTGATGTGTTTGGTTATAAAATATACCTCCCGCGTCTTCGTTCTTTTCTCGATGTTGTCCAGTATCTGTGAAAAACTGTGCGTTAAGCATGATGATTACCTCGTTTCTACTTGTCGTTCCTTAGCTCTTAATTGTCCACATGCTGCATCTATATCTGAGCCTTGTTCTCTTCTAATTGTTGCATTGATGCCTAAACGTTTCAATTCTTTTTCAAATTTAAAAATATCATCTTTTGGTGTTTTAACATAATTACGTTCAGGAACATGATTGACTGGTATAAGATTTACATGACAGTTTAAATCTTTAATTAAATGTGCTAAATCTCTTGCATGTTCAAGTTGATCATTTACGCCTCCAAATAATCCATATTCAAATGTAATTCGACGATTCGTTTTTTCTTGATAATATTTGATTGCTTCCATTAATTTTTCAACATTATACGCTCTATTAATTGGCATTAATTTTGAACGAATTTCATCTTTAGCAGCATGTAAACTTACTGCAAAATTAATTTGAATTTGTTCATCAGCAAAGTCATAAATACGTGGGATAATTCCTGACGTTGATACTGTAATATGTCGCGCCCCAATGTTTAAACTATTATCATCATTGACTATTTTTAAAAAGTCCATCATTTCATCATAATTTTCGAAGGGTTCACCAATTCCCATAATAACAATTTGTGATACACGTTCATTAGTAGCATCAAGTGCTTTTTGAACTGTGAGTACTTGAGATACAATCTCGCCAGCCTCTAAGTTACGCTTTAAACCACCTAAAGTTGAAGCACAAAATGTACAACCAATTCGACAGCCTACTTGAGTCGTTACACATACAGAATTACCGTAATCGTGTCTCATTAATACCGTTTCAATGGTATAACCATCTTGTAATTCAAATAAAAACTTAATTGTTCCATCTTTACTTTCTTGTTTAACTACGGTAGTTAACGTTGTCATAACAAAGTTATCTTTTAACAATTGTCTTAAGTCTTTAGATAAATTAGTCATCTCATCAATAGTGTCTACACGCTTTTGATATAACCATTCAAAAATTTGTTTAGCTCTAAATTTTTGTTGTCCGTGCTCAATTAACCAATTTTGCATTTCATCATATCTTAACGAATATATTGATTGTTTTTCAAAATTTGGTAAGAATTTATTTTTTTTCTTTTTTTCAGCAGTTATCATCTTAACTTTCCTTTCTTTTTATTTTAGTAATGAAAAAGCCATCTGAATTAAAGTCTTGTGGCAAAATTTGTAGTGTTTTTACTTTTTCACCAGTAACAGGATGCGTCATCAATTCAAATTCAAAATCTTTATTTTCTTTTAAAAATGTATAAATTACATTTTCATTTTCCATTTGTTCAATTGTGCAAGTTGAATAAATAAGTGAACCGCCTGGTTTCAAGTTATGTTTAACATTATCTAATATACTTAATTGAATTTCTACAAGATCATTAATACTATCCTTAGATTGTACATATTTAATTTCAGGCTTATGTCTTAATACACCTAATCCACTACAAGGTGCATCTACTAAAATTTTGTCATATAGTTCTGAATATGGTTGTGTTGCATCATGGTCGAAAGTGGACACATTCTTTAATTTTAACTTTTTGATATTTTCTTTAATTAAACCAATTTTATGCTTATGAATATCTGTAGCATCTACATGGCCTGTGGATGCTAGTAATTCTGCCATATGACAAGCCTTACCGCCAGGAGCACTGCATGCATCTAGTATGGTATCGTCTTTTTGAACATCCATTAAATATCCTACTAACATTGAACTTTTATCCTGGATGGAAATAAGTCCATCTTTAAAAGCTCGAGATTCAATCACTGGTTTACCTGTAAGGTGTAAACAATATGGAATGAGTTGATCGATATCCACATGATAGCCTTCTTGTAAAAGCTCCTTACTTATTGTTTCAACATCCGTACGACTTGTATTCACTCTTACTGTACTTGCAGATTGTACTAGAAATGATTTTGCAATCTTATGTGTCGTTTCTATTCCGTAATGTGTAATCCAATGCTCAATAATCCATCTTGGTATACTATATTCAATCGTCATACGTTGCTTTTCATTCTTAATTGTTTCCAATGTCGGTAAGTCACTTTTAAATATGTGACGAAGTATAGCATTAACGATGTTCCCATTGTGCTGGCCACCACGACGTTTAGCAATATTAACTGCTTCATTTATAATTGCATGATTAGGTATTTTATCTAGGAAGACATATTGATATAAACTCATCCATAATAATTGACGTACCCAACCTTTAATTCTAGTCTTAACAAAGGGTTTTAAATAAAAATCTAAAGTCATTTTACGCTTTATTGTTCCATAAACTAATTCTGTAAACAATGCTTTATCGACAGTTGCAATATTATATTGGTTAATGACTTCGTTAATTTTTAAATTGCTATAAGCATTATCGTTTAAAATATCTTGAATGGTATGAAATGCAAGGTCTCTTACTGATTGTGTCATACTAATTTAGTCCCCACTAATGAATCTTGTACACCACTTAAATATTGAGCAGCAAGCATTCGTTTTTTCCCAGATAATTGAATATCTGTTAATGCAATAGCATCCAAAGAGCCAGTTCCTACAATAATTGCAGTCTTAGTGATTTCTATAATTTCACCTGGTTCTCCGTTTTTTCCTTTTTCAATATGAGCTTGATATAGTTTTAAATTTTTATCATTCATAGTTGTATAAGCCACTGGCCATGGTGATAATCCGCGAATATGATTGTGTATCTCTTTAGCGCTTTTAGTCCAATCGATACGTTCATCTTCTCTGCTAATATTAGACGCAAACGTTGCTTTTGAATCATCTTGTGGAATACTTTCATTTGAACCATCTATAATAGAAGGTAATGTTTCTTTTAATAAATCTGCACCTAAAAAGCTTAATTTATCGTGCATTGATCCTACATTATCATCATCTTCAATGTCGATGGCCTTTTGAGAAATAATATTACCTGCATCTAACTTTTTCACCATATACATGATTGTAATACCCGTTTGTGCTTCACCATCTATAATGGCTTGGTGAATAGGTGCTCCACCACGATATTTTGGCAATAATGAGGCATGTACATTTACAGCACCTAACTTAGGAAGATTTAATAGACTTTCAGGTAATAATTGTCCAAATGCTGCCGTTACAATTAAATCAGGATTTAAATCCATAAGTTCATTTAACTCATTAGAATCTTTTAACTTTTCAGGTTGATATACTGGAATGTGATATGTTTCTGCCACTTTCTTTACAGGAGGAGGGGTTAATACACGCTTACGTCCTACTGGTCTGTCTGGTTGAGTAACTACTGCGATGACTTCATGTTCAGCGATTAACATCTCTAGTACTTTTGTTGAAAAATCTGGTGTTCCCATAAAAATTATCTTACTCATTGTCAAAATATGCCTCCACTTCTTTTTCAGTCAATATTTTTGTAGCACGTTCGGTAAATGGAATACCATCTAATTGATCAATGATGTGCAGTATCATTCTAGCCACATCATCATAAGCAGTTAATTCAATCTCGTGACCTTCTAAATCATTTGCTTCTACAGTTATCATTTTACTACGTTCTACCTCCCCAAATACATTAGGAAGATTAACCGAACCTTCTAAATCAATGATTTTTTCATTAGATTCTGTTTTGATTTTAGGATTGATTAATTGCAAGAGTCCTTCCGCTTCCATGTCAATTATAGCAACACGTTGACTTACACCAATTTGTGGCGCTGATAAAGCTGATGCTTCTTCAGAATATAAAGTGTCTTCAATATCTAATAATAAACGTTTTAAATTTTCATCAAAAGTTGTTATCTTTTTTGCTTTTTTAGATAAAACAGGATGAGTCGATGGAACTAATTTCTTTATTGCCACTTAGAACGCCTCCCGAAAAAAATTCATCATATTATTATAACGTAATTCAATTTAAAATGCGACCTTAGTCTTATCTTCACTCTTCTCAGATAACTTTAATTGCTTTTAATTTTTTTCATATCTAAAATAATTATGAAGACAATTAATATATTAAATAGACTAAGGAGGTATAAAGAATGGAAGTCAATAAAGTGATTTACATTATCCTAGCTGTCTTTTTAGGTGGCTTTGGCGTACACAAATTTTATGCTGGTAAAATGATGTCTGGTCTTCTTCATTTATTATTCTGTTGGACAGGAATTCCTCATATTATTGCAATCATCAGTGCGATTCTGACATTACTAAGACCAGCAGATGAAAATGGAAACGTAACAATGTAACATGTAAATACAAAAAGAGTTACACCACGCAGTTAAACGCAAACGGTGCAACTCTTTTTTTACATTAATATTTGAGGATTGATATCAATCCTTAACGATAATTTATCTTTAATATATGCTTCATGATAATAATCATCTAAGTACTGTAATGCATGAATTAATTCTGGCTCACTCTTGTATTTAACCAATATTTGAAAACGATGTTCGTTATTAATTCTAGCAATTGCCGCTGGAGAAGGTCCAAGTACGAGTGCTCTTTCTGAAAGATGTTGCAGTAAAATTTGATGTACATGTTTAGCAGCTTCCATTACTTTTTTCATATTTTTATGCGCAATAGTAAAATTAATTAAATAATAATAAGGTGGATATTTACCTAATTTTCTAAATTGCATTTCTTTATGATAAAACGTTAAATAATCATTTTTTTGAACATCTTCTATTGCATAATGAGTTGGATTATATGTTTGAATAATCACTTTACCGGGTTTTTCATGACGACCAGCACGACCTGAAACTTGTGTAAGTAACTGATACGTTCTTTCACTCGCTCTAAAGTCGGGCAAATTTAACATTGTGTCGGCATTAAGCACACCAACTAATGTTATATTTGGATAATCTAAACCTTTTGCAATCATTTGTGTGCCTAATAAAATATCGCCTTTTCCCTTTTCAAAATCAGTCAATAGCTTTTCATGTGCACCTTTTCTTGACGTCGTATCTACATCCATACGAATAATACGTGCCTCTTCAAATTCTTGTTGTAAAATTTCTTCTACCCTTTGTGTACCTGTACCAACCTGTCTAATATGCGGGCTTTCACAATTAGGACACAGGTTAGGAGGCAAGTCTTGATAGCCGCAATAGTGGCATTTTAGTTGGTCTGTCGTCTTATGATAAGTTAACGAAATATCGCAATGTGGACATTGTGGAACATATCCACAATCTCGACATAACATAAACGAAGCATAACCCCGTCGATTTAAAAATAAAACGATTTGTTCATTTTTATTCAGTCTATCATGAATCGCTTGTCTTAATTCTTCAGAGAACATGGAACGATTACCTGAACTTAGTTCTGCTCTCATATCAATGATATCTATTGAAGGTAAAGCTTGTTGATTAACTCTTTCAGGTAAAGTAAGTAATTGATATACATTTTTTTCTGCCCGTGCATAAGATTCAAGACTTGGTGTCGCACTTCCTAATACTAATGGACATTGATGAAATTGACTTCTCCATTCTGCTATGTCTCTAGCATGATAACGTGGATAATCTTCTTGCTTATATGTTGATTCATGTTCTTCATCAATAATAATAATGCCTAAGTTTTTAAATGGTGCAAAGATACTTGATCTCGCACCTACGCTTACACGTGCTCTTCCATCTCTAATTTTTTGCCATTCATCATATCGTTCACCATTTGACAAACCTGAATGTAAGACAGCTACATCATCACCAAAACGTCGCTTAAAGCGTAAAACCATTTGTGGTGTCAGCGCAATTTCTGGAACAAGCATCATGGCTTGTTCATCTTTTTTTAATACTTCTTCAATGGCTTGCAAGTAGACTTCAGTTTTACCTGAACCTGTGACGCCGTGTAATAAAAATGTACGTTGTGCGTTGTGATCTATTTTTTCTTTAATTTGTTGAAATGCGTTATTTTGATCAGGGGTTAACATTCGTTTTTCTTCTTTTTCAAAGATACGATTTGCAAAAGGATCTCGTTCAATTTCAGCATCATATTTTTCAAGGAAACCTTTTTTGACGAGACCCTCTATACTTGATTTAGAAAACCCCATTTCTTCAAGTTCTTTTAAAAATACATTTCTATGATGTTCTTCTAAAAGATAAGCATACACATCATATTGTTTTAATTTCTTTTCTAGTAAAGCTAATATATCATCTGGATTGTATCCTTCAACAACTCGTACTGCACGCTGTGTTTTTCTTTTTGTATGTTGAGATAATATGGTTTCTTCTTCTATTAAATGTTGTTCAAGTAAACGATTTAATATATTTAAATGATTATTTTTTTGCGCATCTTTATACTTATAATATCCGTTGTTATCAAAATATTTTAATATATCTTCTTCAATATCATTGTGACGGACTATTTTAAATACTTTAGTGTATTTTGCTTTAATCGCGCTTGGAAGCATTGCCTCTAACACAGAAATGCGTTTTGAAATATGATAATGACTCAACCATTCACTTAATTGGATAAGTTCAGGTGTTAATTCTGGTCGAATATCTCTAATTTCTTTAATTGCTTTCAATTTATCTATATTGACATCTTCACTTGGTTGTTGTTGTATATCCATAACATATCCTTGAATGGTACGTGGACCAAACGGTACAACAACTCTTACACCCACTTTTATAAAATCTTTTAAATGGTCAGGTACGAGATAATCGAATTTAAAATCAACACTCTTAGAAGGAATATCTACAATGACCTTCGCAATCATTATTGCCACCTAGTTTCCAGTTCATCTAAAATTTGTTGTGCAAGTTGCACTTTCTTTCCTTTTTTTATATTAATACGTTGTCCATTTTTAAAATGCATAGTGAGTTCATTATCATCAGATTGAAATCCAATGGTCTGATCTCCTACATTATTCGAAATAATGACATCCGCATTTTTACGTTTTAATTTATCTTGTGCATAAGCATTAATATTTTGGGTTTCAGCTGCAAATCCGACCAAGTATTGATGTGTTTTATGTTCACCTAAATATTTCAAAATGTCCTTTGTTCGCTTAAAAGTGACAGAAAGATTGCCATCTTGTTTTTTCATTTTATGATTCAATACATCAGCCGGCGTATAATCTGAGACGGCTGCTGCTTTAACAACAATATCTTGTTCTTCATATCGACTTGTAACTGCATTAAACATTTCTTCTGCACTTTCTACATGAATGACTTCTACATTCTCTGGATTATCAAGTTGCGTTGGTCCTGCCACAAGCGTCACCTTTGCACCTCTTTTAGCTAAAGCTTCTGCAATTGCATATCCCATTTTTCCAGAGGAACGATTAGATACAAACCTTACTGGATCAATTACTTCAATTGTAGGACCGGCAGTAACTAAAGCATGTTTCCCTTCAAAAGAAGTATGAGATATGTGTGATAGTTCATTCTTATCTTTAAAATAATCATTTATGATTTTGACAATTTGAAGAGGTTCCTCCATACGTCCCTTTGCAATGTACCCACATGCTAAAAAACCATCTCCAGGTTCAATAAAATGATATTCATCGTCTTTTAATACAGAAATATTATGTTGCGTACGTTTATTTTCATACATATGAACATTCATAGCTGGAGCAATAAATTTAGGGGTTTCTGTAGCAAGTAGCGTTGATGTGACGATATCATCAGCAATACCTACACTTAATTTGGCAATAGTATTAGCGGTAGCAGGTGCAACAACGATACAGTCTGCCCAATCACCTAATGCTATATGTTGAATGTCTTCAGGATTTTCTTCAATAAATGTATTGGTATATACAGGGTTTCTACTAATGGCTTGAAAGGCTAAAGGTGTAACAAATTCTTGTGCATGATCAGTGAGCATTACTCTTACATCATAATTCGCTTGCGTAAGTTTACTAGTTAAATCAATTGCTTTATAAGCAGCAATGCCTCCTGTAACAGCTAATAGAATGTTCTTCATGATTCGACTCCTTTAGTTATATTTATAGTCTTCACTTTTAAATTTATTATACACAACTAAGATGAAAAACTAAAAACACGGGAGTAGAACAGATTTTTAATTCACTGTTCTACTCCCGCAAGATTAACTGATTCTAAAAACGCTTATATAAGTACATTTTCAATTGAATCAGAGATTGCAAAAATGTTTAAAAGTCTGAAATACATGGTAACTTATATTTCAGAACAACAACTTAACTGATAACAAAATAATTTTATTTATGCTTGAAACTCTTCAGGTACAACAGGTGAAATTTTTCCGCTTGCGATCTCTTCTAGTGCTTCACCTACAGGTTTTGCTGAATGATAACCCTTTAGTAATGCAGTTTCAGGCTTTTCGTCTAATTCACGTGCACGTTTAGCAGCTGTTGTTGCAATTAAATATTTTGAATTAATTTGTGATTGTAATTGATTTAACGGTGGGTTTAACATTATTTCTTTGCCTCCAATAACATTTTTCTATATATCGCTTCAACGCGTTCTCTTTTTAAGTGCTCGGCTTCTACAATTGATTGAATTCTTTCTTTAGCCAAATGAACTTCATCATTAACAACGACATAATCATAAAGATTCATCATTTCTACTTCTTTACGTGCTTCATTTACCCTACTTTGAATCTTTTCATCTGTTTCTGTACCGCGACCAATAAGACGTTCTTTCAAATGATCTAAGCTTGGCGGTGCAAGAAAGATAAATAATGCGTCAGGAAATTTTTTTCTTACTTGTTTCGCACCTTCAACTTCAATTTCTAAAAACACATCATGACCTTCAGCCATTGTATCTTTAACATATTGTACGGGTGTCCCATAGTAATTTCCTACATATTCGGCATATTCAATAAATTGATCTTCTTGAATTAATGCTTCAAATTCTTCTTTCGTTTTAAAAAAGTAATCTACACCGTTAACTTCTCCTTCTCGCATTTGACGCGTAGTCATCGAGATTGAGTATTTATATGATGTAGTTGGATCGTCAAATATCTCTTTACGAACAGTTCCTTTACCTACTCCTGAAGGACCTGAAAGAACAATTAGTAATCCTTTTTCATTATCCATGCCTTACGACCTCTCTAAGCTATTCTTCTATTATTTAAATATGATATCACATTGTTGTTTACGTTGTATAGAGTGTACTAGGATAAACTTAACTCATGACGCTCTATTGTTACCATGTTACAATATAATGAATGACAAAACTGAAGGTGGAAAAAATTATGGCTTATGATGGCTTATTTACAAAAAAGATAATAGAATCACTACAATTTTTAGTAACAGGTAGAATTCACAAAATTAATCAACCAGAAAATGACACAATCATTATGATTATTCGTCAAAATCGTAAAAACCATCATCTATTGTTATCTATTCATCCCAATTTTTCAAGAATGCATCTCACCAATAAAAAGTACGACAATCCCTTTGACCCACCAATGTTTGCACGTGTCTTTCGTAAGCATTTAGAGGGAGGTATTGTTAAATCAATACGACAAATCGGTAATGATCGTAGAGTAGAAATTGACATTGAAAGTAAAGATGAAATTGGCGATACGATATATCGAACAGTGATATTGGAAATCATGGGTAAACATAGTAATTTAATACTAGTAGATGATCAATATAAAATTATAGAAGGCTTTAAACACTTGACGCCAAATACAAATCAGTATCGTACAGTGATGCCTGGTTTCAAATATGAAGCTCCTCCTACTCAAAACAAACGAAATCCATATGATATTTCAAGTGATGAAGTGCTCAAATTCGTTGACTTTAATGCCGGAAAAATTGCTAAACAATTACTCAATGCGTTTGAAGGCTTTAGTCCTCTAATTACAAATGAAATTACAAATCGTTACCAATTTATGAATCAAGATACTCTACCTCAAGCTTTTGAAGAAGTGATTGACCAAACATTAAAAGTACCCGTACCAGTATTTCATAAAAATCATGAAACAGGTAAAGAAGATTTCTATTTTATGAAATTAAAACAATTCTCGGATGATATTGTTATCTATGATTCATTACATGATTTGTTAGATCGTTATTATGATGCTAGAGGTGAGCGAGAACGTGTAAAACAACGTGCGAATGATCTAGTACGCTTCGTACAACAACAATTACAAAAATATCAACACAAGTTAAGTAAACTTATAGACGAATACGAAAGTGCTAAAGATAAAGACACACAACAATTATACGGTGAACTCATTACTGCTAATATTTATCGTATTCAACAAGGTGACGCGTCTATAAACGTTCTAAATTATTATACTAATGAAGAAGTAACGATTCCATTAGACCCTACTAAATCACCATCTGTGAATGCTCAATACTACTATAAGCAATATAATCGAATGAAGACACGAGAAAAAGAACTCGATCTTCAAATTGCTCTTACACGTGAAAATATTGACTATTTTGCCAATATTGAACAGCAATTAGAACATATTACAGTTGATGAAATTGATGACATTCGTGATGAATTGGCAGAACAAGGATTTATGAAACAACGTAAAAATACTAAAAAGAAAAAACAAGATAAAATCCATTTACAAACATATATCTCTTCAGATGGAGACACGATTTTAGTAGGTAAAAATAACAAGCAAAATGATTATTTAACAAATCGTAAAGCTCAAAAATCACATATATGGTTCCATACTAAAGATATTCCAGGTTCGCATGTTGTCATTTTAAATGATGCACCGAGTGAGACTACGATAAAAGAGGCAGCAATGCTTGCGGGATATTTCTCTAAAGCTGGAAATTCTGGTCAGATACCGGTAGACTATACAGAAATCAAAAATGTCCATAAACCTTCTGGCGCTAAACCAGGATTTGTCACATATGATAATCAAAAAACGTTATATGCAACACCTGATTATGACCAAATCCAGCGTATGAAGCAGGATAAAAATTAAAAAAATAAAAATCCGTAGATGCTTTTTTTAAGTCATCTACGGATTTTATATATCATAGTGTCTATTTTTCTGGTAATGCAAGTTGGAAACTTACTCCAAATTTATCTTGCACCCATGCAAACTCACGAAATGGTGGCATAGAAGTTTTAGGCATCAGTATAGCACCTTCTTTTTTTAGACCATTAAATAAACGTTCCATTTCCATAGCATCTTCAACAGTGATATATAAAGAGATGGAAGGATTCATTGGTAATTCTTCACCATTATCGGCATCTATCGCCATGAATACTTGACCATTTAATGTGAAAATAGAATGTTGAACTGTCCCAGGTTCTCCAGGACCATCTTCTCCGTATTTTACCATTGTTAAAATCTCACTGTTTTTAAATAAGCTTGTATATAAATTGACTGCTTCTTCAGCTTGATTATTAAACATTAAAAATGGTGTTACTTTAGGTATTTCCATTGTAATCCTCCTATAATTTATAATTAATGTCTATTTTAAACTATTTTTAAAAATAATAAAAAGTTAGCTATTAAGAACTTTGAATTAAAAGTAGCTTTAATTTTGAAAACTTTCCATAAACAGTTAAAATTAAATAAAAGTATAATAGGAGGCATTTAATATGATGCATTATATTCTACCACTATTAGCAATGGTCATCGTTTTATTAATCGGATGGGTGTTAATTAAAATCTTTATACGTTAAGTTAATTATAGATTGATATAAAAAGATACATATAAATATGTTGATTCATATTTATATGTATCTTTCTTTCTATATTTAGATTTTATCTTTTTGACGTAAACGTGCTTTGGCTTTTTTAAAGAAGTCACTTGTATGCTCAAAAGATTCCATTTGTGCGTGATGCATATGTTTAATACTTTCTTTAATAGTTAACACATGTGCTGTTTGTTTAAATTCTTTTTCACTGTATAAAAATTGATTCACATGTTTTAACTGATTATAAAATGCATTATTATCTTTGTCTTTAGACAACTTTATCACCCTTTAAGCGAAACTTAGAGATTATCGCGCCAATCCACTAATGTTTGAATATCATTTTCTGAAATTTTGCCTTCTTCTTTAGCTACTTCAATAAGTTCATTATAATTACTTAGCGTATAGAATGGTAGATTCGCTTGTTTGAACATGTCGTCTGCTTTAGCTAGACCATAAGTAAAGATTGCAACTACACCTACGACTTCAGCCCCTGCTTCTCTTAAAGCTTCCACTGCAGTAATTGACGATCCCCCTGTTGAAATTAAATCTTCCACGACAACGACTTTTTTATTTTTACTTTGTGCGCCTTCAATTTGATTTTGTTTACCATGACTTTTACTTTTAGATCGTACATAGTTCATTGGTAAGTTTAGTTTTTCAGAAATATAAGCAGCATGTGGAATACCAGCAGTTGCTGTTCCTGAAATAACCTCTACATTATCAAAATGTTCTGTAATAAGTTCACTTAATCCATCACGAATGTCTTGACGTACTTTAGGGTAACCTAATGTAATACGATTATCACAATAAATAGGTGATTTTATGCCTGAACTCCATGTGAATAAGTCATTGGGTGATAAACTTACTGCTTCAATATCTAATAATGATTTTGCTATGTGTTTTGACATATTAACTTAACCAACTTTCCTTTATTTTTGTATAACTCTCTTGTGGATGCTCACTTTGAGTTATTGGACGACCCACTACAATGTGAGTTGAACCTAATTGTTTCGCGTCTTCTGGAGTTGTAATACGTTTTTGATCATTCACCGCTGCACCTTTAGGTCTGATACCAGGCGTCACCTTTAAAAAGTCAGAACCTAGAGACTTTGTCAGTAATTTAGCTTCTAATGGTGAACATACTACGCCATCTAATCCTGACTCCTGCGCTAATTTTGCATAATTCAACACTGCTTCTTCAATAGACGTTTGGATATTTTGTTCTTGATGAAGCATTTCTTCAGTCGTTGATGTTAATTGAGTCACTGCTATTATTTTAGTAGTTTCATTATATTTACGTAACCCTTTTACAGCATGTTTCATCATTTCAGTTCCACCAGCAGCATGCACGTTAACTAAATCAACATTTAACTTACCTAAACCCTCCATAGCTTTTTGAACTGTATTAGGAATATCGTGTAACTTAAGGTCTAAAAATATATCATGTCCACGTTCTTTTATTTTCTTAATTAAAGCTGGTCCAGTTTGATAATATAATTCCATTCCTACTTTTACAAAAAGTGGTTCATCAAATTGATCTAAAAAATCAAGAACATGATCCTCAGAATCAAAATCTAAAGCTATAATTGGTAAATCTCTCATTCATTAAACTCCTTTAAATAACTCACTTTTATTTTAAAAAGAAGCGACTTGTGCTTAAACATAAAGCAAGTTAACACATAAGTCGCTTATAATTACGGCATTACATATTTCTCATTGAAAATGTCATACTTTCAATGACATTTGTTAATGCACTTGCAGTATCTAATGAAGTTAAACATGGCACTCCGTTTTCTACAGTAGTACGTCGAATTTGGAAGCCATCTCTTTCAACTTCTTTACCTTTTGTCATTGTGTTAATAACAATTTGTACATCCCCATTTTGAATACGTGTTAATAAATCATCTTCTCCACCGATTTTACCAACAACTTCAACAGGGATATTGTGCGCTTCTAATTTTTGTGCAGTACCTTGTGTAGCTAAGATTTTATAACCTACTTCATTTAAACGGTGCGCAATATCAACGATTTCTTCTTTATCTTTATCACTTACTGTCATTAATACGGTACCATGATCTTTTACTTCTACACCACTACCTGTTAAACCTTTATATAAAGCTTTTTCAAGTGTTAAATCTTTACCCATCACTTCACCGGTAGATTTCATTTCAGGTCCAAGTGTCACGTCAACATTTTTTAATTTATTAAAACTAAATACCGGTGCTTTAACAAACACACCCTCTGAATATGGTTGAATACCTTGTTGATAGCCTAAATCTTTAAGCTTTGTACCCATTATTGCTTGCATGGCAAGTTGTGCCATTTGAATATCAGTAATTTTACTTAAGAAAGGCACTGTACGACTTGCACGTGGATTAACTTCTAATACATACACACCATCATGTGCAATAACGAATTGAATATTGATGAGACCCACAATGTTTAATCCTTTAGCTAATTTAATTGTATAATCTTCGAGAGTTTTTATTTCTTTATCGCTCAATGTTTGTGGTGGATACACTGCAATTGAATCACCGCTATGAACACCTGCACGTTCAATGTGCTCCATAATACCAGGAATAATAACTGTTTCACCATCAGAAATTGCATCGACTTCTATTTCTTTACCTGTTAAATATCTATCCACTAATACTGGATGTTCTGGACTTGCTTTAACAGCTTGTTCCATATAGTCTTCTAATTCTGCATCACTATTTACAATCTCCATGGCACGACCACCTAATACATAAGAAGGTCGTACAACTACTGGATAACCAATTTCGCGTGCATTTTCTAATGCTTCTTTAGGAGAAGTGGCTGTTTTACCTTTAGGTTGTGGCACATCAATTTTTCTTAAAAGTGCTTCAAATTCTTTTCTATCTTCTGCACGATTTAAATCTTCTAATGATGTTCCTAAGATTTTCACACCATGTTTAGCTAATTTATCAGCTAAATTGATTGCTGTTTGACCACCAAATTGAACTACTACACCTTTAGGTTGCTCTAAATTAATGATATTCATTACATCTTCTTCAGTTAGCGGTTCAAAATATAATTTATCTGAAATTGAAAAGTCTGTTGATACTGTCTCTGGATTATTATTAACAATGATTGCTTCATATCCGGCATTTTGAATTGCCCAAACTGCATGCACTGTCGCATAATCAAACTCTACACCTTGTCCGATACGTATTGGTCCAGAACCTAATACTAAAATTTTCTCTTTATCTGTAACTATAGATTCATTTTCTGTTTCATATGTTCCGTAATAGTATGGTGTAGATGATTCAAATTCTGCTGCACACGTGTCTACCATTTTATACACAGGTTTAATATCATTATCTTGACGTAATTGATATACTTCTTCTTCAGTCATATCAAAGCGATGAGCAATCACTTTATCACTGAAACCATAATCTTTTGCATATTTAAGATATTCTAAGTCTCCTGGATGCGCTTTAAGTTCATGTTCAATATGAATAATATTAAGGAATTTATTTAAGAAGAAATAATCAATTTTAGTCATTTCATGAATTTCTTGTAATGATGTGCCACGTCGAATCGCTTCACCAATAAAGAATAAACGCTCATCATCTTGATGACTAATACGTTCTTTAATGTAGTCTAAGTCATAACTTTCACCGTTTGGTAAACCAAGATGATGGACACCATATTCTAATGAACGAATCGCTTTTAATAATGATTCTTCATATGTACGACCAATAGCCATCACTTCACCAGTAGCCTTCATTTGTGTTCCTAATTCACGTTCACCTTTTTCGAATTTATCAAATGGGAAACGTGGAATTTTTGAAATGACATAATCAAGTGTTGGTTCAAACGCAGCATAAGATGTTCCAGTTATAGGATTTAGCATCTCATCTAATGTTAAACCAACCGCAATTTTAGCCGCTAATTTAGCAATTGGATAGCCTGTTGCTTTTGATGCTAGTGCAGATGAACGAGACACACGTGGATTAACTTCAATAATGTAATAATTTAATGAATATGGATCTAAAGCCAGCTGTACATTACAACCACCTTCAATACCTAAAGCACGAATCACTTTAAGCGATACATCACGTAACATTTGGTATTCAACATCTGATAGTGTCTGACTAGGAGCTACAACAACTGAATCTCCAGTATGGATACCTACTGGGTCAATATTTTCCATATTACATACTACAATGGCATTGTCATTTTTATCACGCATCACTTCATATTCAATTTCTTTATATCCTGCTATTGATTTTTCAATTAAACATTGAGTCGCTGGACTATAATGTAATCCATTACTTACAACTTCTTTTAATTCTTCATCATTATGACAGATACCACCACCAGTACCCCCCATTGTAAAGGCAGGACGTACAATTAATGGATATCCTACTTGTTCTTTGAATGCAAATGCTTGTTCTACAGTATTTACTATATCACTTTCAGGTACCGGAACATCTAATTCATTCATCAATGATCGGAATAATTCTCTATCTTCTGCTTGTTGTATAGATTCTAATTTTGTACCTAATAACTCTACATTATTTGCTTTTAATACACCGCTATCATGTAATTGTATTGCCATATTTAAACCTGTTTGTCCACCTAATGTAGGTAATAATGCATCAGGTTGTTCTTTACGAATGATACGTGCAATAAAGTCATGAGTTAAAGGTTCAATATATACTTTATCTGCAATTTCTTTATCAGTCATAATAGTTGCAGGATTTGAGTTTACTAAAATAACACGGTATCCTTCTTCTTTTAAAGCAAGACACGCTTGTGTTCCAGCATAGTCAAATTCTGCAGCTTGTCCAATAATAATAGGACCTGAACCAATTACTAAAATCGTTTTAATATCGTCACGTTTAGGCATTCGTTTTACTCTCCTTTTTATTATCTTTAAAATCTCTCATCATGTCTAAGAACTCATCAAATAAGTAATTTGAGTCACTTGGGCCTGGTCTTGCCTCTGGATGATATTGCACTGAAAAGGCTGGTAATGTTTTATGTCTTAATCCTTCAACCGTACCATCATTTAAAGCAATATGTGTCACTTCTAAATCTGTATTTTCTAATGAGTCTTTATCAATAGCATAACCGTGATTTTGACTTGTGATATCGACTTTACCTGTGCGTAAATCTTTTACAGGATGATTCGCACCACGATGTCCGAACTTCATCTTAAATGCTTTGGCACCTTGAGATAATGCAAATAACTGATGACCAAGACAAATGCCAAAGAATGGTATATTTCCTAAAACACCTTTAATCATATCTAAGGCAACATTAACTTCTTCTGGATCTCCAGGTCCATTTGAAAGCATGACACCATCTGGTGACATTGCTAATATTTCCTCTGCTGAAGTATCATAAGGTACTACAGTAACATTACATCCTCTTGAATTAAGCTCTCTAACAATATTTTGCTTTTTACCAAAGTCTAATAACACGACGCTTAAATCTGAGCCTGTTGATACATACGGTGTTTTTGTTGACACAGTAGTTACCTCATCACGAGGTAATTCTGCAGTTTTTAAGTTAGCTGCAAGTGATTCAATTTCCTCTTTATTGTCAGTAAATCCTGCTTTTAATACACCATATTTTCTAATTTTTCTAGTAATACTGCGTGTATCTACCCCTGAAATACCAGGAATTTGATATTGAACAAGCACTTCATGTAATGTTTTTTGTTTTCTAAAATTACTTGGATGCGTACTTGCTTCCTTAACCACTACCCCATTTAATGTAGGTGTAAGTGATTCAAAATCGTCTCTATTAATACCATAATTTCCAATTAAAGGATAAGTAAATGTAACAATTTGACCAGTATATGATGGATCAGAAATCGTTTCTTGATATCCAGTCATCGCTGTATTAAATACAATTTCACCGATTGATAATTGATCTGACCCTAATTTATATCCTTCATAATATGAACCATCTTCAAATACGAGATATCTACGTTCAAACATTTTACTTGTCCTCCTT
Source organism: Staphylococcus sp. HMSC069E10 (assembly GCF_001809205.1). Lineage (NCBI taxonomy): Bacteria > Bacillati > Bacillota > Bacilli > Caryophanales > Staphylococcaceae > Staphylococcus > Staphylococcus sp. HMSC069E10. The sequence continues at coordinate 206,055 of NZ_KV796489.1, read as the reverse complement.
AAATTTAACTTCACCCTCAACCATTGTTAAAACAGGGTTACCATATACTTTATATCCTATAAATGGTGTATTATCTGCTTTAGATAAGAAGTCTTCACCACGAATTTCTCTTTCTTCATCTAAATTGATGATTGTTAAGTCTGCATAGCTGCCTTCTTCTAATTTTCCATAAGGTAAATCAAATATTTGTGCTGGTTTAATTGTTAAGTAATCAACAAGTTGTTGTAATGACCAGTCTCCATTTTTAACAAAATGAGTATATAATAATGGGAAGGCTGTTTCACTTCCTACAATACCAAATGGTGCTTTTGTCATTGGCTGAGCTTTTTCTTCTTTGGCATGAGGCGCGTGATCTGTAGCAATACAATCAATGGTACCATCTAGTAATCCTTCTAATAATGCATCTCTATCTTCTTTACTTCTTAATGGTGGATTCATTTTAAAAATGGCATTATCACCTGGAACATCATCTTCAGTTAATAACAGATGATGTGGTGTCACTTCAGCAGTAACATGAATGCCTGCTGCTTTAGCATCACGAATTGCTCTTACACTTTCTTTTGTTGAAACGTGGCACACATGATAGTGACAATTTGCTGCTTCTGCTAATAAAACGTCTCGTGCAATTTGTACAGATTCACAAATGTTTGGAATGCCAGGAATACCTAATTCTTCACTACGTTTACCTTGATGCATTGCACCACCATAAATTAAGCTATTATCTTCACAATGAGCAACAACTGCTTTATTTAATTTTGCAGCTTGTTGCATCGCTTCATACATCATTGCTGACTCCTGAACACCTACACCATCATCTGTAAATGCAAATGCACCCTCTTTTGAAAGTGCTTCAAAATCAACATGCTCTTTACCAGCTTGACGAATTGTAATTGATGCATAAGGCAAGACACGGACTTGTGCATTTTCTTTAATTAATGATTGCAACTGATCCATGTGTTCTACTGTATCAGGTACAGGACGTGTATTAGGCATAGGACATACTGTTGTAAACCCGCCACGTGCAGCTGCTTTTGTTCCAGTTTCAATTGTTTCTTTATGTTCTCCACCTGGTTCTCTTAAATGTACATGCACATCTACTAGTCCTGGTGCTACAAACTGACCATTTGCATCAATGACTTCAGTACCTTCATCAATATTAATATTTTCATTCATTTCCTTGATATATTGTCCATCAATTAAAATTGACGTTGATTTAAGTTCACCATTGTCTAAAATTTTAGCATTTTTTATAAGTTTCATAATTATTCTCCTTTTCTTGATAAAAGTTTATCTATTACAGCCATTCTTAAATACATTCCATTTTCCATTTGTTTAAAGATTCTTGACTTAGGTGCTTCAACTAGTTCACTATCGATTTCTACGCCACGATTTACTGGAGCAGGATGCATCACTATCGCATCATCTTTTAAACGACGATACCTTTCTTTAGTTAACCCATATTGTTCATGATAATGATCAGCTTTAAAGTTTGCTTCATCAGTAATACCATGTCTTTCATGTTGAACTCTTAAAAGCATAATGATATCAACTTTATCAATCACATCATCAATATTTACATAGGGAGCATCTAATGTTTCATCTACCCATTCATTAGGACTTGAGAACATTACTTTAGCGCCAAGTGAGGTTAAACTTGTATAATTACTTCTTGCTACACGAGAATTTTTAATATCTCCACATATTAAAATATTTAATCCTTCAAACGTTTCGTATTCTTCATAAATCGTCATTATATCCAATAAGCTTTGAGTAGGATGCTGACCACTACCATCTCCAGCATTTGCAATCGGAATATTTAAATTTTCTAGTTCTTCGTAATATGCATTTTGAGGATGTCTAATGACTAATAAATTGACGCCAATACTCTCTAACGTTTTACAAGTGTCATAAAGTGATTCTCCTTTTTGTACTGAAGAAGTGCTTGTTTCAAAGTTAACTTGTTTCAATCCAAGATTAAGTTCAGCTACTTCAAAACTGCATTTTGTACGTGTTGAATTTTCAAAGAATAAGTTAGATACATATTTTCCTTCATACTGAGGGACAATTTCTTTTCCTGATTTAAAACGACTCGCTGTTTGAATAAGATTAAAAATATCGTCGTTTGTTAAATATTCCATTGAAAATAAATTTTTCATGACCTGCCTCCTAAAAGATCCTCTTTTATTTAATGTCTGATTCTTCTTTTTCTTTTGGCAAAATAAGATTTAATATGATTCCTGATAATGCTGCTAAAGCCATGCCTTCAATTTGTAGGTTCACACCAAGACTTTTTAAATTGATAAGTAAATTTCCAATACCAACTACTAATACTACTGATGCAATAACTAAATTACGATTACTAGCAAAATCAACACGACTTTCTACCAACATTCTAAGTCCACTTGCTGCAATAATACCGAATAATAAGATAGATACACCACCCATAACTGGTGTAGGAATTGATGAAATTAATGCTGAGAACTTACCTATAAATGATAAGATAATTGCAATCACTGCTGCGCCACCAATGACATAGATACTATATATTTTTGTAATTGCGAGTACACCAATATTTTCGCCATAAGTTGTACTAGGCGGTCCTCCAATAATACTAGCGAACATTGTTGAAACACCATCACCTATAATTGAACGATGTAAACCTGGATTTTCAAAGAAATTACGTCCTACAATTTTATTAATTACCATTTGATGGCCAATATGTTCACTGACTGTTACAAATACTATAGGCAACATGACTAAAATAAGTCCGATATGTATCGATGGAACATAATCTTTAAATGGTAAATATATATCTGGAAAATCTAGCCAACTGGCTTTAGCAATTGGTTTGAAATTAACAATGCCTACAAAAATTGACACAATATAACCTACAATAATTCCTATTAACACAGGAATAAGAGAAAGGAAGCCTTTAAAGAATCCTTGAACAATAATAGTTACTAGTAAAGTTACTAATGCTACTAATAAATAGCTTAAATTGTAACCCTTCATATCTCCTGAATTCTCATACATTGCCATGTTTACTGCTGTTGGTGCGAGACTTAAACCAATGACCATAATAACTGGACCAACAACAACTGGTGGTAAAAGATGCATCAACCAACCGGTACCACTTAATTTTATGAAGATACCAATAACGATATACATTACGCCACTAGCGAATAATGCGACAAGCATATCTCCTAAACTGTGTGTACTTAACCCCGTAATAATTGGAGTAATAAATGCAAAGCTTGAACCTAAATAGGCAGGTATCTTTGCTTTAGTAATTAATATATATAGTAATGTTCCTATCCCAGATGCTAATAATGCTGCAGAAATAGGTAACCCTGTTAAAAATGGAACAAGGACAGTTGAACCAAACATTGCAAATAGATGTTGTAAGCTTAAAAACGCCCATTGTGCTGGTTTTGGTTTATCTTTTACATCTAGTACTGGTTTGACAGTACGTTTAAACATTTGCTCATTTTCCATGAAATGTTCTTCCTTTCTAAAAAAGTCTCTTTACACTATGGTAAAGAGACTAAAATAAATTAATGAAATATTATAAAAAGCTTCTTTAAGTTTTTTATAACATGACATAGGAAAAGTATTTAATTTAAGTGAGACATATCATCTATCCAATTAATAAATACATTACACGCTCACCATTAAATACTTTACCTTTTTCAGTCTCTCGTACTGGTTTAAAAGGTTAGTTATTCAATTACTACTGCATTTCTATCATCTATTTCTTCAAGATAAACAGATACTGCTTCATCTTTTGCAGTAGGTATATTCTTTCCAACAAAGTCTGCTCTAATTGGCAGTTCACGATGGCCACGATCCACAAGGGCAGCGAGGCCAATTTTTATAGGTCGAGAATGTAATAAAATTGCATCTAAAGATGCTCTAACTGTTCGTCCAGTATAAAGTACATCATCAATAATGATCACTATCTTATCTGTAACATCTTGATCAATTTCAATGGCATCTTTAGTGATAGGCTTTTTCGAGTTTTCAATATCATCTCTAAAATGAGTAATGTCAATCGTACCTGTTGGAACTACATGATGTTCAATTTGTTTAATTTTTTCTTGAATACGACGTGCTAAAAATTCGCCTCTTGTTTTAATACCTAAAAGAACAAGTTGTTCAGTTCCTTTATTATATTCTAGAATTTCATGTGCTATACGTGTAACAGTACGTTGTATAGCTGCTTCGTCCATAATAATACGTTCTGACATGATTACACCTCTTAAAAGAAAAAACCTCATGCCTTTTACAAAGACATGAGGTTTAATGTATATAAAAATATTTTATATGATTCGTCTGATAACAATCGAACAATTAAAGTTAATCATATTTATATCATTAGTCACCCTGTCTTTTGAGCCTCTCTGGACTCTTTTTAAAAGACACTGTTTTGTTTAATTTTAACTGTTATTAGCTTAAATCTTTTTAGTTCATAAGTCAATATGCTTTCTTTTAATTTACGACTTTGTTCTCTAATTTTATGATTCTCTTAATCGAATATCTTCTAATAGCGATTGAAACTCTTGAGGTAACTCAGCATGACGTTCAATATATTCATGAGTGACAGGATGTTCAAAACCAATAACTCCAGCATGTAAAGCTTGTCCACCAATATCTAATGTTTTTCTAGGACCATATTTAGGATCTCCAACAAGTGGGAACCCAATATATTTCATATGAACACGAATTTGATGAGTACGACCTGTTTCTAATTGACATTCAATTAATGTATAGTCATTGAAATGTTCTATTACATTAAAATGAGTCACTGCTTCTTTTCCATCATCAACAACATCCATAGATTGACGGTCTTTTTTGTTTCTGCCTATTGGAGCATCAATTGTTCCATAATCATGAGGGATATTACCATGTACTAAAGCTGTATACTTACGCTTTACTGTTTTATCCATAAGTTGTTCTACTAGACCACGATGTGCTATATCATTTTTAGCTACCATAAGTAAACCAGACGTATCTTTATCAATACGATGAACAATACCAGGACGTATCTCTCCATTGATACCTGATAAATCTTTAATTTGATACATTAACCCATTAACTAATGTACCTGTATAATGACCTGGTGAAGGGTGTACAACCATGCCTTTAGGTTTATAAACAATGGCTACATCTTCATCTTCATAATAAATATCTAAATTGAGGTTCTCCGGTAAAATATCGGCTTCAACCACTTCTTTTTCAGTCACTTGAATCTCATCATTTAATTTAACTTTATAATTTGATTTGATTATTTTACCATTAACAGTGACTAAATCATTTTTAATCCAATCTTGAAGTTGACTTCTAGACCACTCACTATTGAAATCAGATAATAATTTATCAATACGCTGACCTACGAGTGCTTCATCTTCTATTTTATATTCATACGTTTCCACTACGTGCCCTCCTATTCTTTTTTAGTTGCATCCTTAACCAATGCAATAATGACAAAAATAACACCAATTGTTAAGCTTGAATCTGCGATATTAAAAATTGGAAAATCATATCCAAAAATATTTGTATCAATGAAATCAACAACTTCACCATTGAATAAACGATCGATAAAGTTACCTAATGCACCAGCAAATAATAAGCTAATTGCAACTTGCATAAACGCATTATATTTAGTTTCTTTAATATAAAATATAATAAGTACAGCTAAAATAATAAGAGTAATAATATAGAAAAATCCCATTTTACCACTTAAAATCCCCCATGCTGCACCATTATTTCTATGTGATGTAATATTTAAAAAATGAGGAATCACTTCATAAGAATCACCAATGTTCATGATTGCTGTAATTATTTTTTTAGTTAATTGGTCTATAATTAAAATCACGATGGCTACTATTAAAGATAAACCAATATAATATTTCTTTTTCATTCATGTGCCTCCATTCAGCCCTCAACTCTTTGACAACACTCTACATTATAGCCTACTACTTAGTATAAAAAAAGCTACAATCTTCTATGTCATATTTGTGTTACTTTTAGGATGAATATAATTAAATTGATCGACTTGATCAACATCTACAAAACGTGTTGTAATTTCGTAAGGTTTTCTGAAATTCATATCAGAGACTATTAAAGAGCCATCATTATTGACTTGTTCTACATAAGCAACATGTCCATGTTTTCCTTTTGGATAATGTAAAATAGAACCCTTAGTTGGATTTTCATTGACTGTATACCCTTGTTTCTTAGCCTTATTTGCCCAATGTTTAGCGTCACCCCATTGGTTACTTATTAAATGATGGTCTTCTTTTACTCGATCAAATACATAGTAAGTACATTGACCTTTAGCGTATGTGTTATATTTCATAGGATTTTTTTCCCAAAAATGAATTGTAGGTTCAGTCATATCTTGATTGTCTAGACCATCAAAAACTGCACCGGCCGTAAATATCATGCACACAAACACCATTAAAAAAATCCATTTTTTCATTTCATCACTCTACCTCTATAAAATTAAATCTAAACTGGATACCATCTAGACCTTTTATATTGATATGATGTGTTTCTGGATAATGAAAGTCAACGATAGATAAACCATAAGTATGTTCATTATCTATTCGCTTTATTTTTGAATTCCATTGATTCATTGAAAGATGACAATAATATTGTTCAGAAGCTAAATAAAACGATTCATCATCTAAATATGCAGAAGGTACTAGTCCAAAATGGTTTAAATAATACTCTCTTACTTCATTTAATCGAATGGTTTTTAAACTAATATTCCCAATTTTACTATCATTAGGTAAACCTTGCCATCCGATGGTGGATGCATATGGTAATAATGAAGAAACATCGAGCGGCTTAATATTGAGTCTAATCCATTCACTTTCTTGTTTCCAATCAGAAATCGCTTTATCAACATAAAATTTAAACATATGACCTTCTGGATCTTCGACAAAAATAAATGTACATACATTTTGTTCTCCACCATTAATTGGTAACTCATAATCATTTAACTTTTCAATTAGATCTGCCAGATGTTGTTTATTGGATAATTGAATTCCTATATAAAATAAACCAGCTTCTTGAGATAAAGGATTTCGTCCAGACTTTATCTCTCTTAAAGTAATATAATGGTGACTGTCTCCAACTTGATATTTGACAGCGGTTAATGTCTCTTCCACTTTTTTAAACCCTAATAATTCTTCATAGAACGGTTGTAAAGTACGTAAATCTCTTACATTTAAAGTGATACCATTAATAAAATGTGCATCATTATCATGAAACATAGGACACCTCCTAAATTTTAAAATCTCTCTTTCAATTTAAAAAAGCTATGATTAATGATTATTCTATAATAAAATATTTAAAATTTTATCAGTCTTAATGCGTAATATTCAACTATTTAGACTAAAAAAGCTTTCGATAGAGAGAACTTCATTGCGTTTCCATCGAAAACTTTTAAATATATATAAAGTACATTATTTTTTAGCTAAAACTTTATTGTAGATTCTTGTACCAACACATGCACCAAACATTACACCAGTAGTCATAGCAAGATTAGTAAAAATTTTATTAACGAAATCTTGTTTATCTTTTTCATAACTAGCTAAATGATTCATATACTGTTTGAATACACCCATCACAAACTTATGTGCAATGGCTTGAGTAAACTTATAAACTCCCCATGGTAATGTTGGTTCATATCCTTGCAACGCTGCAATACCTTCGTTGGTATCTAATATACGTCTAAATTCAAATCGTGCATTACTACTGTCTTTAACCATAGCTAAATCTCCACCAACAATTTTATACACAATCATTTCATTAATAGAATCATGATTATCTCTTTTCATTTTTAAAATACATTTCCTTATTAATGGTAATTGAATATTAAATTCATGCTCATTAATGGTACCATTTACTAAATGGAGCGTGATATTATTAATAAATTCTGCATATTCTCTTGTTACATCCTGTATCGAATAACTTTCCGGAATTCTAAAACGCGTCATTGCTCTAACATCTTTAACTTCATCTCTCTTATTTTGATTTGATTTAGATTGTTTTGTAGTTATTATTTGTTGTTCATCTTGTTTTTCTTTAAGTGCTTTTTTCACATTTTCTTTACCATTCATTTTCTCTTTAATCCAATATCGACTTAACCGAATAAGGATGGTTGGTAAGTGCAATATAAACAAATGTTTATCAAGAATAGTCGCTATACGTTCAAATAATTCTTGATAATTCATTACCTTAGGCCTTGTAATATTAAATACTTCATTTTCTTTAGGAGAACGTTCGACTAACATAGCTAATTTATCAATAACATCATCCATAGATACTGGCGCAATCATATTGTAAGCCCAGTTCGGTAGAATCATTGCTGACAAACGCTCTATCATTCTTTTAAAAATAGGATATGAACTACCGTTTGAATCTATAATTAACCCAGCACGTAATGTGCTTACAGGGACACCATAATATCTTAATATTTTTTCACATTCTAACCGACTTTTTAAGTGAAGTGACAAATGACTATCATTCGTGATAATACCACTCATAAATATAATGTGTTTGACCCCATGTTTTTTCGCTACGCGCCCAACATTATCAGCTAGTAGTGCATCCATATCTTCAAAATTAGCCTGTGTAAGTTTAGCACTTGTCTTCATTGAATGACCAAGATAAATCGCAGTATCTATACCTTTCATTACTTCAGTTATAGCATCTAAATCAAATAAATCTGCTGATTTCCAAGTTACATTTTTTTCATTTTTTTTATTTTGAGCATTTCTTGATATTGCGATAATCTCATGATTAACTTTTAATTTATCTTTTAAGTGACTACCAATATATCCAGAAGCCTCTGTTAGTAAAATTTTACCCATCATTTTATCTCTCTTCCTATATTACTTACGAGAAACATTCTATCACTTATTATTTGATATAACCTCATCCGTTTTTATCTAAACTTGAAACTCTATTCAGATATATTTTCAAATTATTATTATTTAATATTTATATACTTTATAAAAAAACGCTCGTAACCCTTAATTAGGTTACAAGCGTTCTATCTCTATTGAATTAAACTAAAGTTTTTACGACTTCTTGACAACGTGGACATAAATGATCAAGTTCACCAACAGATCCTAATGTTTCACTATAATTCCAACATCTTTCACATTTTTCACCTGAAGCATGGTCAATACGAATGTCACCATGTTGGTATTCATTTCCATTGTCTACTTTTTCAGTCACTTCAACTTGAGAGACGATAAATAATTGTTGTAAGTCATTAAATTGTTGTAAAAATTCTGCAGCTTTAAAGTGATCATTGTTTCCAATCACTACTTTAGCTTCAAGAGATTTACCGATAACTTTTTCATTACGTGCTGCTTCTAATGCACGGTTTACATCATCACGTAATGACATAAATTGATTCCATTTATCTAATAACTCTTGATCAACGTCCACAACTTTTGGCATATCTGCTAAGTGAACACTTTCTTCTTTAACATGTGGTGTATGAGACCATACTTCTTCGGCAGTGTGTACTAAAATAGGAGCAAGTAATTTAGTCATATCTACTAAAATTTGATACAACACTGTTTGCATGCTACGACGTTTATGTGCGTCTTTTTGTTCAATATACAGAATATCTTTACCATAATCTAAATAGAAGTTACTTAATTCAACATTGATAAAGTTTTGAACTTCTTGATAAATATTTAAGTAATCAAAGTTATCATAGTGATTAATAGTACTAGCAGTGAATTCACGTAAGCGATTCAATAAGTAGCGATCTACTTCTAATAATTCATGTTCAGGTACACTGTCTGTTTCAGGATTAAAGTCGTTAATATTACCTAACATAAATCTTAAAGTATTTCTGATTTTTCTATAAACATCAGACGTTTGTTTTAAAATTTCATCTGAAATACGTACATCTGCTAAATAGTCTGTACTACTTACCCATAATCGTGCAATATCTGCACCTTTTTGTTTTACTACTTGATTAGGCACGATAACGTTACCTAAAGATTTACTCATTTTTTTACCTTCGCCATCCATTACGAAACCATGTGACAATAAGAATTTATAAGGCGCTTGTCCTCTAGTCGCAACTGCTGTAGTAATTGAAGAGTTAAACCAACCACGATATTGGTCACTACCTTCAAAATATAAATCGGCTGGGAAATGCAATTCTGGACGAGTTTCTAACACGCCTCTATGAGATGAACCAGAGTCAAACCAAACATCCATAATATCTGTTTCTTTAGTAAATTCTCCATTAGGACTTCCAGGATGTGTGAATCCTTCAGGTAATAAATCTTTAGCTTCTCTTTCAAACCAAACATTTGAGCCATATTCTTCAAATAAATCAGCTACATGATTGACTGTTTCTTTTGTCATAATAATATCGCCATTTTCAGCGTAAAATACAGGCAATGGTACACCCCATACACGTTGACGAGAAATCACCCATTCACCACGGTCACGAATCATATTATAAATACGTGTTTTACCCCAATCTACTTTAAAATCAGTCTCTTCAATCGCATCTAAGATATCTTGTCTCACTTTATTAATTGAAGCAAACCATTGAGGTGTTGCACGGAAAATAACTGGTTTTTTAGTACGCCAATCATGCGGATAACTATGCGTAATAAAGTCTAATTTTAATAAGGCACCTTTATCAGTTAAAAGGTCTGTTACAGCTTTATTTGCTTTATCATAGAACATACCTTCAAATTGTCCGCCTTCTTCTGTGAAGACACCTTTATCATCCAAAGGACTAATGACAGGTAAATCGTATTTTTGACCTACAACATAGTCATCTTCCCCGTGTCCAGGGGCAGTATGTACACAACCAGTACCAGCATCAGTTGTTACATGACCACCATTAATGACTAATGACACTCGATCTATGAAAGGATGTTGTGTTTCAACATACTCTAACTCTTTCCCTGTAAATTCTTTTTCCAATTGAATAGTATCTTTATCCCAACCTAATGCTTCAGAAACACTTTCAGCTAAAGCTTCAGCAATCACGTATTTCTTACCATTTACATTATATTGACCATATTTCAAGTCTGGATGAACTGTAATTGCTACGTTAGAAGGTAATGTCCAAGGTGTAGTTGTCCAGATAATAAATTGAGCATCCTCATCGATAGTACCTTTTGAATCTTTAACATCAAAGGCTACATAAATAGATGCTGAACGTTTATCATGATATTCAATTTCAGCTTCAGCAAGTGAAGATTCACTTGATGGTGACCAATATACTGGTTTTTTACCTTTATAAATTAAACCTTTATCAGCCATTTCGCCAAACAAACGAATTTGAGCTGCTTCATATTCAGGTTTAAGAGTAATATATGGATTATTAAAGTCCCCACGTACACCTAAACGTTTAAAATCTTGTTTTTGAAGTTCAACTTGTTCTAAAGCAAATTCTTTACATTTTTCTCTAAACTCAGCAATTGACATTTTTTTGCGATCAACGCCTTTTTTAGTCAATGCTTGTTCAATTGGTAAACCATGTGTGTCCCATCCTGGAACGTAAGGTGAGTAAAATCCTTGCATCGTTTTATAACGTACAATAATATCTTTAATAATTTTATTTAATGCATGTCCCATGTGAAGATTACCATTTGCATAAGGTGGGCCATCATGCAAAATAAATGATTGATTTCCTTCATTTTTCTCTAAAGCTTTTTGATAATGATTATTTGCTTCCCATTGCTCTTGAATTTTTGGCTCTTTATTAGGTAAACCTCCTCGCATTGGAAAGTCAGTTTTTGGCATTAATAAAGTTTCTTTGTAATTCATATTTTCCACTCCTTAAATATAAAAAGAACTCTAAGTTCAATTAATAGGGACGGGAAATCCGCGGTACCACCCTTCTTAACTCAACTTAGAGTTCTCTTCTTAATATTATAAAATTTTAATTTGCCAGTGATATAAAAAATAGACTTATATTAGGCTTCCACCGTGTCCTAACTCGCTGTGAAAAGTTTATTATTTTTTACGTGTCTGACATTTTATTAACTATTTATTTGATGATGATTCGCTACTTGAAACATCCTTATTTTCAGAAGTAGACTTATTTGTATTAGTTGTTTCATTAGAATTGATTGACTGATTTTCCTCATTTGATAATGTCTCAGTTGTTTCACTCGTTGGAGTTTCACTATTCGCATTTGGATTTACATCTTGTGGATTTAAATGCTGTATGTTTTCTTGTGTCACTTGTTCTGCATCAAAATCATAATTTAATAAGTAATCCCAATCATCATTTTTCAATAAATCCAGCTGTGCTTCTACAAGCATACGAAATCTTGATCTAAATATTTTAGATTGACGTTTCATATCTTCAGTTTGGAAAGATAAATGACGTGCTTTTTCAATAGCATCATTTACAATCACATCAGCTTGCGCTTTTGCTTTAGAGATAATTGCTTCTGATTCTTTTGTGGCAGCAATTTTTGTTTGTTCTCCAGCTTGTTGAGCTTGAATAAGCGCATCACTTACTGATTGATGAACATCTTGATAAGATTTAATATTAGTATCTCTCTCTTCAAGCACTTTTTCAAGTTGTTTTTTTTCTTCTTTAAGTCTTTCAATCTCATTACTTAATTGAGTTAAAAAGTCGCTAACTTCAGCAGGCTCCAAACCATTTTTCACTCTTGTAAATTCCTTATTTCTTATTTCATTAGGTGTAAAAGCCATCTGTTATCCTCCTTAAAACAAACCATCATAAAGGTGTTTTTATTATTTATCAATCAATATCATTTACTTAAATAGTGTTTGATACGTTATATGAACTTTTTCTTTTTTAGTTTTGCCACCTATATCAATAATTCGAGCACGTCCAAATCCTTGAATAGAGAGCAAATCATTGTTTTGAAGTTGAAAATCGGGAGAATCGATTAAAGTATGATTCACTTTTACCCGTTTTTTTTCAATTAATTGTTTAGCAATTGATCTAGATTTTCGAATCATTTCTTTTAAAACGACATCTAATCTTAAAGCACTGACTGTACTATGATGAATATTCCAATTCTCTTTTGATTGTATCATATCTTTAAATGGAATAGAATCAAGTTTGACTGTAGCACCTTTAATCTTTGTTAATTCCATCATAATATATGATTCCAATTGCTTTGTCAAAACAAACTGAATCGTATCACCAACAAGTATATCTCCTACTTGTTCTCTTTCTATACCTAAAGACATTAAAGTTCCAAGTACATGTTGATGTTGAATAGACACAAATTTCTCAGGATAATTAATTTGGATTAATACTTCTTCAAAATCACCTTCAGTAGGTTCAAAATAACTAGGCGCAATAATTGCTCTCTTTCTTTCTGCCGATTGACCACCGAAATAGCTCACTTTCATATCTTCAAAACTACCGACGATGACTTCTAATATATATTGTCCTCTAGGATCTAAAAATGAAGTCAATACAGGTGCATATTGTTGATTAACTTGTTCACATTTATCTAATAATTGATCAATAAGTGGTTGTTCTTCATTTCTAAAGTGCTGATAAATATCGATGATTAACGCCTCCTCTTTTAAGTGTTAAAGAGCCTGAGACATTATGCATATCACAGGCTCTACTAACTTATTATAAAATTATTTTAGTATTAAATAATTTAATATCATATCAAAAATACTTTTCAATCCATATTGAAATAATACAAGTACAAATAATGCTACAATTGATGAAATATCAATCATACCAATGGGTGGAATAATCTTTCTAAATGGCTCTAAGAAAGGTTCATATATCTTACTTAAAAATGATCCAAATTTAGATTCTCTAATTGTTGGAACCCATGAAGTAAAGAAATAAATAATCATTCCCCAATAATAAATTTGAACTAGTAATAATATAAAGTTAAATATACTAGCTAATATACCAACATCCATATATTATATTCTACTCCTTAAATTATTCGTAATGTTGTTGTGTATTCATCTGTTCAAGGTGATCGGTAATACTACCTGCCACCTCAACATTATCAGGTGTACAAAGGAAGATATCAGCACCTACACGTTGTATATCTCCGCCAATGGCATAAACTGTTCCACTTAAGAAGTCAATAATACGTTTCGCTGATACTTTATCAATACGTTGTAAGTTAACTAATGTCGCACGACGATTTTTAAGTTCATCTGCAATGTCTTGAGTATCTGAAAATACACGAGGTTCAAATAAGCACATTTTTGAATTTTCGTAATTACTATAACCTGTACCAGCTGATTGATTCATAGTAACAACATTTTTTGAATTAGACTTATTTGATGTATTTCCCATACGATAATTCCTTTCTTCAGTATTGTAATTTTTTGATACTTTCTTTTGAGGTACAGTTTTTAAGTGATTTTGATTATTCTGTGTTCTTTCAATAGGTTGCTGTTGCATATTACGATTTTGATTTTCTTCATTTTGTGTTACACGCTGTTGTCTTTCAGCAGGGCTTTCGACTTCTTCTTCATCTTCCATTAGGAAAAAATTATTAAATAAATCCTTGATAGCCACGGGGCTCACTCCTCTTCTCCAACAAGTTTAGTCCCTATTCTTATAAATGTAGCACCTTCTTCTACAGCAATAGTATAATCATTACTCATTCCCATAGATAAATATTCACATGGTGCATAATTTAATTTAAGGTTTTTAATTTCATCTCGTTTTAATCTCAATTGTTTAAATAACTGATGTATGTAGTCCTTATCATCGGTATAAGGCGCCATTGTCATTAATCCAACAATTTTAATATTGTCGAATGCTTTAATTTGTTCAATAAAATCATTAACTTCACTAAGCGCAATACCATGTTTAGTTTCTTCACCAGAAACATTCACTTGGATAAAGCATGAAATAGTGTGAGTTGCTCTTTTATTAATTTCTTTTGCTAAATTCAAACGATCTAGTGCATGTAAATAATCGATGTCATTAATCACATCTTTTACTTTTCTAGACTGTAGTGAACCGATAAAATGCATTGTAACATCTTTAGGTAAGGCTTGTTTTTTTTCTAGAAAACCTTCTACTCTATTTTCTCCAAAGTGTCTTAAACCAGCATCATACGCTTCTTTTGCTCGGTCTATTGTAACATATTTTGTTACTGCAATCACGTTTGGAGCGGTCTTAATCACACTTTTTTCAAGATGATGATTAATTTCCGTTTGTATTTTTTCTAAATTTTCTGTCACTTTCATTATATATCAACCTCTTAACTTTGTAATGACATAAAGGATTATAGTGATATAACTGCATTACACTACACTTCTCCTTTTTGACCTATAAATGCTAGCATCCTGCCAGTTTTACCTTTTTCAACACGATAAGAGAAAAAAAGCGATAAGTCTTCTGACGTAGTATATTTTGTAATGTTAATATTTTCAGCTGGTACGCCACTATTTATTAATAATAAAGCGTTGGCTAATTTTAAATCAATACCATGTCGATCAGTATCTCGTGTTTCAATATATTTGTCAGAATTAATAGGCAATGTTTCAAATTTCTTTTTAATATCATCATTTATTTCATAGGTTGAAGAAGTCGCTGGACCTATGACTACATTTAAATCTTGATAGTCAAATTCTACATATTTAAGCATTTCTACTACTATTTGACCATATGTTCCTCTCCACCCCGCATGAGCTAGAGCGATAAAATGATGTTTTTCACTATAAAAATATACAGGTACACAATCAGCATAACACATCGTTAATAATATATCTGAATCATAAGTATACATACCATCAATTCCATATAATTCATTACCTAATGTCTTAATATTAGCGCCACAATGTGCTTTAGTAATGTGAGCGATATTATTTTCGTGTGTTTGAATAGGAAAAACCCATTGTTGTGTAGGAAAGTTGATAGCATTAGCTAATATCTCTTGATGATGCGTCACATAACTAGGTTCATCATCAATATAACGTGCCATATTAAATGCATCTCTTGGATATGGACTCTTTCCATCTTCGCGTGTAGTAAAACCAAGTGTTAACTGATCATATTGTGATGTATAACTCAAATAATGTGGCTGTTTTATAAATTTTTCCACGTTGTGAAAACCACCTTCACTTTTAAGAATAGTCATACCTAGACTATTGTTTTATATTTTATCAGCATTTCGATTAAAAGATGTAGATAAATGTATTATATAACATATTTCTTTTTAAATTAAACAAAACAAAAAGAGCAGCATTCTCCTCAGAAATCACTGCTCCTTTCTTTATATTTATACTTTAATATTAGCGTCTAGTTCTTCTAGAACGTCTTTCTTCTCTATTACGAATAAAGCTAGGAATATCATCATCTTTAGTAGTATGACTTCTTTCGCTTAGACCATCAGAAGGACGTGAATTAGATGTACTATGTGTGAATGAGTCTTCTTTTGGTGCACTTTGAGTTGATGTACTAGAAGTTGCACTTGAACCAAAACCAGTACTTGACGCTTTACGTCCTTGAGATGTTGGTTTATCTTCAAATCCAGTTGCGATTACTGTTACAACAATTTCATCTTGCAATTCTGGATTAATTACAGTACCAAAAATCATATTTACATCTTCATCTGCTGCATCTTGTACAATATCAGCTGCTTCTTGGGCTTCGAATAAAGATAAAGATTCTCCACCTGTAATGTTCATTAACACACCTTGAGCACCAACAATTGATGTTTCAAGTAATGGAGATGAAATAGCTTTTTTAGCAGCTTCCACTGCTCTATTTTCGCCTGAAGATACACCAATACCCATTAATGCAGAACCTTGGTTAGACATAATTGTCTTAACGTCAGCAAAGTCTAAGTTCACTTCACCTGATACAGCGATTAAATCAGAGATACCTTGAACACCTTGACGTAAAACATTATCTGCTTCTTTAAATGCTTCCATCATAGGAGTTGATTTATCAACAATATCTAATAAACGATCGTTAGGAATAACAATTAATGTATCAACTGCCGCTTTCATTGCTTCAACACCTGCTGCTGCTTGTGTAGAACGTTTACGTCCTTCGAAGCCAAATGGACGAGTTACAACACCTACTGTTAATGCTCCCATTTCTTTAGCAATTTTAGCAACTACTGGTGCAGCACCTGTACCAGTACCGCCACCCATACCAGCAGTAACAAATACCATATCAGCGCCTTGAATAGCATCTTCAATTTGTTCGCGTGATTCTTCAGCAGCTTTTTTTCCAATTTCTGGATTTGCACCTGCACCTAAACCACGTGTTAATTTTTCACCGATTTGTATCTTAGATTCTGCTTTAGATAAGTTTAAAGCTTGCCCATCAGTGTTAATTGCAATAAATTCAACATTGTTCATTCCATGATCAATCATGCGGTTAACAGCGTTGTTACCGCCGCCACCTACACCGATGACTTTTAATGTCGCCAAATGATTAAATCCTTGTTCAAATTCTAACATTTATTTTTCCTCCTAGTCTTAATGGCCAATTATTCAAATAGAGATTTCATAAGCTTTTTAAATTTGCTTTCTTCTTTATCAGATTTTTCATGTTCATCATCATAATGATGTGTTCCATCTTGATGGTTGTTTTCATCATACGTTTCATAATCATCATGTTTCTCCGCTTTTTCACGTACTTCCGGCTGATGATTTTCGTCAGTGTCTTCGTTTTTATTAGATTTACGTTTAAACCAGTCAAAGCCACCTGATTTTGAAGTATGATTGTGTTCGTCATTTTCAATGACTTCTTCTTCAAATTCATCATTATCTTGATAATTTATTGTAACATAATCTAATAATTCATCAAATGTGATACTACTAGATATTGTAGAAATCGCTGAAGTAAATTCAGGTTTTCTAATTCCCATTTGAGAAGGTGTATGGATTCTTATTTTTTCATTAACCATTGTACTTAGTAATTCTTTAATGCCCAATAAGTTTGAAGAACCACCTGTAACAATGAATCCACCATTTACTTTAGTTAATCCTAAATCTACCAACACATCAAATACTTCATCAAAGATATCTTGCACTGTTCTTTCAATAACTGCACTTAAATCTTTTTGAGTATACTCTACTAATTCGTCACTATCTACCTGATCAACACTGAAAACGTCTTGATCAGACGCTGATTGTGTATAAGCATGTCCATATTGATGTTTAATTTTTTCAGCTGTTTCATATGTAGTGTTTAATTCTTCTGCGATATCATCTGTAATATCACGTCCAGCTAATTCAATTGAATCGGCATCTACAAGTTCACCGCGTTCATAAAAGGCGATTTGAGTGAGATCTTCACCAATATCAATTACACATGCACCTAATTCTTTTTCAGTTGCAGATAAAATAGAGCCATAGTTATAAGCATCTGAATAGACGTCCAATACATCTACTCCACAAGATTCTACACATTTAATCATATTAATTAGAATTGACTTGTGAATTGCAATAACACCTGCTTCTACTTTTAACGAGTGTCTTGCAATGAGTTCTTTAGGATCCGAAACCTCGTTATCTCCATCTACAATGAATCTAATCGGAAACACATCAATAACTTCTGTATCAGGTACATCATTTTTTTGACGTATACCTTCCAATACTGTTTCAATATGTGATCCACTAATTTCTGTATCTTCGTAAAAATCAATTTCGTTTTCTTCATCGTACACTTCAGTACCAATGATAGGTAATTTTAAGAAAACTTCTTTTATATCCACACCTGATGCGATAGAAGCTTTTTTAATTGTATCTTTAATTGCTTGTTTCGCAATATCAAAATCATCAATCAATCCATTCTTAATACCGCTAGTGTAGGTTTGCCCTGTACCTATCACATTAATACCATTGTGAAATTTTTCGCCTACTATTGTTTTAACACTTGATGAACCAATATCTATGCTTACATAGTAATGTTCCTCCATAGATAGGCACCTCCTGACAAAATACTATTAAAATACACTATATTTAGTTTACAATACGTCGTTTAGCTTGTGAACTATAAACACATATTATTATCGAAATTTTTTAATTATTTGTATCCGATTGTTCGCTTATTTTATTTAATGCACTTTGTAATTCATTTTTTGCTTCTGTTTCTTGCTGTGTTTTTTGACGAACATTTTGATCGGACTTAGAATTAATACTGCTATTTTCATTATATGGAATAAATGATGCTCCTACAGATAAATCAATATATCCTTGTGTTTTTAATTGACCTGAACTATCTTTTGCAAGAGATTGAGACATTTGAGGATAATACTCGATTTTGTTAGCTAGAGTATTGATGTCTCCTACTACTTGCATGCCATCTTTCATATATAAAAGGACTCGATTTTGTTGATTCTGCAAAGGTGCATATTTTATTTCTGAAATCATATCTCTCGTTTCATTAGACATTTTAGATAATGCTTTCGTGATACGATTTAAATTGTCACCTTTAAAATCTTCTAATACAGGTGCACTATTCGCAATATCACCATTATAATTGTCTAATTTTTTATTTCCTTCAATTATTGGCACATATTTATTTTTATCTTTTACAATACCTACTAAATTATTTTCAATAATTTTAACATTTAAAGTATTAGGCAACTGTTTATTAATCTGAACATCTTTGATTAATGAATTTTTCTTTAAATTATTGATAGCTTTGCTTTTACTAAAAGTATAAATGCGTGATCCTTTTTTGATATTTAATTCTTTTTCAACTTGGCTATCACTTACATTATGATTACCACTAATATTAACATGAGAAATTCTACTTAATGGTGTAAACATATATAGTAGAAATAATATAATTAAAAGTATTAAAGTAGTAACAATAATATATTGGATACGTTTTTGTCGCTTTCTTTTATCTATCTTTTGTTGTTCTCGTTTTTCAGCTACCGTTAAGTGACTATATTTATCATTTTGAAATTTATTGCGCTTTTCTCTTAACCTTGTTTTTACTTCTTTCTTTAAATTTTCACCTTTATTTTTCGAAGAATTTAAAGATTTATTTGACCTTCTATCATTTGAAAGATTCTTTTCTTTTTGGAGTCTATCTTTTGATTTAACATCATCTTTAATTTTTTTATTTTTATCATTTTCTAATTCAGTTTTGTCTTTATCAAATGAACGCTTGATAGAACGAATCTTTTTATTTCTATTGCCCCTTGTATCATCCAATTACTTCACATCCTTTAATTAAGATGGTAGGTATGCACGGAAACTTTCAATAAATCTTTCGCCGCGTTCTTCAAATGTTTTATATTGATCCCAACTTGCACATGCTGGTGAAAGTAAAACAACATCATTAGGTTCAATGACATCTTGAACTTTTTTTACTGCATCTTCTATATCAACTGCCTTGATTACTTCTTTACCTTGACTATTACCTAATTTAGCGAATTTATCTTGAGTTTCACCGAAAACTACCATTACTCTAACATGTTTCATGTAAGGAATTAATTCATCAAATCCATTACCTCGATCTAAACCACCACATAACCAGATAATAGGTTGTTTAAATGAATTTAAAGCAAACTGTGTTGCTAATGTATTGGTTGCTTTAGAGTCATTATAGTATTTATTTGTTCGATTCGTTCCAATATATTGTAATCGATGTTCAATACCTGAGAATGTTGTTAAACTATCTACGATAGCCTTAATTGGTACGCCTGCAAGTATCGCAGCTAAAACAGCAGCTAAAATATTTTCTAAGTTATGTTCTCCTGGTAAAACTAAATCATCAATATTAATAAGGTTAACATCATTATAAACGATATAATTATCTTTAATATAGATGCCATCTACTTCTTGTTGAGTAGAAAAATATAATGTTTTAGCTTTTAAATTTTCAGTTTCAATTAAATGACGTTGATGATAATTACAAATCAAATAATCATCTTCTGTTTGATTTTTGTAAATACGTCGCTTCGCATTTTGATAATTTTCTAATGACTCATGATAATCTAAATGAGCAGAATAGATATTTGTAATGATGGCAATGTGAGGTTTGTAATGTTCAATGCCAAGTAATTGGAATGAAGATAATTCAGTGATTAGATATTCATCAGGTGACGTTTCTTGAGCTACTTTAGAAGCAACATACCCAATATTTCCTGAAAGTCTTCCAGTTAATCTACTTTTTTTAAACATATCTCCAATGAGAGAAGTTGTTGTTGTTTTACCATTTGTACCAGTCACAGCGATAATTGGAGCTTCAGAAATTAAATAACTTAATTCTACTTCAGTTAAAATTTTAAGGCCTCGTTGATATGCTTCATCAATAATTGAAACTGTATAAGGTATACCTGGGTTTTTAACAATAATCGGGTTGCTATCAAGTAATGATAATGGATGACCACCATCAACAATTTTCACACCTAATGTTTCTAAGTCTTTTGCATGGGGATCTTTAGATAAATCTTTCCCATCATTTACAGTTACATTTGCACCTAATTTAACTAATAACTTAGCAGCTTCATAACCACTTTTTGCTAATCCAACTACAAGAACATCTTTATTCTCTAATCCTGTATAATTTAGCATTCTAATGCACTCCTATCCATAATCCAATTAATCCTGAAATTAAGCCCACAAGCCAAAATACTGAAACAACTTTCCATTCACTCCATCCGCTAAGTTCAAAATGATGATGAATTGGTGTCATTTTAAAGATTCTTTTTTTAGTTAATTTATAAGATGATACTTGCAACATTACTGATAATGTTTCGATAACAAATACTAAACCTACAAAAAGTAATGAAAATTCTTGGTTTAACATGATTGAAATTGTAGCAAAAATACCTCCTAATGCTAAGCTTCCTGTATCTCCCATAAATACTTTGGCTGGATTTAAGTTATACGGTAAGAAACCGAGTAATGCAAAAATCATAATAATACAAAAAGTACCAATTGCAGGGGCATTTAACATGAAACTCATAATTGCATACATAGTGAATCCAATAATTGATAAGCCAGTTGCTAATCCATCCAATCCATCAGTTAAATTAACTGCGTTTGAAAACCCAACTTGCCAAAAAACAATAAAAATAACGTACGCAAACGACAATGGAATTCCAAAATTAGTAAATGGAATATTTATACTTGTTGAAAATTCTATTAAATGAAAAACATCGCTTAGAATGAAAAATATAATTGCTATTGCAATTTGAGCTAAAAATTTCTGCTTACTTGTAAGTCCTTGGTTATTTTTTTTAACTACAATAATGTAATCATCAATAAAGCCAATGAGTCCAAATCCTATTGTGACAAAGAGTAATAGAATAATGGGATTGGAATGATCTGTGAAAAATATAGCAATAATAGATGTAATAATAATACTAATTAAAAATGTTAAACCACCCATGGTTGGTGTACCCGTTTTTTTCATATGACTTTGAGGTCCTTCTTCGCGGATACTTTGCCCAAATTTCATTCTTTTAAGTGTCGGTATAAGTACAGGAACTAAAATAAATGTGATAAGTAATGCGATAATCGCAAATATAAAAAGCATGGTAATCTCCTTTATGTATTTTAAATTTATTCGTTTTTCACTTTATTTCCTTTATAATCTTATCAATTTTCAAACTAATTTTATATATATTATGTAAGAAAATGAGATTATAAATAAGGTATACATAATATATGACACCTTATTTATTATCATTTAAAACGACGTCATTTGTTCTTATGAATCGTTTTTATCATTAGACGTTGTATCAGTTGAATTATCTGAAGTGTTATTTGAATCAGAGCCACTCGAATCAGTTAAGGATGTACTATCATTAGGATCATCAGTAGATAATTCTATTTCAATTTTATTATTACTTTTGAGTGTTGACCCACTCGCTACAGATTGTTTTGTTACGTATCCACTGCCTTTAGTCGTAACATTGATTCCAGTTAATTCTTGGAAGGCTAGGACATCGTCTGTTGTCCAACCTTTCATATTGGGCATAGTAATATCGCCGTCTGTCACTGCTAACACTTTACTATTCGGTAATAATTTTGTATTAGCTCTAGTAGATTGAGCTTTTATTGTATTACCATTACCAATAATGACAGGTTGTAAATCTTTTCCTTTAAGACTATCTTGTGCCTTTTGACTTGGTTGCCCTACAACATTTGGCACTTTACTATACTGTGCTGATTGAGTCTCATCTTTTTTAGAGCCTACATTTAAATACTTAAGTGTATTTTCCATGATAGGTTTAAAAGCTTTACTTACCCCTAATTCATATGCTTCTTGGTCATTTTTCTGAGCAAGACTCATACCGGCATAAACAATAACTCTTGGATGTTTTTTTGGCGCATCTCCCATAAAGCTTACAAAGTAGGGATTTGCTCCTTTAACGTATCCACTACCATTTTCATTAACGACCTGAGCAGTACCTGTTTTCCCTTCAATATCATAACCATCAATACGATAATTGGAAGCATGACTTTTATCACTATTTACTACTTTATCTAATTCTGTTTCAACTTTATCCGCAGTTTCTGAAGTAATAGGTTTTCCAGCTATTTTCTTTTCACCTTTATAGAATGTTTTCTTTGAAATTGGATTGTCTATACTTTGAACAAACCAAGGTTTTAACATATTTCCTTTATTAAAGAAAGCTGATTGTGCTTGTATCATTTGTACAGGTGTCACTGTAGTCGATTGACCGAATGCTGATGTTTTTTGTTGTAATTCATTTGACCAAGCAATATTTCCTTTTAATTCTCCGTCAAACATGCCATTTGTTGATTTACCAAAACCAAAGCGCTCGTACCAAGATTTCATTTTGTCAGCACCAACTAAATCTTGAAGATGCATCATCAATGTATTAGATGAGTAAGTGAAACCTAATGACATTGGAATTTCTCCCCAACCGGTTTTATTCCAGTCAGAAATTCTTGAACCCATAATATCACGATGACCAGATTCATATTTTTCTTTAGGATTAAATTTACCTTCTTGAATGGCAGCTGCTAATCCATATGATTTAAATGTTGACCCAGGCTCATAGGCATTTTGATATAAATCATTCGCCCATTTTTTTCCAAAGTCTTTACCCGTTTCGGGGTTGAACGTTGGACGTTGACTATATGCAAGAATTTCTCCTGTTTTCGCATCCATAACCACTGCAAATAAATCTTTTGGTTCATATCGTTTCACCATATCATCAAGGGCCTCTTCGACAAATACTTGTATATTTGAATCAATGGTTAAATGAACGTCATCACCACGTTTTGGCGCTTTTTCATTTTTACTGTTTGGTGCAATATAACCCCAAATGTCATGTATATAAGATAGCGAACCTTTCTGTCCATTTAGATAACTATTAAAAATCTTTTCTACACCTAATGCACCATTTAATTCCCCGGTATCAGGATTTTTTTGAGCCATACCAATTAAATGAGAAGCAAAATTACCGTTAGGATAGAATCGTTCAGTTTCTGGATATAAGGTGATGCCTGGTAAGTCCATTTTATCGAGTTTAACTTTATCTTGATATGTTAAATTTGTCCCTTTCTGTCCAAATTCAACTTGAAAGGCTTTCTTTTGATTAAGACGTTTTTCAATTTCATCAGGTTTCATATCAATAATTTTTGATAATTGTTTTGCTGTTTTCTTTTTATCTTTAACATACCTTGGTGTATCACCAACTTCTCCAGCATTTTTATCAATAATAGCTACTAATTTATATCGTTGAACATCTTCGGCTAAAATTTTACCGTTTCTATCGTAAATTTTCCCTCTTTCAGGCTGTTCTTGCGTTTTTACGAGATATTTTTCATTAGCGCGCATCACTAAATTTTGTCCATCTGAATGTCCAGTTATCATGATATATGAATATCTTAAAACCAATACAAAAAAGAGCAGTCCGAATAATCCAACAAGGAGGACTGCTCCTAATTTATTTTTTCTAATTTTAATTTTTCGCTTCGCCATTAGTACGCACTACCTTTACATTATCGTTCTTTAGGCTCATACCTTGTTTTTTAGCCTGATCGTAAATGCGCTCATAAGAAGAATTTTTCTTAATTTCAGATTGAATTGCATTGTTTTCATTAGATTGTTGTTCAATCTTTTGATCTAACTCGGCAATTTTATCATTTGTATCGTATGCATCCATTTTTAAAGATAGCATATAGATTGCTAGAACAGCAATTGCTGTGACAAGCGTTATGTATAAAAATTTCTCAAATCGCGTAAGTTGAACAACAACCTTTTTAGTTACTGTTTTCGTCTCAGATTGTGTTTTTGGTTGTTCTTTCGGTATGCTAGTGTGCTGAATGTGTTCATATGGTTCGTAAATTTTTTCTACAGCCATCCTCAATTACTCCTTATTTTAATATTTCAGCAACACGTAATTTTGCACTACGTGCTCTATTATTTTCGTCTAAATCCTCATCTGTAGCAGTAATTGGTTTACGATTTACTCGTTTTAACTTAGGTGTATAAGCTTCAGGAATAATTGGTAACCCTCTAGGCACGTCAGGTCCTTTTTCGTATTCTTGGAAAATTTGCTTGCATAGTCTATCTTCCAGAGAATGGAAAGTAATGACTGAAATCCTACCTTTTACTTTAACATGCTCAATGGCTTGTTCAATTGAATCTTCGAACGCAGATAGTTCATCGTTCACTGCTATTCTTATCGCTTGAAAAATGCGTTTAGCAGGATGACCACCTTTTCTTCGAGCTTTAGCTGGAATACCTTCTTTAATAATATCTACAAGCTCTAATGTTGTTTCAATAGGTTGTTGTTCACGGTGTGCTTCTATTCTTCTCGCTATTTGTTTAGAAAACTTTTCTTCTCCATAACGATAAAAGATTTTAACCAATGCTTCATAAGACCAATCATTAACAACATCATATGCAGTTAATTCTTGCGTTTGATCCATACGCATATCTAACTTTGCATCATGATGATAACTAAATCCTCTTTCAGGTATATCAAGTTGTGGACTTGAAACACCTAAGTCATAGTAAATACCATCTACTTTTTCAATTCCTAAATTTTTCAAAATATCAGTTAATTCTCTAAAGTTATTATGTACAAACGTGACCTTGTGTAAGTGATCTTTTAGTACTTCTTTAGCATTTTCTAAGGCAGTAGTATCTTGATCGATTGCAATCAACCTACCGTCATCGTTTAATTGATTTAATAAATAGAGTGCATGACCGGCTCCACCAAGCGTACAATCTACATATATGCCATCCTCTTTGATGTCTAATTCATCTATTGTTTCTTTTAGCATAACGCTTACATGATGAAACACTATAAATTCCTCCATTAAAAATCAAAATCTATCAAATCTTCGGCAATATCTTCAAAACTTTCTTCTGATTCTTCATAAAATTCATTCCAAGTTCCTCTATCCCAAATCTCTATACGATTTGAGACACCTATTACCGTACATTCTTTTGTTAAATTTGCGTATTTCCTCAAATTTTGAGGAATGTTAATACGCCCTTGCTTATCTAGCTCTACTTCGATAGCTCCAGAGAAGAACATACGCATAAACTTACGTGCGTCTTTTTTTGTCATAGGTAAGGTTTTCATTTTCTCTTCAATCTGTTGCCATTCTTCAAGCGTGTAGCCAAACAAACATTTATCAAGGCCTCGTGTGATAATAAAACGTTCATTTAAGTCATATCTAAACTTAGATGGAATTATCATACGTCCTTTAGCATCTAATTGATGCTCGTATTCTCCCATGAACATTATTACCACCTCACCTTATTAATAATTTACCACATCTCACCACTATCCTCCACTAATTATGTAAAATATCTTAAAATTCTTTAATTTGACATAAAAAGACCCATATTATCTATTTAAATAATATGGGTCTCTCCCTTACAAATTAAGGTTTTATAACTATTTGGTTAAATGTATATTTAAGTGGAGGATAAGTGGAAGGACTGAACGCATCTATCCCAAATTCATTCATCATTTGAAGTGGATTCCAAATTCTTTCTTGTAGACCACCCATTGGATGCAATACATGTTCAATCTCTCTAAAATGTTTCATACTTATATCGTTATCTCTTTCAATGTTAAGTAAATATCGGTTTAATAAATATTCAAATTGTTTATTATGAATGTCATAATTTTTCTTTACTAAATTGATATTGTCATGATTATCATTCACTTCTTTAAGAAGTAATTCGTATATTTTGGCATGATTCTCTTTTAAAGACTCTACTTTTTTAATAAATGTATCTGAGGCTTTGCTACGAACGAAGTTTTCTCTATCCGTTTCTATACCGTTCATAATAACATTTTCAGCATTTAACTTATACTGATTAATTAGCTTTTCTATTCTAATTGGTAAATAAGTGATTTTCATTCTTGGTAAAACAATAGGCATTTCAACATCTAAAATTTTAAATACTTCATTCAATTCAGCCCAGTATTTAATTTCACTTGGTCCTCCAATAAAAGCTACCGTATTAAATAGCCATTCTTCCATTACTGGTCTAGTTACAACATTATTAGAAAAACGAGTTGGTTCTTTTTCAACTAATTTTAACAATTCATCTTTATTATATGTAATATCTGATTTACTCAATTTGAATACATCATCTTTTTTAATAATTAGTTGACGCATACTATCTTCATGAAGGAACAAATGGACATTGGTATCTGTTTCAATCATTTTGTTTAAACCTGATTGCGTAGTTAATTTTTGTGTTTTTCTAAACGCCTGGTTAATTTCATTATGTTTTTGAATAATATTTTTTAATAATGGCTTCTCCAATTCACGAATTTTTTCATATTGAGCATCAATAAATAGTACACCGTAATCTTTAAATACTTCTTGAAGTAACCCTTTAAAAATATCAGTCCAATTATTGTACTTTTCTATAATCTCTAAACATACTTGATAAAGTGCGTTAGTATGTTTGGTTTCTTTTAATTCTTTAAAAAATTGATTAAGTGCTTCAATCATCTGTTCCTTTTCTGGAATATAGCGAGAGACGCTTGTTTCAGGTGGTGTCATTGTATGATATTTTACTTTATGTAATTGAGCGTCTTTTGCATTATAAGCATACGTATGATTTACTTCTTCAAAGTCATGATCTTCACCAGCAATCCAAAAAACAGGTACAACTGTTTGTTGGTATGTTTCAGTTAACTCACGACTTAAATTAACAATTGAAAGAATTTTATGAAACGTATATAAAGGTCCACCAAAAAGACCAGCTTGCTGGCCCCCAATTACCACTTTAGCTCCTTCACTGAGTGCAGTAAGATGAGTCTGTTGAATTTCTGTTATATTCAAATCTGACATATATGATTTAATCACTTGAGCAAGTTGTTGCTCTCTACCATTATTAGGACGATTCATTCTTTGATTAAAACTAGATGGTTTGACTGGATTATATTGATAAAATTTCAATAATGTTTCATCACTGTTTTCTAACTTAGTAATAAATGAATCTTTTTCTTGAAAATTAGTTACTTTACAGTTCATTCCCTTACTCCTTCAATATAACATTACTTATTCAGTATAAAGATTATATCCTTAGATGACAATTTTACGGCTTAAATATTGAAATTCAAATCCATTTTATCAGATTATAAGTAATTAATATGTTATTAAATGAAAATCGTATATTAATGACGATACAATATATATAAAGAATTTAAATGATAATGAAAACATGAGTAAAGTTCAACATCTTTAAATAAATTAAAAAAACTGTTGAATTATTTGAGGAATTTAAAGAAAAAGAAATTAATAATAAAGATTTGCATAAGGGTTCAATATACTAGTATGGTTTCCAAATCATTAAGCTATAAACGCTATTTGCATAAATAAGCCTGAGCCATTTAGCTCAGGTCTGTTATTAATCATTCTTCCACTAAATTAACCAATTCATACAAAGATTGTATTTCATAATCCGGTACAATATCACTGTTATTTTCTTTATTACGATAATTAAACCAACATGTTGTAATACCAGCATTTTTTCCACCTAGTATATCTGATGTAAGAGAATCTCCTACTATTATTGAAGTCTTTCTTTTTTCTTCACCAATTCTCTCAAAGATATAATCAAAAAATTCACTCATAGGTTTTTGATATCCTGTTTCTTCTGATATATATACTCCAGATAAGATATCTTTAAACTCTAATTGAGCAATACGACGTTTTTGAGTATCTGTAACACCATTAGTCACAATAAACAATTCACATTCTTGGCTTAATCGATCAATTGTTTCTAAAGTAGAGTTGAAGAATTTTAATGGTGCTTTAGCTAGTTCGTCTCTAAATAAAACATCGGCTTTTTTACCATCTACGTCTATGCCATACTCTTTAAAATAATTAATAAAACGATGTGTTAATACTTCTTCTTTAGATAGTTCATTTTTTTGAAATGCTTCCCAATGATTTTGATTTACTTTCTTAAAATATTGAAAATCTTCTTCAGTTGGATAATGACCGAAATGATGTGCCATTTGATGAAATGCTCGATCTTCTGCATCAAAAAAGTCCACAATTGTATCATCAAAATCAAGTAAAATAGTATCGTATTTCATTTTTATACTCCTAAATTATAATATGTATATTATTTTAGCAGATTTGTCATGATTCATTAAATAATGCCAAAAAATAAAAACACTTAAGGATTAATCCTTAAGTGTTGAATACTTGCTATTAAGTATTAGAAACCAAATACTTTACCTAATACACTTGCACCACTTGATACAATGTCAACAATACTTGTACCTAATTTTGTCCAATCTTGATTTTGTGCTGCTGTTACAGTATTTGCAATTGCTTCTGCTAATTTAGTCATTTGAATTTCTCCATTCT
>NZ_KV796489.1:125242-176153 GCF_001809205.1 Staphylococcus sp. HMSC069E10 | reverse complement strand
AATTCCTGCGTCTACTGTATTTTTGATTGCATCGAATAATTTTTCCATGTTAATAACCCCTTTATACGTAATTAATAATTAATTAAAATCCGAATACTTTACTTAAGATACCTACACCACTTGATACGATGTCAACAATACTTGTACCTAATTTTGTCCAATCTTGGCTTTGTGCTGCGTCTACTGTATTTTTAATTGCTTCTACTAATTTAGTCATTTGAATTTCTCCATTCTTTTTTTATTTTTAAATATTATTACGTTAGAATCCTAAGTATTTACCTAGAATGCTTACACCATTTGATACGATATCAACAATGCTTGTACCTAATTTTGTCCAGTCTTGGTTAATTCCTGCGTCTACTGTATTTTTGATTGCGTCGAATAATTTTTCCATGTTTGTTATCTCCTTTGTACTATTTATAATTATCTTTAAATTAGAAACCTAAATATTTACTAACTAAACCTACACCGTTTTCTACGATACCAACAATACTTGTACCTAATTTTGTCCAATCACCATTAATACCTGCAGTTACTGTATCTTTAATTGCGTTAAATAAACCTTCCATTTCATACACTCCTTAGAAATTAATTGGTAAAATTCTAAAACGATAGGTTACTGTATTGCTTGCTTTGTTTTGTTTAACTATCGTTTTGTTATCTTTACTATAAAGGGTTTATTTAGATAGTTGTGTCATTTTCCGTAACTTATACTTAAATCATCAAAACTGTGCAATTTAAAAATTTATATTTACAGTTAGGAATTCAAATATGTCTATCTCGTCAAAGTTTTTTAGATTATAAAAATAAAATAATTAAAAATATTTAATACATAATTATATGATATAATCCAAAAGTGTATATTTTCATTATATTTATTCTAGTAAATTTAATTAAATGGTTATAAGGTGGTGATATTAAAAGTAATTCCTACGTAAAATGTGAATAAAAGGACTGTGTTATTAATAATTACTAATTGAGTGAACGAACGGAGAATACATATGAAAAAATATTTCATTTTATTATTTAGTAGTTTTTTAATATTAAGTGCATGTGATAATGATTTTTCTTTAACTGGTGATAATAAAAAAGAACAGAATGATACCAACAATAAAAAAGAGAAAGAAGATAAGCATATTTCAAAATCAGATAAGAATTCTATAGAACATAATGACAAAACTATCCAAAATCAAAATACTGAAAATACAAGTAATGAACAGAAGTCAAACGAAGAAAGAGATTCAAAAGATACCATAGAAGATGTTTCATCTCAAAATAATAATCAAATTGATTTCTCTAATATTAAAGATAGAAGTACATTAGAATCAATTATTTATGGAAATTATAGTGAAGAACAAAAGATACAAGCTTACAATAGTGCAGTTGCAAATGGAATTATTCCACAAGGAAATGTAATGGAAGGTCCTGCTAGTGTAGCGTATCAAAGTTCACTTAGAGTTGAAAATGGTCAAGAAAAATCAATTTATGACCGACCAAATGAGTCAGATGTTTCAGTAGATGATGAAAATGCAACTCCGGATCCTAATGCTGAAATCAATGCAGCAGAAACTGAAGATGAGTATTATGATGCACTCAGAAAAAAATATAATGGCGGTCTTTCATCTGGAGAACTTCAAACAAAACATGCAATTGAGCAAGGTTACTACGAAGGTGATGACGCTGAAGAAGTCTATCAAAACATTAAAGAACAAGAAGCTGACATAGCAGCTGGAAAATGGGATAAATATAATAATTAAATTCTTGAAGCAAGTCATCATAGTGAGTTTAAAATAGATAAGCAAAAACCCCGTAACCACAATGGTTAACGGGGTTTATTAGCGTCCTGGGAGGGATTTATCAACCTTTTATAACATTTTATAATCTTTCAAAAGCCTATAATATCAGTATTTTTATCTAATTCCTTTTCATAGCTTTTAATACAATTTCAAATTATTTTCCCCAAATTTTCCCCAAATGAGATTACATATTTACATTACGATTCAAAAAGTTGTACATACTGAATTTCATCACCTTTAATTACCACAGTTGATTTACCAATGAATACATAGTTTGCTTCATAAGAAATTTTCAAATCTTGAATGTTATCTACTTTAATGTTAGTTACTCTTTGAGAATGTGGATATGAAGATTTAATTTCCTTTAACTCTTTGATTTCTACATAATCATTATTTTTTAATCGAATAAAACAATTCATCATAAAACCTCCTTATATACATATGTAATTATACACTGTTAAAACTATAAATAAAAGTTATCACTTATACTATTATCTATAACTTTATGTTATAATATAGGTGTATCAAAAATCTATTAAATTGATACATCAGTTGTATTCGCCTGCTTTCAGTTGAATACTCCAAATGTTTTTATCTTGGTAGTTTTCTTTAATTCCTTAATTGACTTTATTGTCATTAATGCAAATCTTGAAATTTAGGTTGTTCTTGAAATCTTACAATCGGAATGTCTGAAACGTCACATTTATTTGTGGCGTTTTTTAATATACTTATACATAAAATAATTTCTCACTGCAACACAGAGCTTCTCTCAGCGTCAAAAAAAGCCCTATTTTATATAATAAGGCTTTAATCACTAACTTCTGCAAAGATCGTTAATGTTTGATTCATTCCATTATCATTAGTAACTGATACTATATTATAATCTTTTCCATTATATCTAACATATTGGCGTGGATTAATTCCTTTTCTATATCGAATAATAAAACGGACATTTTCTTTATTTGCTGTAAGCCTCCATTGTTGAAATTCATTCCCTTTCATTGTTTTAACATCTACCCAAGGTGTAGCAATTACAACTTTAGTTGAGCCGAACGCCTCAGGACCATCATTTTCCTGTTCTTCTAAAATTTCTATTTTGTTTCTATAATGATATGCCATTGCTTATCCTCCTCACATTGCTCTTAGGAAACTTTCGTAGTTATCAAATAAACCTACATATGCATCTAACATTGACGCTGTACCGTCAATACGTCTTTTAGGTGACTGATTCTTAACAGGCACAATATTACCGTTTCTATCTGTTTCAATGCCTGTATTCGTTAAGCACCATTTCAATATAGGGTGGTTATTATAATTAATCTTTTTCTTTTGTAAGTCTGCCCCCATATTCTGCATTGGTAAGCTAAGCGTCTTAGCCCCCTGTGGTGTTCTAATCATTTTAAATCCATGTGCTTCCATTTCATCTACCCAGTATCTCGCTGAATAGTTATCATAATATATCCATAGTGGCGTTATATCATATTCATTCACCATTTCTTTAAACCATTCTGTAATGTCGCTATAATCAATCGTATTGCCACTACATAAGCGTAATAATCCCTGTTCGTGCCATTTGTCATAAGGTATTTTGTCCTCTTCTACACGCTTACGCAAATTGTCCTCAGGTAGCCAGTACATTTGATGAATATATCGTTGCTCAGTTTGTGGATCTAAGAATAACAATGTGGCACAACTTAGGTCAGTTGTAATACTTAAATCTGCCCCACCTATTGCATATGTGCCTTTAAATTGTGATAAATCAAATGTATCTTCATTATTAATATCATCAAATGTGAGCCATGCTTTATTAGTCGTTTCACGTATGTTGAAATCTTTTGTAAGTATGCCTGTAAGGTCATTAGGATTATTTTTAGCACGTGATACTTTACGTTCTAAGTCCTCAACCTTCTTAGAAATATGAAGTGAAGGATTAGCTTTTTGCCAACACTTAGGATTTTTATATTCTTCTTTAGCGTCTAACTCATACATGATTGGTAAAAAGTTATCATCTTGAAAATTACCATCTACCACATTGCACGCATACTCATATAAATCATCAAAGATAGTTCCCCTATGTGTTCCAGCTGTTGTAATCATAATGAGTAATGGTTGTGTACGTGCTGACTGTGATTGTTTCATTACTTCGTAAAGGTTTCTATCTTGAATGGAGTGTAGTTCATCAATCACGACTAAATGAGCATTTAAACCGTCTAATGAATTGGAGTTCTTGCCTAATGATTGCATTTTGCTAAAGTTATGAGGGAAATATAAATCAGCTTTACGCTTACGAATATTTCTATTTAAATCAGGACTTTGCAAAATCATCTCATGTGATTGGTCGAATAAAATATTAGCTTGATCTTTTTTACTAGCCACAGAATAAACTTCTGCCCCACTTTCACCGTCTGCAATCATCATATATAAAGCGATTGCTGATAACATAGTCGTCTTACCATTCTTACGCCCTACAAAGAAAAATGATTCAGTATAGCGTCTGTGACCTGTTTCTTTATCTACAAAGCCAAATAGAGCCGATATATAAGCCTTTTGAAATAGTGCTAGTTTTAATGGCTTGCCAGCTAGTTCACCTTTGGAATGTCTGCAAAATGATTCTATAAATTGAATTGGTCGCTGTGCTTTTGCTTCATCATATACATATTTAGGGTGGTAGTTCATATCTTCAATGAGTTTCTCATACTGCTTATAGATACGCTTTGATACAGTCACATGCCCCTCTTTCATCTCTTGCCAGTATTCTAAGATGTAATTAGGCATTTTTCACAAAGTCCATAAATGCGTCTGATTCTTCGACTTGTTCAGGAATGAGAGATAAAAGTTGCTTGAGTGTCGCATTGTATTTTGTAACTGTTGTATTGTATGACTTCATGGCAGGATTTTCTTTTAGATATGATTGCTCACCTTGAGTAAATATATAAGTAGCACCTTCTTGTCTTACTGTTTTCTTGAGTTCGTTCATTGTTTCTTTCATAAATGCTAGTTCTTCCAGCAGGTCATAAGCCACTGATTTATTTTTCATTTCTTCTTTATCAATCTCTTTTTTAAGTTGTTCTAAATTGATTGAGATACTATTATTTTTCATACATTCACCTTCTTAATCGTCTTATTCTACCCCTAAATTTATAAAAAAACGTTTGGAGGAAAAGTTAAGTCCAGCACCGGTATCGCCGAAAGCCTATCACTCCGTTTCATGTGGGGGATATTAAATTTATTAATTATTCTATTATTTTTTTATAATATTTCCGTTATCATCAAACATCAATTCATCGTCAATTGACTTACTCCCAAAGTGTTCCTTATTATGACAATCTATGCATAACGCTTCTAAGTTATCCCAGTTATACGTCATCATTGGATCATCTACATTTGATTCATTGAGCCATATTTTATGGTGACAAATGTCTGCTAAGTTGCCACAACGTTCACATATATAGTTTTGTGATTGCATATAAGCGTTTCTGCACTTCTTCCACCTGTTCGACCTATAAAATGAACGTGAAATACTTCTAGTCATTGTAATTCAGCCCTAATGCTTTGAGTGACATCAATAATCCGTCAATTGTGCGTTTTAAACGTTCAGAATCTTGAGTTTGTGGATCAAACCACAGTTGTAAGATGAATTTAGCTGTTGTTTGTGCCAATGGTACATTATCATCAAGCCATGTCCGACCAGTTGTAATATATAAATAGTTTGGTATGGCTTCAATGAGTGGCTCGATAATGTCATCGTTAAAATCACCGTCAACTCGTAATGCTTCACGACCTTCTTCTAAACTAATAATTGTTTTGTTCATATACTCACTTCCTTATATTTAATAAAAGGACACCAGCTACTTACTGATGTCCTCACTTGTTTATATCTCTTATGCTTCAGCTGATGTAGTAGATAACTTAACAAATGCGTCATCAACTAACACACGTGTATCTGCAATAGCCATGGCTCTATAATCTATCAACCCTGAACGGAATGAAGATTCACGTGATGATTCCAACATAATACCCTGTGGCAAATTATAACCAATGTAGTTGAAGTCGCCTAAGATAATAGTGCCATCTTCGATATTGTCATCAATGATAACTGGTTTTCCAAAAACTCTACCAACCGTTTCATTTTGTGCGTCTTGAATAAAGATAGGACGTTGATTGTTATCCATTACTCCATATACTTGGTTATATAGCGTTGCATTACTCATAGCGAACTTCGCATTTTGTGCATAACCACGTGACAACATTCCTAAAGCTTTTGTAAAGTCTGTATATTTACCTGTTACATCTACGCTATTTGCAGCATTCCATGTGATACCTGTTAAGATTCCTTCACCTTGATTCACACCTGTACCATTGATAAGTGCGTATTCAATGGCTTCAACAACACAGTTTGTAAGTTCTTCAACAAGATATGATTCAAAAGCCGAAATTGACATTGTTTTAGCTTTAACTGAGATACTAAAGATTTTAATAATCTCATTCCCTTCAAATGACACTGCTGTTGTAACTGCTTTGTCTGCTTCAACATATTCTCCTTCAGCATGCCATTCTGCGCGCTCTTGTGGAGTAGAGATTGGAATACGAATTTTAGTAGGCATATTAAACGAGCGTACATTAGCAAGCAAACCACCCTGTGTTCTAGCTCGTCTGATTACTTCATTCAATGTTTGTTCGGGAATTACGGCGCTAGCATTAGATGAAGATGTAAATTCGTCTGCACGATGTTCGATGTCTTGTTGTTCCATTGCTCTATTAAATGTACGTTGTTCTACATCTGAAAGTTTTTGACCTAACATTGTTTTGAAGAACGCCGAACGATATTCATTTGAGCCAAAGATATTTTCTTTAGGTACTTCATTTTGTCGTGTGAAGTTCATATTAGTAATTGGATTAAATGAACGTTGCTCAGTTCCTTCATTGCTTGATTGTGATTTATCTTGAATATTTTGTTTAGCTTGATTTAAGCCTTCTATTTCTACATTTAACTTAGTTACATTCGTATTTGGATCTGTATCAATTTGACCTTTAATTTCTCTTGCTCTTGTTTCAATTTCTTCTAATGACGCATTTCTATAATGGTTAAATGCTTCTTGTACTGTATTAAACATAATTATCTAATCTCCTTAATGAATAGTTTATTTAAATTGATTTTTGCTTGATTGATTTGTTGTTGTCGTATTTCTGCTTCTTGCATTTCACTTCTAGCCTCTACTGACGTTTCAGCATAAGCAGGGAAGTTCACGACTGAAAACTCTAATACCTTATCTATTTTTGTTATAGTACGAGTTCTAGTTTCTACATCGTATCGACTACCGTCTGACACAGTGAATCCAAAACTAACTCCCGACATATCACCACGTTTGATAGATTCATATACTGAACGTGCTTCGCTAGTGTTTGCCAACCTAGCCCTAAAATGCATGCCTGCACTATCTTTCCATACGTCCATTGTTTTAGGTGATTTTGCTAATGGTAAACGGTTTTGATCGTGTGACACTAAAAGTCTTGTATCATTAAAATTCACTCCGTCCAGCGCATTACGCTTAATGACTTCGGTATATGAGCCATTAGGTGTATTAATTAAAGCAGGTTTATCAAATACAATTGCAGTACCTTCTAGCACCATTTCATCATCTCTTGTTTCTGCTTGTATTTCTGCACTTCTAATTTCCTTCATTCGCTTGTCCCTCCTTATCCTGCATTTGATACGCATTGGCGATTTTCTTATCTATATAGTTAAGTGATTGAATCCGTTGATCATCACCATTTTCTACACGTGGTAAATTGAGTAAGTCCAAGGCTTGATTGATACTTAGCACGCCTAGTGGTAATAACTCTTTAATCACGTTCGTTTTTGATTGAGTGTTAGCATATTGCAATTTAGAAGCCTCAAATATAATCCGATTGGCAAATGCTTTTTCACGTTCAGTAAATATCTTTTCAGTAAGTTCTGATGATATTTGTATAGCGAATGGCTCTATAATTGATTCAAAAAATGCTTGCCAACCATTCTCATCATATGAGCCATTTACGATTGATTCATTGATTCCTAGATAGTCGTATATCTTTTTCTTCACGACTTCCATTTGAGGCGTATCTATTTGAACATCATTAGGCTTTAATGGTGTGTAGTCAAGCATGCTATCCAACGGAATCACACCGCCAGTATTACTTATTGATAAGTAGTTACTCATGAAGTTTTCTTTATACTCTTTTAATTTGGAATCTGATAAGGCTTGATTGTATTTTATGATTCCTCTAATTTGTGCCGAGTTCTTAATAGCTTCACTCATAGCAATGTTTTGAGTATGTGCCAACTCAATAGATGACATAATAGCGTCATTGTTATCTCCTAATAATTCATTACTATTGAAGTGTCGTCTTAATATAGCTACTTCGCTTATATGGAAATACACCATTTTTCCGTCTTTGAATAAGAATTTAATGTACATCTCATCAGTAGTATCTACCACATATTCAACGCTTGCAGGTGTCAAAGGATATAAGCCTGTTAAGTTGCCCCTACTATCCTTTTGCACAAGTATGAACGCATTGTTAAATAGAAAATATTGCGTTGCGACTTTATACAGAAAGTCAAAGCTACTCATATATTGGTTTGGTCTGTCTTGCAATATCCGATTAAGTTTAGAATATCGGTTTGATTCATTTTGATTATCGACTACATGCTTGCCTGATAGCTTAGCGATATGCCGAGCAATAGAATCTACTGCTGATCTATATACATCACTTTGATAAGCGTCACCTGTAAATTGTGAGAAGCCACTAAATCCAGTATTGAGCATTTCATAGTTTTTCCGTTGTCCTTCTCGTATCTTGTCTAGTCCCAATAATTTATCAATTAACTTCGGCACATTGTCACCTCTTACTTTTAATATATTGTTCACGTTCTTTTTTAATACCTGGTACTAATTATTTATCTAAATTATACCACAAAAGGCTCTATAAAGCCAATTGTGGTAGGTGTTTAGGCATTTGGTAAAAGTTTTCTATCCCATTTTATATCTTCAAGTAATTCATTAATATATCTAAATGCTTGATGAATACTTTTAAAATTATGAGTTTCTTTATTATGCTTATTATTCATTGAAATTAATTTAAATTGGTAATACCACAGTTCTACATGAGCAAAATCACCATTGATACTAGGATTAAAATACAACTCAATATCTGCTTTATCTTCCCCCTCAATAACAATGAATATCTCTTTACCTGATTCACCTTTGTTTTTAGTTACTAATGTTGATGATTCTAATAGTTCTACAAATTTATTCCATTTTTCCAATGCTGCTTTTCTTTCAAATGTATGTGCTTTATTAAATGTTGGTCGCTGTATTGTTTTCATTTTTGATTACTCCTTTTAGTTTTTCTTTATAAAATTTAAGTAATTCTTAGTTCTTGCAATTACCAACTCAAAACTACCTTGAGCAATTAATTTATAGCTAGTTCTATGATTTGTATTAGGGATAAAACTCTCACGCCATGCTACCCACTGACCTTTAATAAATTCAACATAAACATCAGATACATGGCTTATTGAAAGAAAATAAATTTCGTTTGATATGCCTACAATTAATCCGATTCTTTTAGCCTGTTCATCTAAATTATATTCTTCTTTAATGGCTTGCACTTCTAACTGTCGCCTCCCACTGTCTTTCAGTTATTACATCACCATTTTTATTATCGCCAATTAATATGCGTAATGGCTCAATATCCACGTTACATTGTCTTGCGTAACTTACTGCTTTATATAAATCGTCATTTCTATATTCACTTTGACCGTCTATAATACGTTGGTATGCACGTTTACCTTCTCCACCTTTGCCACCTCTAACATGAGCAAAACTCTGATTAGGTAATATGTTTTTAATTGAATATGGCTCTAACGTTTGCTGCATATAATTACCTTGTTTGGAAAAAATTCTATTTTCAAATTCTCCTTGATACATCTTTGGTTTAATGCCATTATGTTTGTACTTTCCTTTATCCGTTCGACTACCTGCAAGTACAAAGTAACTATTATTATGTGCTTTAATATCTATGCCAGGTAAATATCCGATTTTCTGACCATAATTAATACTATTACGTTTATAAAAAATGATATGCTTTCCACCACTTGCTGTGGTTTGCACTAATGTATTCTGTGCATTAGATACAATTTCATCATAGTAAGGTATGTCTTTGATACTTTTAAAACCATTTTCTCCGTCTGTATGATCTATATCTATATCGATACACCATACATTACGAGTAAGAACGCCTAACACGTTAGTTTGATGATATTTGTAAGAATGATATTCAATAAATTCATCGGTTACATCTTTATCTGCAAATGATACTGTTGGCGTTTTATATTTATTAAGTGGTATCACTTCAATATTCTTCTTTAATAATTGTTTTGCTACATGATAACCTGTCATTGAACATCACTCCTTTATAAAATCGGTCACCATCATCACCGTTTTTTTATCTATTAGAACGTTTTTAAATTTAAATATTTATTCGTTAGCTAAAATGATGGTGATAATGGTGACTTGCTTATATATCAACTGTTTTAATGGTGTCTATGTTGGTGTCTTAATGGTGACGGTCACCTTTATTCAACCAACACATGTGCCATATCAAATAATTCTTGATTTCCAATTTTAAATGCTTTGTATGTTTTACCTTCAATTTTTACATCTTGTCTTGTTGCTACACCTATTTTTTTCATATCTTGTTGTGCTTTTTTATATTTCATATTTTTATAATCTTCTTCTATCAATCTTTGCAATGTTTCATCACCTGATAAGACAAAATCTTGTTTAGATAATACTTTCAATAAAACAATCTGTGTTTCAGTTAATTCTTCTTCGCTAAAATAATTTTTTAATGTCACATCTTTAAATCTAAATTCTCTACCAGTTTCTTTAAGATATTCTAAACTTACGATTAAAAATGAAACTGCTGCTATTTCTGAATCAACTCCATTTGGTTGTACAAAATTCCAATATGGCTCAAAAATCTCGTATCTTTCATCGTCGGTTTCTCCATGTGGTCTATCTTTGAAAGCTATTTTTATTGTTCTAGTTGTATTAGCTGTAATTTCACCAGTATCAACACTTTCGTTTGTATCGAGTATCAAAACGGATTTATTTTTAAATGTGAATGCGTTTCGACCAATACCACGACCTGAAATTGTTTCACCTGTTGCTATTTTTCTTAGTATTCTCATCATAGGTTTAGTAATTTCGCCTGTTTCATTAGCATGTGCAATATCTGCACCATAAAAATTCATCCATTCATTAGACGCTTCAAATCCACCTGAAACTAAACTATCAAAGTTAACTTTATTTACACTTAACAATTTATTAAATGTAGTTATAAACAAGCCTTTACCTGAACGCCCAAAATCTTTAAATAGAAACCACTTTTCAGCTTGAATAAGTTTCATTTTTCGATACATTGTATAAGCATGTACCAGTTTTAAATTATGTTTGCTCTTATCGTTGTCAGTTACTAAATCATAAAAATTATTAGGTGTTTCAAAATCTAAATCTTTATAATTCACATCATACTTAATCGCATATAATTCATTGCTTCGTGGTTTTTCTTGTATAAGTTTCAATGTCTTACAGTTATATATAAAATCATTACCAGCAACACTATACGGATAAATTTTGTAATTATGATCTAAATTTAGATGTTCACGATATAACTCAAGCATAATATCTAAAAAGTCATCTATTTGGTTTTTAGGTTCAACGGGATAACTCAATTTAAAATTAGTATCGTCAATCACTTCATACTGATTATTTTTTACGATAAGAAAATTATCCAATTGTTTTGAATAGATGACCTTATCAG
Source organism: Staphylococcus sp. HMSC069E10 (assembly GCF_001809205.1). Classification (NCBI taxonomy): domain Bacteria; kingdom Bacillati; phylum Bacillota; class Bacilli; order Caryophanales; family Staphylococcaceae; genus Staphylococcus; species Staphylococcus sp. HMSC069E10. The sequence goes on along the minus strand of NZ_KV796489.1, from coordinate 164,487 downwards.
AAACTAAATCTGCAATAAAACGAGCATAATTATTAAAAGTATCTGATTTAAAATGTGCTTCTTTTTCATCTTGATCGTTGGTTTTAACAAAAATAGTTCCATATACAAGTCCAATTTCTTTAGGTTTTATGGTATAATTTAAGGTAAGATTATTAATGTAATCACCTGCAAAATCATCTTTTTTACGGTGATATACGTTACCTTTATTGTCAAACACTTGTTTATCAGTAGAGATAGAAGCGAAATTAATCCGCTTACTTATCTCCTTAATTCTTGATAAATTTACTGTGTTGATATATTCTAAATTTGAATGAAATTCAAAATGCTTTTTATATAAACTCACTTCGTCCATGTTATCAACCTTTCATATGTGTTAATATTTTAGTGGGTATTTAATTAAATACTTGTTATCTATGCGTTATCTGATTTAGTCGCCAAACTATTGTTATCAGGTAACGTTTTTTCTATCTCTTTAAATCTTTCAATGAGTTCACTAAATTCTTTTTGATACATCATCATTAAATCTATCGTTTGTGCATTTTTAATTCTATGTTCATGGTATCTATATCCATGATTTAAAATATCCTCTTTATTTAATACGTGGTTAGGCTCATGAGTGAAATAATCATCATTAAACCATACAAAAGATGTTACTACGTCATCTATTCTTTCTTTTAAAACTTCTAAATCACATAATGCATTGTTTAATTCAAAATTCATTTATTAGTCCTCCCATTCAAAATTGTTTTCTATTTGCTGCAATGTCCATTCAATAAATGCCTCTAAATTCTTTTCACGATTAACTGTTTCAGTCCATTCATTGTTGCCTTCTTTTATTTTGTGTTTATACTCAGTTGATTTATCTTCTACTGTTGCTTGTAAGGTATTATAAATTTCTTCGATTACTTCTAATTGATCTTTACTCATTATAAGTTTCCTCCGTATCTGAAATTAGTAATGAAATAGTTACACCAAATAATAAAAGTGATAAAACTAAGTGAAATGATATATGGTACGCTGCTAAACAACTAATAACCAAAGTTAAAAGTAAGTAAAATAAAAATTTATACATTTTGTACCTCCTAATACTCGTAATGTTTATTGAATATTTCATAAAAATTAGTTTTTAAATACTCACGCATTGGCTCAGCACAGAATAACCACTTATTATTGTGTTCATCAGGATAATGAACAAATGCTTTTAAATCATCTTGAAATCTAGGATTATAAAGCAATATTTTAGTTGCAGTATTCCATGAAACGCCTATATGTTGTAAGAACATTTCACGTGTCCATATTGTGCGATGTTCAAGCAGCGTATCTTCAAATGTTTTTTCTTTTATTTGTTCCATTGGTTAAGCCTCCTGTTCTTCAAAGTAAAACAAATCTTTAATTTCAACATCTAAAGCGTTAGCAATATTTTTTGCTAGTTTTGGACTAGGTGTTTTTTTACCATTAACAATGGCACTTAAGTAAGAAATGCCTATGCCTAACTCTTTTGATAAATCAGACAAATTGTACCCTTTTAAAAACATGGCTTGCTTAAATGTAATATGTTTTATAAAAACCGTCATTAAACACATCTCCTTCCTTTTTTGACTGACTTCTCAATCAATTTATAACTTTATTATACACATATATAAAAATAATGCAATACTATTTTGTTTGACTTGTCATACATTTAACAATTTTTTACATCATTTTTAGAATTTTTGTATCATTTAAATTACTTTGGTGGTAATATATACAATTGAATAGGAGGAAAAAAATGATTAGAAATAGATTATCTGAATTACTATCAGAAAGAGGATTAAAGACTTCAAGAGTAGCTTTAGAGGTAGGAATCGCTAGAAGTTCCCTTACTTCAATGATTCAAAATGACTCTGAAATGATAAGATATGATGCAATTGATAAACTTTGTAACTATCTAAATATTACGCCTCATCAATTTTTTGATTACTCACCATTAACTTTTAACTTTACGCTAGACGAAGATCCTGAAATTGATGTAAAAGAGATTTTATTTGAATTGTATTTAAATTTAAAAGATGGTATCAAAATAAATAAATTTAAGTTTGATATTCTCATTGATATTTACGATGAGTCACATAATAAAATTGATCATGATTTAGAAATTACTTATGATAGATTTCAAAAAAATAACAAAGGCAAGTACGATTTAGTATTCAAAGTAATTAACGAAAATAGTGAAGAAAATAAAATTTTAAAAACTTCTATTGATACACTTTCCCCAGGTCTAAAAAATGTTTTATTCAAAAAAATACAAAAGCAAATAACAACTTATGTTATTAAACATTTGAAAATCCAACTTGATGATATTGATAACGTAACTTTAGTTAATGGTGATTCTGAAATTTCTTTACATAAGGAATTAGAGAATTTAAATTGCTATCTTGAGAGTGATATTTTTACAGAATATTAGTAAAGGTGATTAAATGGCAAGTTTTGAAAAAAGAGGTAAATCCTGGCGTTATGTCATTTCATATAAAGATGAGCAGGGAAAATATAAACGTCTAACTAAAGATGGATTTAAGACTAAAAAGGAAGCACAAACACATGCGAATGAATTAGAGTATAACCTTAAGCGTGGTTATGATATTTCAAATGATGTAGTATTTGTAGATTATTTTAAGCAATGGTATGAGATCAATAAAAAGCCTCATGTTTCAAAGTCCACATTAAATAGATATGAATCTGCACATGCTCATTTAAAAAATTATTTTGGTAATAGACGCATTAAGGATATAAAACAAAGTGACTATCAAAAATTTTTAAATGAATATGGTAAAAATCACAATAGAGAAACCGCAAGAAAATTAAATAGTTATGTAAGAAATGTATGTGACCAAGCAATACATGAAGGCTTAATTATGCGTAATCCTACATATAAAGCAACTGTCACAGGTGCTAATCCTAGCAAAAGTGAAGATTTGAAGTTTATTAGCCATACTGAATATGTGAAACTCAAGCATTATTTAGAACAAAAAGATACTACATCATCATTAGTATTGTTAATGGCATTAGTGACTGGAGGACGCTTTTCTGAAATAGCAAACATGCAGCGTGATGATTTTTATTTAGGTGACAACAAAATACATTTGCCTGGTACAAAAACAGAAACATCAGATCGTATTATTTCTATTGATACAAATACACTAAATAAAGTGAAAAAATTTATTGAGAAGAAACCAGCTAATATTAATGGTTATGTATTTACAGTAAATGGTCACGTTATATCAAATACTGCTGTAAATAAGGTATTAAAAAAAGCATGTGTACACTTAGGTATTAAATCTATTACGATAAACGCCTTAAGGCATACACATGCGTCTGTGTTAATTCATAATGGTTATAGTTTACATTATATATCAAAAAGATTAGGTCATGCTTCTACTTTGGTTACACAATCTGTTTACCTACACTTATTAGAAGAAACTTATGAACGTGAAGATAAAAATATGATTGAGTTTTTGAATAAACTTTAAATTGTTTTCACCAAATTTTCCCCAAACATAGCAAAAACCCCGTAACCACAATGGTTAACGGGGTTTATTAGCGTCCTGGGAGGGATTCGAACCCCCGACCGATGGCTTAGAAGGCCATTGCTCTATCCAGCTGAGCTACCAGGACATTATTTTTTAACACAAGTATTATTATATCTAAAGAAATCTTATTTAGCAATAGCTTTAATATAAAAAAAGTTTATATTTTCCACTAATTACGTATAATTGCAACTAATCACATACTTTCTTCGTTGCTATTTAGTTAAACTAAATAGCTAAATGTTTGGTATCAAATTTGAAATTAGCTAGGACTAGACTATCTTGCATTGTAGTCCTAGCCCTTTTAATAGTTAATTAATTTCAAATTCTATTGATTGTATGACTTGATGATCTCTATTTCTAAAATTCAGCGTAGCTTTTTTACTTTCATCCTCTATAAGTAGTTCTGCGTATGTTTCTTCTATATTACTACGCGACTGTGAAATACTACCAGGATTTATAATATGGACGTCGCCTAATTTTTCATATTTAGCTATATGTGTATGCCCATAAAACGCAAATTGACAACCAAGAGATTGTGCTTTTTCAGCCAAACGCATACGTGTTTGATTTACACCATAAAGATGACCGTGGGTGTATAATGCTTTAACACTGTTCTTTTCAATGATGTCTTCATTTGGAAATTCAGGATAAAAGTCACAATTACCTTTTACACGTTGATACAAGCTTAATTCAGTATCATTATATTTAAATTCAGAATCTCCTAAATGTAAGCATATATCTGCGTCTTTATGATAGTCGTATAATTGATACAGAATTCCAGATTCAGTGTGATTATCACTTACAATTAACCATTTAGACATTATTTTTCACGCTCCAAAAATTCATTTAAAGCTTTAATTGCATTTCCACGATGACTCACATCGCTTTTTTCTTCTGTAGTTAATTCAGCCATTGTTTTGTTCTTCTCTGGAAGATAAAAAATAGGATCATATCCGAATCCATGATCACCTTTACGTTCTGTTGTAATTTCTCCTGATACAGTTCCTTTGAACATATGTGTTGGTTCATTTGGCGTACTCATGCTAATGACACATACAAATTGTGCCTTTCTATTTGTCTCACCTTCTAACTTTTTAAGTACTTTATCAATATTTGACTCATCATTTTTCTCAAGACCAGCATAACGTGCAGAATATACACCAGGCTCACCATTTAGAGCATATACTTCTAGACCACTATCATCGGCAATCACTCTTTTATTGAGTGCTTTAGCTGCCGCTTCAGATTTTAATCGTGCATTTTCTTCAAAGGTAGTGCCTGTTTCTTCAACATCAAAGTCCTTTATAATTTCTGAAATGCCAATAACATTATCATTTGGAAAAATAGCTTTAAAATCATTTATTTTACCTTTGTTGTTAGAAGCTATAACAATGTCTGCCACTTAAATCTTCCTTTCACTTCTGTTTTAAATTTAATCTACTTTTATACGTTCAACTTCTACATCTAATTTCAGCCATTGAGAAATGATATGTTTAATATGAACCGTATCACCTGTTGCAAAAAATCGATGTTTTGGATGTTGCGTATAGCTTGCATGTTCATTACTAAACGTAAGTAATGCACTTACTTCACGTGCAGTTTCAAGCCCAGAAGAAATAACTTTTTTATTTCCACCAAAATAATCATTAATAGGTTTATATAATAATGGATAGTGCGTACAGCCTAAAATAACAGTATCGGCATCTGTGTTACGCCAATGTTTTAAAGTCTGATGTATTACAATACTAGTTATTGTAGGGTCATCATAACGCATTTGTTCAACGAGTGGTACGAAACCTGGACATGCTACCCCATATACTTCGACATTTGGGTTTATTCTTTTAATATGATGGCGGTAAGCTTCTGATTTAATCGTGCCCTCAGTACCTAAAATTAAAACTTTTTGATTTTTTGTAGTCATAATAGCGGTTCTAGCACCAGGTTCAATGACTCCAATAACTGGAATTGGTAATAACTGCTGTAAATGTTCTAACGCCACTGCAGTTGCAGTATTACAAGCAATGACTAACATTTTTATATCAAATTCCATCAGTTTATTAGCAAGTTGCGTCGTAAAAGTTTTTACTTCTTCTCCAGGTCTTGGACCGTATGGACACCTTGCGATATCGCCTAAATAATATATTGTCTCATTAGGAAGTTGTCGCATAATTTCTTTAGCTACAGTTAGTCCTCCAACTCCAGAGTCTATGACACCAATGGGTTTATTCATTTACATTCATCCTTATAATACATAATACGTTTATTTTACCATAGACAAACCTAATCATTCATTAATTGATATTTTTGCTCATTTTTATTTTACTCAATAAACATTTATATCCGTATTGAATTCCCCATTAATAAAAACCAGCAAAGTTTTTACTTTGCTGGCAAATATGTCATATTTAATTTACTTGATGATCAGAACCAAAGAATGATTTAAACATATGGAATGATGTTTCACGGTTCATTGCTGCAATTGACGTTGTTAACGGAATACCTTTTGGACATGCATTAACACAGTTTTGAGAATTACCACATTCTTGTAAACCACCTTCACCCATTAAAGCATTCAGCCGTTCATCTTTAGTCATTGAACCAGTTGGATGTAGATCAAATAAACGTACTTGTGAAATAGCTTGTGCACCAATAAATTTATTATTACGTGTTACATTAGGACACACTTCTAAACATACACCGCACGTCATACATTTTGATAATTCATATGCTGTTTGACGTTTCTTTTCTGGAATACGTGGACCTGGTCCTAAATCATACGTACCATCAATTGGAATCCAAGCCTTCATACGTTTTAAGTTATCAAACATTCTTGTACGATCGACTTGTAAATCACGAATGACTGGGAATGTACTCATAGGTTCCAAACGAATCGGCTGTTCTAATTGGTCAACAATTGCTGAACAGGCTTGACGTGCACGACCATTAATAACCATTGAACAAGCACCACATACTTCTTCTAAGCAGTTCATATCCCATACTACTGGCGTTGTTTTTTCTCCTTTACTATTCACAGGGTTGCGTCTTATTTCCATTAAACAAGCAATCACGTTTAAATGCTCTTTATAAGGAATTTCAAATGTTTCTTCATACGATTTTGCTTCTTGGTTATCTTGACGTTTAACAATTAATTTAACTGTTTTTTGCGTGTGTTTTTCTTCTTTATGTGTTGTTTCTTGATTATGTTGTTCATCTGTATGACGTAATTCTTCTGGAGTTTCTTTTACTGATTGATTGTTAGCCATCATTTTTTACCTCCTTTAGATTTACTTGTATAGTCACGTTTACGTGGTGGAATTAAACTGATATCGACAGGTTCATATGTGAATTTAGGTGCTTCATATTCACCTTGATATTCAGCTAAAGTTGTTTTTAACCATTCATCGTCATTACGATCTGGGAATTCTGGTTTATAATGTGCGCCACGAGATTCATTACGGTTATACGCACCAATTGTTATGACACGTGCTAGTTGCAACATGTTCCATAATTGACGTGTAAAGAATACAGCTTGGTTACTCCAAGTTTGTGTATCTTCCATATCAATATTTTGATAACGTTCCATTAACTCAACAATTTTTTTATCCGTTTCTAATAATTTGTCATTTTCACGTACTACTGTAACGTTCGCTGTCATAATTTCGCCTAATTCACGGTGAAGTTTATAAGCATTTTCAGTACCACGCATATTAAGTAATTCGTCGAAACGTTTTTGTTCTTCATCTACACGTTTTTGATAAATACTGTCATCTAACTCAGTATATGATGTTTCGATATTTTCAACGTATTTAATTGCATTTGGACCTGCTACTGTACCGCCGTAAATCGCTGATAATAACGAGTTAGCACCTAAACGGTTACCGCCATGTTGAGAGAAATCACATTCTCCTGCAGCAAATAACCCTTTAATAGTTGTCATTTGATCATAATCTACATATAATCCACCCATTGAATAATGTACTGCTGGGAATATTTTCATAGGTACTTTACGTGGATCATCACCAGTGAATTTTTCATAAATCTCAATAATACCACCTAATTTAACATCTAATTCATGTGGATCTTTATGAGATAAATCAAGATACACCATATTTTCACCATTAATACCTAATTTTTGATTGATACATACATCAAAGATTTCACGTGTTGCAATATCACGTGGTACTAAGTTACCATAATCAGGATACTTTTCTTCTAAGAAGTACCATGGTTTTCCATCTTTATAAGTCCAAATTCGACCACCTTCACCACGTGCTGATTCACTCATTAAACGTAATTTATCATCACCTGGAATTGCCGTAGGATGTATTTGAATAAATTCTCCATTTGCATATTTAGCGCCTTGTTGGTATACGATAGATGCAGCTGATCCAGTATTAATCATTGAATTCGTTGTTTTACCAAAAATAATACCCGGACCACCTGAAGCCATAATAACAGCATCAGAACCGAAAGATTTAATTTCAGAAGTAGTTAAATTTTGAGCAACAATACCCCTTGCTGCATTTTCATCATCTTTAACTAATCCTAAAAATTCCCATCCTTCATACTTAGTAACTAAACCATCAACTTCAAAAGAACGAACTTGTTCATCTAAAGCGTAAAGTAATTGTTGTCCTGTAGTTGCACCAGCATATGCTGTTCTATGATGAAGTGTACCTCCGAAACGTCTAAAGTCTAACAATCCTTCATTTGTTCTATTAAACATAACGCCCATACGATCTAATAAATGGATAATTTTTGGTGCAGCTTCAGTCATTGCTTTGACTGGTGGTTGGTTCGCTAAAAAATCTCCACCGTATACTGTATCGTCAAAATGAATCCATGGTGAATCTCCTTCACCTTTAGTATTTACCGCACCATTAATACCACCTTGGGCACATACAGAGTGCGAACGTTTAACAGGTACAATTGAGAATAAGTCCACATGTGCACCTTGTTCTGCAGCTTTAATTGTTGACATCAGCCCCGCAAGGCCACCTCCGACAACAATAATTTTTTTCTCTGCCATAGAATTGTCACTCCCCTAAAATATATCTGAAACTAACCTATTGATTCCTTTTATAACTATGCTTTTTTTACTTTCATTTTTTATGCAAAAGCTAAAATTGCAGTCACACCTATGTATGACAGAATTAAGAAAATAATTAATGAAACCCATGTGAAAATACGTTGTGATTTTTTAGATTGTAAAAATCCCCAAGTCACTAAGAATGACCAAATACCATTAGAAAAATGGAAAATGACAGCAATAACACAAATAATGTATACGATAACCCAAATTGGATTTTGTAACGTTTGATGCATCATGTCATAACTGATTTCTTTACCAAAGAAAAGTTTTTGTAAACGTGTTTGCCATAGGTGTACAAAGATGAATACGAAAGCAATAATCCCTGTTAACCTTTGTAGCGCAAACATCCAGTTTCTAAATAATGAATAATGGCCGATATTTTCTTTAGCAGTAAAAGCAATATGAATACCATATAGTCCATGATATAAAATTGGAATGTAAATCAAAATAAGTTCAGTTACTAATAAAAATGGTAAAGATTCCATAAAGCCTGCAGCCTTATTAAAAGCCTCAGCTCCTTGAGTCGCTTGGTGGTTAATCATTAAATGAACAATTAAAAACGCACCAATCGGAATAATCCCTAGTAGTGAATGAAGACGTCTAAGATAAAATTCATTTTTAGACTTAGCCAAAAGGAGTCCCCCCTGTTATAAAACATAATAAATTTAAATAGCTTCTTTTTAAGATAGTACTATAAACGCATTTACTATTTTATTTAGTACTCGTATGCATAAAAATATAATAGTTATAATGATTGTAAATTTTCTGAAAATTAAACAAATCAAACATCTACTTTTTATTAGTTTGAGTATTATTATTTTTCATAACTACAAGTATGTCTTAAAAAAGTAAATATAATTAAAAACAAGACGAATAAATGAGATATACAAGTATTACATGATAATTGTGTAACTACTATAAAATGATAATATTTCTTATTTAGAAAACGCTTCCATACTTTCTTAAAAAAATAAGCCTTTTGTTAACTATATTGTAACATTCTTTCTAAATGTATGGGGTATGAAATTCAAAGTCATACCCCTTTTTTTGAAATTAATCTTCTTTTAAAGCATATTGTAGATTTTCAGCTACCTTTTTAGGTAATCCTGCAGCTTTTAAATCTTCTATACTAGCTTCTTTCATTTTTTTAATAGAACCAAATGTTCTTAATAATTTTGTTTTTCGTTTACTTCCTATACCCTCTACTGTATCAAGAACAGATTGTAATCCAGTTTTTTGTCTAGTTTGACGATGGAATGTTATCGCAAAACGATGTACTTCATCTTGGATTCTATGAAGCAAATAAAAGGCTTGACTATTTTTCTTTAGAGGTACAACCTCAGCATTTGTACCGTATAATAATTCAGATGTTTGGTGTTTATCATTTTTTCTTAATCCAGCAACAGGAATATCTAAACCCAGTTCATTTTCTAGTACATCTATGACGCCAGACATATGTCCTTTACCACCATCAACGATAATAAGATCTGGTAATGGAAGACCTTCATTAAGTACACGCGTATAACGACGACGTACAACTTCTCTCATCGACTTATAATCATCAGGACCTTTCACAGTCTTAATTTTGTATTTACGATATCCTTTTTTATCCGGTTTACCATCCACAAATGTTACCATTGCCGAAACAGGATCAACACCTTGGATATTTGAGTTATCAAATGCTTCAATTCTTATCGGTGTTTGAATGCCCATTCTTTCACCAAGTTCTTCGATAGCTTTTATCGTTCTAGATTCGTCTTTAGCGATTAATTGAAATTTATTTTCTAGTGCAACTTCAGCATTATGATTAGCTAAATCAACCATTTCTTTCTTTGTTCCACGCGCAGGTAGAACAATTTTTGTATCAACCACAGAGTGAATGATATCTTTATCTAAATTTTTCGGTACATGTACTTCTTTAGGTAAAATATGTTGATTTAAGCTGTAGAATTGTCCAATGAATGTATAAAATTCTTCTTCTTCTGTTTGTTGTAGAGGAATCATTGTTGCATCACGTTGAATCATATTTCCTTGTCTAATAAAGAATACTTGAATACACATCCAACCTTTAGAAACACTATATCCAAAAACATCTCTAATTGTATTATCTGAAGACATAATTTTTTGTTTTTTAGTTAAATTATGAATATGTTGAATTAAATCTCTATATTCTTTAGCACGTTCAAAATCTAACTTCTCACTAGCATCTAGCATGCGTGTTTCAAGATTATGAAGAATTGTTTTATCTTCTCCATTTAAAAAGTCAGTAATTTCACGTGTCATTTGTGCATATTTTTGTTGATCTACATCATACACACATGGTCCCATGCACTGACCGATATGATAATATAGACACAATTTATCAGGCATTTTATCACATTTTCTAAAAGGATAAATACGATCTAATAATTTTTTAGTTTCCTGTGCTGAATATGCATTAGGATAAGGTCCAAAATATTTTCCTGTACCTTTTTTTACTGTACGTGTCACAAGTAAACGAGGATGTTTTTCTTTAGTAATCTTTATAAAAGGATAACTTTTATCATCTTTTAATAAAATATTGTAGCGAGGTTGATATTGTTTGATCAAATTCAACTCAAGTAATAATGATTCTGTCTCACTTGAAGTTACAATAAATTCGAAGTTACGAATTTCACTAACAAGACGTGTAGTTTTTGCATCATGTGCACCAGTAAAATAAGAACGTAGTCGATTTCGTAATCGTTTTGCTTTACCTACATAAATAATTTGGTCATTTCGATCTTTCATTAAATAACAGCCTGGTTCAAATGGGACGACACTTAATTTATCTCTAATTTTTTCTTCGTAGTCGGTCATCCGTCTCCTCCTTTCTATTAACTTGACGTTCACATAAAAAAGACGGAGCGATTACATAACATGTAATGCCCCATTCTTTTATAATTGTACTAAATATTATAGATGTTTATCTAAAACTTCTGCTAAGTTTTCTTTAGGTTGGAAACCTACTACTTTATCTACTGCTTCTCCATCTTTAAATACGATTAAAGTTGGGATGCTCATTACTTCATATTTAGCAGCAGTAGATGGATTTTCATCTACATCTAATTTTAAGATGTCTGCTTTACCATCATAGTCTCCAGCTAATTCTTCTAACACAGGGGCGATCATTTTACAAGGTCCACACCAAGTTGCCCAAAAATCTACTAATTTAACACCTGATTGAATGTTTTCATCAAAATTTGAATCTGTAACTTTTACGATTGCCATAATTGCCAATCCTCCTTAAATATTAAATGATGAGCAAATTATAACAGACTTTCCATATATCTGCATTGCTCTTGCTCATCTTTATCACTATTTATTAATCTTGTCATAAACTTGTGTTAAGATTAAACGCTTGCTTTATTGTACGTCAAATTTTAAAAAAATCAACATTCTAGTTTTATATTATTTAAGTTCTGCTACTGTAACACCAAATCCGCCTTCACTTGGCAGTCCACCACGAAAAGATTGAACACTTTTATGTTTTTTTAAATGATTTTGAACTGCTTTTTGAAGTGCACCTGTACCTTTACCATGAATAATATAAACCTGTTCATAGTTACTTAATACAGCTTGGTCAATATATTGATCTAAAGCTCCAACCGCTTCTTCATAACGATAGCCTCTTAAGTCTAATTCTGTTTTAATAGTTTGACGATTTTGGCGTGTCACCATTTTCGTTGGTTTTTCTTTTTTCTTTTTCGTTTTTTCTAAATCTTCAATAGGTAACTTCATTTTGATAATACCCATTTGAACTACAGCTTCATTTTCTCCGCTTAATTCTAATACTTCGCCTTTTTGGCCATAAGATAATACTTTAACTTCATCGCCAGCATGAATATCATCCCATTTTTGTTTTTTTACATTTTGTTTTAAGGATTTAGCTTCATATTGATCTTCTAAATGTTTTTTCTTATCTATTAATTCATGTTCTTTAACGTCGGCCCCTTTTTTATCTCGCATTTCTCTTAAATCTTTTAGAATGTCATCTGCTTTTTTTGTAGCTGATTTAATGCGCTGATTTGCTTTATCTTTAGCTTCATCCATTAATTTTTGTTCATAATTTTTATATTGTTGATACTGACGTTCCAAATCATCATGCGTCGTTCGTGCTTCTCTCAATAATTTTTCAAGCTCAATACGTTGTTCATCCACACGTTTAGAGTTTTTCTCTAATGATTCTATCATTGAATTAATTTCTTGTTCGTCTGTACCAATCATTGTTTTAGCCTTATTAATGATGTTTAATCCTAAACCTAATTTTTTAGAAATATCAAAGGCATTGGAACGTCCAGGAACACCCATTAATAATTTGTAAGTCGGACTTAATGTATTCACATCAAACTCAACACTTGCATTCATAACGCCTTCACGATTATAACTATAAGCTTTAAGCTCTGGATAATGTGTCGTTGCCATAACTAGTGAACCAATCTCCCTCACATGATCGAGAATACTCATAGCTAAAGCTGCACCTTCACTCGGATCGGTTCCAGCACCTAATTCATCAAATAAAACAAGACTATTTTTATCCGTTTCTTTCAAAATTTCTACAATATTTTTCATATGTGATGAAAACGTAGATAGCGATTGTTCAATCGATTGTTCATCACCTATATCACAATATACGTTTTCAAATACACTCAATTGACTACCATCTAATGTAGGAATGAGTAACCCGGATTGAGCCATCACAATGATAAGTCCTAACGTTTTTAAAGTGACAGTTTTACCACCTGTGTTAGGTCCCGTAATAATAACCGTTTCAATATCATCAATAAATTCAATTGTATTTGCTACGACTGTATCTTTATTCAATAAAGGATGATAAGCATTAGGTAAATAAACCGTTCTTTCCTTATAAAAAGTAGGTTTTGTCCCTTTAATTGATCGTGCATAGCGCGCTTTAGCCGTTAAGAAATCAATTTGACCCATAACCGACTCTGCCACTAAACAATTATCATCATCAGCAGCTACGAAACCTGTTAATTCTGTTAATATACGTTCACGTTCTACTGCTTCATCATTTCTTAATCGACTAATTTGATTATTCATTTCAACAATAGAAGATGGTTCAATATAAAGGGTTTGTCCAGAAGCTGATTGATCATGCACAATCCCTTTAAAATCTTGTCGATATTCTGCTTTTACCGGTATCACATTGCGATCATTTCGCACTGTAATAATGGCATCTGAAAGTTTCTTTTGATTAGCTTGACTTTTAACAATACGATCTAAATTTTGTCTAATGCGTTGAGTCGTACTTGATATTTTGCTTCGAATACCTTGCAATTCATAACTTGCATTATCATATAAATCGTAAGCATCACATTTTTCATTTATTTCTTGATATAAATCAGTAAGTACAGGTAGTTGATTCATTCTTTCATTTAAAATTGGATACTTTACGACGCCTTCATCTTCTTCAAGCAGTTGATTATAAAATGTTTTAAATTGATTTTGTACTTGTATCAACCGCTTAATTACATTTAATTCGGTAACATTAAGCACTCCACCAATTTTAGCACGGTGAATTAATGGTGATACTTTTGATAAACCACTTAAACTAGGTAAACGATGTTTATTATAAATTTGTGATATTTCATCTGTCTCATTCATTTGAAATTCTACAGTTTCAAAATCAGTTGCTGGAGACATTTTAGACACTTTTTCACGTCCTAAATCACTTATCGTTTCAGAAGCTACAAATGATTTGATTTTATCAAACTCTAAGACGTCTAATGTTTTTTGTCTCATACAATCCCTCTATTTCTGTAATTTAATATTATTATTAATAAAGTTTTTAAAAGCGTCACGCGTCATTGTATTAATCACTCTATCTTTATTTACAAATCCTTTTTGCGCAGTAGCTACGCCATATTTCATAAAATCAAGATGATCCACATGATGAGCATCTGTATTAATTGTTAATTTAATATTTGGATATTTTTTTACAGTGGCAGCATTTAAATCTAATCGTTTTGGATTAGCATTAATTTCCATTACCGTTTGTGTTTCTTCTGCAAGTTGCATCAACTGTTCTATATTAGGTTGATACCCTTCACGTCGCTCAATAATACGACCAGTTGGATGTGCAATATGTCTAACATAAGGATTACGACATGCATGTTCTAGGCGTTGCATAATCTCTTCTTCAGATTGATTGAAACTTTGATGAATAGTTGCAATAACATAGTCAAGTTGCGATAGTATATCATCCTCATAATCTAATGATCCATCAGGTAAAATATCCATCTCTGTACCTGAGTAAATATCTATTTCTGTGTATTCTTCATTCAAATTTTTTATTTCTTCATTTTGACGTAATAATCGTTCAACTTGTAATCCATGCGCAACTTTTAAACTCTTTGAATGATCCGTAATGACCATGTATTCATAGCCTTTTTTAATGTTTGCTTCAATCATCTCTCGTATAGAAAAAGCGCCGTCACTATACGTTGTATGCATATGAAGATCACCTTTAATATCATCTAATGTAATGATTGAATTTAAATCACGATCAAACTCACTGCCATCTTCACGCATTGCTGGAGCAATCCAATGTCTACCGAAGTGTTGGTAAATTTCATCTTCACTTTGGAATTGGAGTAACGTTCCATCTTGTTGTTCGATACCATACTCACTCACTTTTTCATTTTGTGCTTTAGCAAGTTGTCTAATGCGAATGTTATGATCTTTGGAACCTGTAAAGTGCTGTAAGGTATGATAAAAGGCTTCTGGTTCAACAAGTCTAAAATCTACACCAATCGTTTCATCATCATATTCCAATTCAAGTGACACTTTCGTTTCTCCAACTGCGACTTCTTTCACTTTATTTGGAATATTTAAAAGGTGTTGTTGTACATGAAGAAGGTGTCGTGTACTAATAATATAGTCTAAATCTTTACTTACTTCTTTATAACGACGGAAACTACCTGCTTCAGAATAATGCTCAACTTCTTCTAATTGTTCTAGATAAGTCATAATATCTTTATTTAAATGTCGCATCAAATCAATAGGATAATGATCTTTTTTAGCTCCTAGTGCTTTTACTGCTTCAAGTATGTTTTGTTCCGTTTTTTTAGCAAATCCACTTAGTTCACTAACTTTTCCCGCTTCACAAGCTTCTTGAAGATGTTCTTTATCTGTAATATTTAACTCTTTATACAACTTTGCAATTTTTTTACTACCTAAACCTTGAATTTTCATTAAAGGAATTAATCCTTCAGGAACTAAACGTTGCAATTCTTTTAAAGTTGATGAGGTACCTGTTTCTCGATATTCGCTAATGACCTCTCCTACCCCTTTTCCAATTCCTTTTAATTCAGTAACATCTTTTATTTCATCTAAAGAACGTTCATCTATTTCAAGACTTTGTGCTGCTTTACGATAAGCAGATACTTTAAACGTATTTTCTCCATTCAATTCCATATATATAGCAATTTTTTCTAGTAGTTGAATTACATCTTTCTTTGTCATTACATTCACTCCATAAAAAGAGACCAGGAGGTTTATATCCATCACCTAGTCCTGACCTTTTATCTTTTTTTATTTATAAATTTAGTATATAAGATGATAAAAACGGCATCTTAAATAGAATAATATGGCTTAAATAACCGTGTTTTAAACTTTCTTGAATCCATTCATTAGGATATAAAGATACTAAATATAAAACAAGTTGCAGTACAATCACACTGGCAATACTACCTAATAAGCTTCCCAATATTCGACTTGTAACATGAATATTATGATATGACACTATATTATCAAAAGTTACAATAATAAGATATAAAAGCAACTTACTTATAAAAGCAATACATAAAAATGCCACAATAGTATCAAAACGTTGTTGTACATCATGATATTGAAATGCGAAGTGCGTATCAAAAGCAACTGTTTTAGGAAATGGAACAAAAACAATCATTTGTTTTGATATATATTGGTAAAAACGATGCGCAATGAATAGTGAGACAAGCGTAGACGACAAATGAAGACTATTCAGCCAAAGGCCTCTTCTAAAACCAATTATCATATACATCAAAATAATAAGTATCATTACTAAATCTATAGTCATTTAGCTATCCTGTTGTTTTAATTCATAAATCATTTGTTTTAATATTTCGTTTTCTTCTTCCAATTTCACTTTTTCGTCCATGATATTCACTGCAGTTAAAATTGCTTTTCTTGTTGTATCTAATCCTGCTGATTTACGTCCTAATAATCTTAGCTGTTCATCTACTAAATGTGCTACATAACGTATGTGTTCAGGATCATCGTCACCGATAATCGTAAAATTTTGATCATTGATCGATACATTAATACGATTTTTAAATTCTCCCATTGTATTAACTCCTGACTTTTGATAATATTTTAAATTTCTTTGACTAATGTTTTGTTGAGTGAATAAGTAGATTATTATTATTATACATGAGCGTCTCTTATTTGTAATTATAGATTTAAAATACTATTTATTTATACCACTAAACCTACGTTTTTATCTTCATTATGTTAAAGTATATCTATTAGAATTTTAAAAGAGAGGTTTAAACATTTTATGGGAAATGTAGTACATAAATTAACTAATCAAGATATTGAGCAACTTTTGAACCAAATTAACTTTAGTACATCCAATTTACCTAATGGAATGAAAGCAAGAACCAAATATCATGACACTGTCATTAGTATTTACAATTCTGGTAAAGTTATGTTTCAAGGAAAACATGCTGAACATATAGCGCGTCAATTTTGTACTACTGATTCTGTAACTAATTCAAAATCTTCAAAGGCAGATGATTTACATAATATAACATATAATGATTATAACTGTATTGGTAGTGATGAAGCGGGAAGTGGCGATTATTTTGGTCCATTAACGGTTTGTGCTGCTTTTGTATCTAAAGAGCATATAGATATTTTAAGAACGCTAGGCGTAGATGATTCGAAAAAATTAACAGACACTAAAATTATAGAACTTGCAGAACAACTGATTACCTTTATTCCTCATTCATTACTTACATTAAACAATACTAAATATAATGAAAGACAAGCACTAGGTTGGTCTCAAGTAAAAATGAAAGCAGTCCTTCATAATGAAGCGATAAAAAATGTAACTAACAAGATAGATACTAAAGCATTAGACTACATTGTCATTGACCAATTTGCAGAACGTAACGTCTACAAGCGTTATGCTCTAAGCGACTTA
The DNA here is from genome assembly GCF_001809205.1 of Staphylococcus sp. HMSC069E10. NCBI lineage: Bacteria > Bacillati > Bacillota > Bacilli > Caryophanales > Staphylococcaceae > Staphylococcus > Staphylococcus sp. HMSC069E10. Next base: position 146,603 of record NZ_KV796489.1, on the reverse strand, counting down.
CCTTTTCCAAATCAAACAAAATTTGAAACAAAGGGAGAATCTAAATCCCTTGCTATTGCAGCAGCAAGTATCATTTCTCGCTATGCTTTTATTAAGCACATGGATTCAATATCAAAAATGATGCATTTTGATATTCCAAAAGGCGCGAGTCATAAAGTAGATTTAATCGCTGCTCAAATTATTGAAAAATATAATATTAGTAAGTTAGATTCTATTTCAAAAAAACATTTTAAAAATCGTGATAAAGCATGGACGTTGGTTAATAAAAAGTATCAATAAAGAACATTTTAGAATGCTATACGATGATGTCTAAATTCATCAAATTCAGTATCGAGAATTGTTTCAACACTTTTATTTACATATCGTGACACATCGTTTGCGGGAACAAGTGCTGAAGTTTCTATCGGTCAAGTAAGTTGAGTCATGTTAGAATCTTTATACATAAGGTACCTCGTTAATTTAATGAAGTTTATTAAATTATACGAAAGGACCTTATTTTTTAAAAGTATTTCAATGTAAAATTACATAAAAAAAGCATTTTAGCGCGACTCTTGATAAAATAGGATACGCTAAAGACTACAGACTAAATTTATTCCCTAATAAAGCGAACCAACTATACAAAGTATTGTAAATAATGAAACCAGTAAATGACTTTATAATAAACTCATTTACTGGCTATTTTTTTAGGATGTATATCCCAATCTCTTCTTTAATTTATTATCGAATTGTAGCGCCTTTAGCTTTTAATGCTTCTAAAATTTTATCATGCACTTTAGAAACACGTTCATCTGTAAGTGTATTTTCAGTATCTAAATAATTTAAACGAATGGCTACTGATTTTTTACCTTCTTCCAAGTGTTCACCTTCATACACATCAAATACAAGTGTATTTTTTAGAATGTCTTCACCATTCTCATGAATAATGTCTAATAATTCTGATGAAGGCATGTCACGTTTTACTTCCATAGCGATATCTCTTGACACACCAGGGAATTTTGGAATTGGTTCATAATTAATGTAACCTACAGCTACTTGCATCATTGCATCATAGTCTAATTCAAATACATATGTGCGTTTAAGATCATTTTCAGCTGCTAATTGAGGATGTAATTCTCCTACAAATCCTATCTCTTTACCTTCTAATGAAACAATCGCAGTTCTACCTGGATGAAGGCCTTTTATTTCGCCAGCTTTATAAGTGAAACCTAAATTTAATTTTTCAGCAATTCGATCGACTACACCTTTAGCAATAAAGAAATCAATCTCTTCTTTTTTACCTTGCCAAGTATTAACTACATATTCTCCAGTTAGAATACCACTTAAATATTCGATTTCATCCGGTAATTCATCTTTGCCGTTACCAAAGAACACACGTCCAATTTCATATAATCTTACATTTTTATTTTTACGTGCTACGTTATAAGTTGTTGCTTCGATTAAATGTGGTAATAAGCTTTGACGTAATGTAGAATGCGCTTCACTCATTGGCATAAGTAGACTAATTGTAGGACGTTCTTGTAATGCAAAATCTTTGGCATGGTCTTTAGACACAAGTGAATATGTGATGGCTTGATTTAATCCTGCACCTTCGAGTGTTTCTTTTACCGTACGCGTTTTATATTGACGATCTGTCAATTTTCCACTAGTTACATCATCAAACACTGGTAAAGTTGAAGGAATATTATCATAACCGTATATTCTTGCTATTTCTTCAATTAAATCTTCCTTAATTGAAATATCTTTACGACGTGAAGGTACATATACTGTTAAAGTATCGGCATTTTGAATCGTTTTAAATCCTAATTGTTCGAAAATAGCTTTAATCTCATCATTTGATAAATTAAAACCAATTGTTTGATTTACTTTTTCCGCAGTAATATCAATTGGCGTAACAAGTGAACCTAAATCCCCTTGTGCCACTCTATCTTTTAATACTTCACCAGAAGCATAATGTTCAAGTAAATAACAAGCTCTATCGACTGCTTCATTAACAAATTCTGTTGCAATACCTTTTTCAAAACGACTTGAAGACTCACTACGTAAATTCAAACGACGTGATGTGTGACGGATAGATACAGGGTCAAAAATCGCACCTTCTACTACGACATTCATTGTTTGATCAGTCACTTCTGAAAAATCTCCACCCATAACACCAGCTAATGCAATAGGTTCTTTACCATTTGTGATAACGATATCTGTATCAATAAGCGTTCTTTCAGTATCGTCTAATGTTGTCATTGTTTCATTTTCATTCGCTTGACGTACAACGATATCTTTAGAACCCATATGGTCTTGATCAAACATATGAAGTGGTTGACCATATTCAAGTAATACATAGTTAGAAATATCAACTACATTATTAATTGGACGGATACCAGCTTTAATTAAACGTGCTTGCATCCAGATAGGTGATGGTGCAATTCTCACATTTTTAACAACTCTTGCACTGTAATAAGGAACTTTTTCAGGATTATCAACTGTCACTGATAACTCATCTGTTGCTGAAGTTTCAGTTTCGTTAAGCGTTGTGTTTGGTTTAGTCATTTCAGTTTGATATAATGCTGCAACTTCATATGCAGTTCCCACCATACTTAAAGCGTCTGCACGGTTAGGTGTTAAATCAAATTCCATAATTTGATCATTAAGATATAATGCGTCTAATGCATCAGTTCCCGGTGTCACTTCACTAGGAAATACGAAAATTCCATTTTCATAGTCTTTTGGTACAACATTACTTGAGACACCAATTTCTTGTAAGGAACAAATCATACCTTCCGAACGTTCTCCGCGTAATTTGGCACGTTTTATTTTAATACCTCCAGGTAAACGTCCACCTACTTTAGCCACAATCACATATTGATTTTCATCAACATTAGGTGCCCCACAAACAATTTGAACAAGTTCTTCTTCACCTATATCAACTTGACAGATATTCAATTTATCTGCATCTGGATGTTTTTCTTTAGATGTTACATATCCTACTACTACATTTTTAATATCTTTTGAGTAATCTATAATATCTGCTACTTCAATACCCGTACGTGTAATACGCTCAGCTAAGTCTTTAGCAGGTACACCAGCATCTACGTAATCTTTTAACCATTCATTTGAAATCAACATTATGCTTCACCTCTATCTTCTACAGCTTTAAATTGATTAAGGAATCTCACATCATTTGTATAGAAATGACGAATGTCTTCGATTCCGTATTTTAACATTGCTATACGATCTGGCCCCATACCGAATGCAAAGCCAGAATATTCATTTGAATCAAAACCGGCCATTTCTAGAACATTAGGATGTACCATACCTGCACCTAAGATTTCAATCCATCCAGTATGTTTACATACATTACATCCTTTACCTTTACATTTGAAACAAGAGACGTCTACTTCCACTGATGGCTCTGTGAATGGGAAATAACTTGGTCGTAATCGAATTTCACGATCAGCACCAAATAATTTTTTAGCTACTAACTCTAACGTTCCTTTCAAATCACTCATTTTGATATGTTTATCTACTACTAAACCTTCAATTTGTGTAAATTGATGACTATGTGTAGCATCATCTGAATCTCGTCGATACACTTTCCCAGGACAAATAATTTTTACTGGTCCTTGACCGTGACGTTTTTCCATTGTACGTGCTTGCACTGGAGACGTGTGCGTACGCATTAAAATCTCATCTGTAATATAAAAACTATCTTGCATATCTCGGGCTGGATGTGATTTAGGAAGGTTTAAAGCTTCAAAATTATAATAATCTTGTTCTACTTCGTATCCATCAACAATTTCATATCCTAATCCTAGGAATAAATCTTCAATTTCTTCAACCGTTCTAGTTAATGGATGTTTTGAGCCAATATTAATTTGGCGACTAGGTAATGTAACATCAATTGTTTCCTCAGCAAGTTGTTGGTTTAACTTTTCATTTTTTAATAATTCTTGTTTTTCTTCAAGTTCATTTTGAATTGCTTGTCTTAACTCATTTACTTTTTGTCCATAAGCTGGCTTTTCTTCATTTGGTAAATCTTTCATATTTTTCATTAAACCACTTACAGAGCCTTTTTTTCCTAGATACTTTACTTTGACATCTTGTAAAGCACGTTCATCTTGCGCTTCGTTAATGTCTACTAAAGCTTGTTGTCTTAATTCTGTCATTGAATCATTTTGAGTCATGACTTACACCTCATACTTTCTATTTATCATAAAATTTACTTTATTAAATTAAAAAAAGACTTTCATCCCTAAATAACTGGGACGAAAGCCTTCCGTGGTACCACCCAAATTTATGCCTAAGCATACACTTGTTAGCATTGTTAACGAAGATGCACTCCGACTTAAATTTCTTTAAGTAACCAAAAAGGTGAAAAAAACTAATGTAAATTGAAGTAAGTTTCAGTCACGCTTACTTTCCCTGTGCAATTAATCATTTAGTTTACGTCTTTTTATCGGTTTATATTTATCTTTAATAAACATATTATTTTAATTTTGTATACAATTAAGTATAGTCGATTTTAAATCAAAAGGTCAACCTTTCAAATGATAAAGCAAAATACTTCCAGCAATCGCCACGTTTAAACTTTCCGCTTTGCCGTATATAGGTATAATAAGATTCTGCGAGGTATGTGCTAATAATTCTTTATTAACACCTTCTCCTTCATTACCAAGTAATAAGGCAAATGTGTCTTGCGATTCGATGTTTTTATAGGACACAGCATTTTCTAAGGCTGTACCATATACTGGGCCATCAAATTGTTCAATAAATTTATTTAATTCTGTCGTGACAATAGGAATATGAAATACACTTCCTTGACTGGCTCTCATTACTTTATCTTGGTATGCGTCTGCTGTACCTTTTTCCATTACAATCATATCTATACCCGCAGCATCTGCTGTACGAATTAACGTGCCTAAGTTACCAGGATCTTGTATACGATCAAGTAATAACACTTGTTTCGCTTTTGAGATATCATGTTTAGGTTTTTCAATGACTGCAAAAAAACCTTGTGGTGTAATAGTCCCTGATAATGATTCAGCCACTTTCATATTAATTTCGTAAGCTTCTTTTGCATACTCTAAAAGTCTAGAATCTGTTCTTTCTGGCTCAATTACAAATAATTGTTTAATCATCATATTACTTTTAAATGCTTCATCAATTAAATGTATGCCTTCGATGAGAGCTAATCCTGTTTTATCGCGTTCTTTTTTCTTTTTAAGTTTATTTGCTAATTTAATTTTATTATTTTGTGTTGAAGTAATTTGTTCCATAATAGTCTCTCCAAATTATTTTTGATAGCAATGGTATAAATTGAGATAATATAAAAAAAGAGTGGGATAGAATTCATAATGAATTCGTATTCCACCTTTTTTAAATAGATATAAATTATTTAGAAACGACTTCTTCACCATTGTAAGAACCACAGTTTTTACATACGCGGTGAGATAATTTGTACTCGCCACAGTTTGGGCATTCAGTCATACCAGGTACTGAAATTTTGAAATGAGTACGACGTTTATTTTTTCTAGTTTTAGACGTTCTTCTTTTTGGTACTGCCATGATATATCCTCCTTAATATTAAAACACATAATCTCAAGTATTCGGTCATTTAATTATTATACTATAAATTAAATTAACCTGCTATTACTCTTTATCATATAACTGTTGTAATTTTTGAAGCCTAGGATCAACTTGGCGTGTTTGGGAATCGTCGTTATCTTTAGAGTGCTCAAGCTCAAGCGCTTGTTCTTCATCAATAACTTCCCAACCGTTACCTTCTGTAAGCATTTGATCACTATTCTCAGAAAATGCACGCATTGGCTTCTCAATAATAACCAATTCTTTAGCAATATCTCGGATATTAATCATACCATCTGTAGCAAGATGATAATGTTCATCTTCATCTACTTCTTCATCGGTATAACTATTATAACCTTCTAAATCAAATATTTCGGAAGTTCTGACATCAAGTGGCACATCTACAGGCACTAATGTACGAGCACAAGGCATAGTATACGTACCAGTAACATGCATATCTGCTATCACTTCATTTGATTTTATGGTTAATTCACCTTCGATATTCATCTCTGATAAATCAATCAGACCTAAAGGTTCTATTAAATCGTCAAAGTTCGCCTTTTCATTGAATTCAAAAGGTTTACCTTGATATTTTCTCAATTGCGTTATTGACCATTTCATATGGCTTCACCTCTAACAAACACAAAATTTATTTTAACTTTACTATTATAAGTTGTCAAGATTTTTTCTTAACATCTTATTATCTGTTACAATACTAATAATGAATACTGAAAGGACGAATTGCAAATGAAAAGTGTTGGATTGATTACAGAGTATAATCCATTTCATAACGGTCATGCTTATCATGCGCAACAAGCTAAAGTACAGTCCGATGCAGAGATCTCTATTGCAATCATGAGTGGTAATTTCGTTATGAGAGGTGAACCTGCTATTTATAACAAATTCCTACGTACACAAATGGCACTTTCCAATGTCGATTTAGTTGTTGAGTTACCCCTTATCGCTAGTCTTTCTTCAAGTGATTATTTTGCACAAATAGCTGTTCAAGTTGCTCGTTATCTAGATGTTAATACTATTGCTTTTGGAAGTGAAACACCTGATATAACTCGCCTTAAAAACGTTGCAAATGAAATAATCAATTTAGAACATAGTTCAACTTTTAATCAAAAAGTAAAAGAAGGTAGTAATTATGCAAAAATTATAAATGATTTAATTAGCGATAATACTTTGCTGAAAATGCCTAATAATATTTTAGCAATCACTTACTTAAAAGCTATACAACAATTTGCACCTCACATGAAAGGACTTGCTATCCAACGTGTGCATGCTCATCATCATGATGCGACAATTGAAACATCATCCTTTGCAAGTGGTTCTGCAATTAGGCAGTCGTTAATCACTCAAGAAACTCAGTGGACTACAGTTGTTCCCTCTTCAATTCAATCACTGTATACAACACCTCATTTAACTAAAGAGGATACATTTAGCTTGATTAAATATCATATCTTAAGTCATTCAATTCATGAAATGGCTCATATATACACTATATCTGAAGGACTAGAACATCGATTAAAAAAATATATCAATCAAGCCACTTCTTTTGAATCCTTTATGTCTTTACTGAAGACAAAACGCTTTACCTATACTCATTTACAACGCATACTTATGCAAATTCTTTTAAATGTAAAAAAAGAAGATTCTATTCAATCCATTTCAGCTGTAAGAATTTTAGGAATGAATTGTCGCGGACAAAGTTATCTCAAACAATTAAAAACCAAATTTCCAGAGCGTCAATTCATCACTAATATTAATAAAACATCTGCTCATTTTTTTAAAAATGAAATTAAATCTACCGATATTTATAACTTATTATCAGGTCAACAGAAAAATGATTTTAATACCCCTGTAATTAGATTAAATAATTGAATTAAAGCGTATGGAACATTTCATTTCTGTTCTATACGCTAATTTTTTAATCTTCAAATTTTTCTTTTAATGCCCTTTCAACATGCCTAGGTACGAAATCTGAAATATCTGCCTTATATTGAGCCACTTCTTTCACAACACTTGAACTGATAAATGAATAGTTTGTACTTGTCATCATATACATTGTTTCTACATTACTATTTAATTTTTTATTCATTGAAGTTAAACGTAATTCATATTCAAAATCACTCACTGCTCTTAAGCCACGAATAATTGTTTTAGCGCCTATTTTATCACAAAAATCAACAAGTAATCCATTAAAATTATGTACTTTCACATTTGGCAAATGTTTTACAGATTCACGTATTAATTCCATACGTTCTTCAATAGAAAATGTACCTGCTTTACTACTATTTTTTAATATACATACATGAAGTTCATCAAATCGATCAGAACTTCTTTCTATAATATCTAAATGCCCATAAGTAATAGGGTCAAAACTACCTGGAATGACTGCTTTTGTCTTAGTCATTGTGTTCTCCTTTTTTTAATAACAAAGTATCTGTTAAACCGTAATGATATTGCTTAATTACTTCAAAATCATATGTATTGATTTTTTCTTGATTACTAAACTCACAAATGATAATACCATGTTCTTTTAATAAATTAAACTTAGAAATTTGATCTAGAGCCTTATCTATTAGCCCTTTATTATAAGGAGGGTCTAAAAAAATGAAATCAAATTGAATGTCTCTTTTATTGATAGCCTTTAACGCTCTATCTGCATTATTTTTATATACTTCAGATTGTTCCTCTAAATTTAATTGTTTCAAGTTAGCTTGGATCACTTTAACTGCTTTAAAGTTTTGGTCTACAAATATAACTTTATCCATACCTCTAGAAAGTGCTTCAATTCCTAAAGCACCACTACCAGCAAATAAGTCTAAACCTAAGCCGTATACTTCATGTAAACTGTTAAAAATACCTTCTTTAACTTTATCCATTGTTGGACGTGTATTACGTCCTTCTAAACTCTCTAGTGGTTTACTTTTATGTTTTCCAGCAATGACTCTCATTTTGACTTACACTTCCATTTCATTCATTTATTTACTATAATTTATTTTGAAAAAGGAGAATTAAATATTTATGAAACAATCATTTATTATTTTAGGAGAAGGACTTACAGATTTATTCGAATTTCTTACTCTTATTGAATATAATCATGCAAGAATAGACAAGGTTGTCTATTTCCATACACCACAGTCAGACAAACAATTATCATCAGTCGCAATTATTATGAATCCTACGACCGGTAAACAATTTCAAGCCATATATATGATGTTAAACGCTTTAAAATATCCTTACCCAAATAGTAATAAAAAATTTGAGATGATTAATGAACAAGCTCAATCGTATGATATTCCTATTGTCGGCATTGATGTTCAACCGCCAAATGCATTTCATACGAATGATTTATATTTTAAATATTTAATTAGCGTACTTCGTTTACAAAATTGGATCCCACCGATGCAATAACAATGTTTAAATACATCTTAAAGCTTTTCATGCTTTTCTTTATCATATGTTTTTTTCAAGTTTTTATAAGGGGATCCATCAATATGTAAAACATATTTTAATTTCATTAATTTCTGGAGAATATCGTCTACTTCATGTTCATTAACATACATTACTACATACTTTCGAGGTTTATTAGTATAAACGATATGTCCATATTTACGTATCTGTCTTTCATGTTTAATATGCTTTAAGTAAATAATTAAGCTAACTCTTGGAATCAATTCCATATTATTTCACTCACTCCATTTATTATGCATAATTACTATACCATGACTAATAATTTTATAAAATACATTCAATATCTCAACACTTAACTTTCGAAAAATATTTCTTTAATTATTAATTTTAAATGAACTTTAGGAGGTTATACCTTGAAACACATTAAGAAGAATTTTTTTAATTTGGGTATCACTAGTATGGGTATACTAAGCAGTTTATTACTTTTAAAAAGAAATCAAAAGCCTAAAATGCTTAAAGACATACCTTACTTTTTTAATGGACCAGCACCTTATATTTTTGCACATAGAGGTGGAATGTCAGTTCGACCAGAACAAACACAATTAGCTTTCGATAATGCTGTTGATTATGGTTTAGATGGCTTTGAAACAGATGTGAGACTAACTAAAGATGAAGAATTGATTGTTTTTCACGATGCTACAGTCGACCGTACTACTAATGGTTCAGGAAAAGTATGTGATTACACATTAAAAGAATTAAAAAAATTAGATGCAGGATTTCATTTTACTGATATCAATGGTCGCCATATTTATAGAGGTCATCAACAAGCTAAAATTTTAACTTTCGATGAACTTTTAGAAATGTATCCTAGCAAATATATCAATGTAGATTTAAAAGATACTCCAAGTAGTTATGAAGGAGCTATTGCGCCTAAAAAAATGTATGATATTATAAAGCATCATCATGCTGAGAAACGTGTACTTGTAACAAGTTTCCATAAAAAACAAAATGAACGTTTTAGAGCAATAAGCAATGGAGAAATAGCTACTGGTGCAAGTCAACATGAAGTGACTGAAGGTGTGATTAAGTTTATTTTAGGACTAGGTTATCATTATCATCCTCAAGCTGACACATTTCAAATGCCTATAAAATTCAAAGGTATCCCATTATCATCAACTCATTTTATTCAATGGCTTAACTTATTAAATATTGTGCCAGGTTATTATGGCATCAATAGTGTTGACTTAATGTATGATTTGTATCAAAAAGGTGTCCACACCATTGTTACTGACCGTCCTGATTTAGGTAAACAATTTAAATCACAACTAAAACAACATACCTCAAATTAAATACACTCATTCTATATAAAATTAAAATATATACATAAAAGAATCTGGGACATACATCATAGTTGTCTCAGATTCTTTTAATATATTAATCTTCAATAATTAAAGTAAAAATATGCTGACATCTCATTTTGCAACTCAACCTCTGATTTACTAGATTTTATTTTTAATTATAAACGACAATTACATGTACCTCCTGAGGCGCAGCCTTTAGAATCCGTTTTAAAAAATGGATTACCCACTTCAATCTTTACATTTTCTGACACAGATAATGCGATTTTAGTCAACACTTCATCTATTAAATTTTGTAATTGTACTTCCTTAGATTTGTAATCCATTACATTAGGCAACATTTCATAAGCTCGCTTACGTCGACGTGTATCTAACATTACATTTTGATAATCTGGGTGATATCTACCAAAGCGCATCACTTCATCATAACGTTCTTTTGATTTTAAAAAAGCTTGATACAGTAAATGTGCTTCATCATCTTGTTTAAGTGTTTTTTGAGCTTCTCTATAATTAAAATACACTTTTGATTGTACAATCATGTCTGATAAATCTTCAATTTCATCTAAAATTGATAATGTTTCCTCTGTATACATTATCGGTCACCTCACAACCTATTTTTGTACAAAAATAAGTGAATAATAATTTCTCATTACTTCTCCACCCATTTCATTATACTTTTTATTTAACATTCTTGAACGGTGTATATCCGAATTCATCCAACTATGAATTAATGTAGGCACGTCATCAAAATCATAGCCCACATTTTGACTTGTAGCTATAAAGTCAATGTTTTCGTTACCAAGTTGGCTCTTAAGGGCTTCTTCTGTAAATTCAACATCTTCTGTACCAGTTGCTTCATATAAATTTGCTGAAGCAATATGTGAAATGTCTGAATTTACTTTCAATGGTGGAATATGTTTTAAATCTCTCATTTGATTAGTAATTTCATAGAGGGTTATCAATTGATTTGGGCTTTGTTCATATGGTAATGAATCTTTATTATTTCTGTCATTATTAAATTTATCATCTGAAATATCTTCTTCATCTGTTAATTGATAAGGTTTTATAAATGCTAATAGTTCTTTATCTAGATATCGAATACCCATAATTCGATTTGATTGTTGATCCACATAAACTTGAGCATAAATATTACCATATTTAATTAGAGTTTGAGTTTTAATATCTTCATCTGATAACTCAAAATTATATTGTTTTCCATTCACTTTAAAAGAGGGGTCAGGATTAATACTAGTTTTTTCAAATATATGTGAAGCATTTTCATTGATTTTTAATGATCCGGTTTGAGCTTTTTCTCCAGTAGCATAAACAGATTTAATTTCATCATGTTTTGTAGTAACAATATAATATTGTTGTTTTCTCTTAACTATATAATCAGTATATCCGCCTTTAACAGGATATGTACGATTTGCTTGTCCATATTTATTTGTAAGATAATTAATATCTTTACCTATCCAAGTACCTATCCCATTTTTGGGAGCAGGATTTTCAGTCTGTTTTTTCACGGAATGTGATACTTGATTTGAATGACTTATTTTATTGTTGTTATTAGGATTTTCAAGAACATCAAATTTTAATCTTGGTGAGTAAAATAAATAAATTAAAAATGTAATTAAAAATACGACTCCTAAAACTTTGATTACTAACTTAGTCATTGCTCCCCCACCTCTTTAGAATTATATATATTGTACAAAATAACTATTTTAACAATCAAGCCATTCTTTTTTTCTAAACTCCAAATTTATTAATTAAACTACATTATACCTATTTACAAATAAAATAAACAATTAATATTAAAACATAATTTATACTAAACAATTTGATCATCGACTGCCAAAATATTAAAAATACCTGAGACACTCATTATGTCCCAGGCTATTCTTTAAAATATTCAATATTGTTATAAACCTAGTGTGGCTTTAATCACCGATGTAGTTTCTCCACCTGGATAAATTACATATAGTAATAAGTATACTGCCACACCTGTAATACCAGTAAAGAACCATATAATTGAAGCGACAGGTCCGATTCTTCTATGCCATTTAAATTTATCTTTAAATGCAGTAATAATTTGAACTAATCCTAATACGCCACCAATCGTAGCAAGATTAATGTGGAAGATTAAGAATATCTTATAATATGTTCTAACAGAATCTGGACCACCAAAATCTGTATTACCTATAAATATCGTTCGAGTTGCGTAAATTATAAAAAACGTTAATGCGAAAAATGCTGCCCATAACATAACTTTTTTGTGAGTATTAACATGACGATGAGCAATTTGCCACCATCCTATTGCTACTAAAATAGCACTAATTACGATACAGCTTGTACTAATAGTTGGTAGAATTGGTAAACTCATATGTTCCATCCTTATTTAACTTAGATATTTTAAATCATTTTTATTAAAGAGATGACAACAACTAATGCAAAGAATACTACTAAATAATTTAGTGAATAGATAAACATTTTTGTTGCCCACTTAGTTTGATCAGTATTTTTCTTAAATGTTGTTAAACCTATAAAAATCCATCCAAGATTTAATAAAGTTGCTAATACAACAAACGTAGTGCCTAAACTAGATAATAAGAACGGTAATGGTAATAAAAATACTAACCAAATAAACATACTTACTCTTGTACGTTTAAAGCCTTTTACTGAAGGTAACATAGGAATATTTGCTAATGAATATTCATCACTACGTTTAATAGCTAAAGCATAGAAATGAATAGGCTGCCAACAAAAGACAACTAAAAATAAAGCAAAAGCTACAAGACTTATTTGTCCATCAATAGCTGTCCATCCAATTAAAGGTGGCACAGCACCTGGAAAACTTCCTACTACTGTGTTCCAAGTCGTATGTCTTTTAGACCAGATTGAATAATATGATACATATCCTACTATACCAAAAAGTCCTAAAACACCTGATGGCACATTTAATAAGAATAAACATGCTTCTCCTACTAACATCATACCAAAACTTAACATTAATAAATGTTTATCTGAAATTCTATCGTTTACTGTTGGTCTACTTTGTTTACTTGGCATAATTTTATCGATATCTTGATCATAATAATTATTTAATGCACAAGCACCACCCATAATTAATGTCGAACCTATCAACATTAATAGGATTTGAAGTATTGACGATAGGAAGGAATGATTTGTCATTACAATAGCTAACCAAGCGCCTGCAAAAGCAGGAATTAGGTTACCCTGTACCAAGCCCATTTTAATAATTTGTTGTAGTTCTTTAAAAGACACTCTACTTGACGGCTGTGATAAAGTGTGTTCTTTACTCATGGTTCCCCTCCTTAAAATTTTCATATAGTACTATGATATAATAATTACTTATAAAAGGCTAGGTTATATCTATTTAAATTGTGACACTTTAACGACTTCCTGTCTCACTAATTTTTTGTCTTTAATTATTGTAGTATAATAGTTGTAATATTTATAATTATATCTTTTATATTAAAATCAGAGCATAAATGGATATCATATTACAAAATATTTTAAATTAATGATGGGGTGTTTAAACTTGTTTAACAAACGAAACCTTAAATGGTTATCAATCGTAGCAACAATTATTATGGCATTGGTACAACTTGGGGGCGCCTTAGTAACTAAGACGGGCTCTGAAGATGGCTGTGGTGCTTCATGGCCTTTATGTCACGGCGCTTTATTACCTCAGAATTTGCCAATTGCTACAATCATTGAATTGAGTCACCGAGCTGTATCAGGTTTATCATTAATTGTTGTGTTATGGTTGGCCATCACAGCTTGGAAAAATATAGGATACATAAAAGAGGTTAAACCTTTAGCAATTATTAGTGTCGCTTTCCTATTAATTCAAGCCTTAATTGGCGCAGCAGCTGTTATTTGGCAACAAAATTCTTACGTTTTAGCCTTACATTTTGGAATTTCATTAATTAGTTTTTCTTCTGTGTTCGTATTAATGCTTATTATTTTTGAAGTGGATAAAAAATATGAGGCTGATGAATTATTTATAAAAAAACCATTGCGCAATCTTACTTGGATTATGACGGGCGTTGTTTATGTCACTATTTACACTGGTGCTTTGGTTCGCCACGCTAAAGCAAGTTTAGCATATGGAAGCTGGCCATTGCCGTTTAATAATTTAGTACCCCATACTGAGCAAGATTGGGTACAATTTGCACATCGCGGTATGGCATTTATCACTTTTTGTTGGATTATGATTACATTTATTCATGCCATCAAAAATTATTCTGAAAACCGTACAATTAGATATGGCTATACTGCTGCATTTATTTTAATTATTTTACAAGTGATTACGGGTGCATTGTCTGTAATCACACATGTTAATTTAATTATTGCATTGCTACACGCACTTTGTATTACTATACTTTTTGGCTTAATCGCTTACTTTATTTTACTCATGCTTCGTTCAATTAGAAGTGAAAAATCAAAAATCAAATAAAGTTTTAAAAGACATGTTAGAGTTATTGTAAAACATGGAATCTCTAACGTGTTTTTTATGCAAAAAAGCATAAGATAGAATGTCATTTAACTTTCTATCTTATGCTTTTAAACTTTTTAATACCTACTCAGATTTTTCAATTTCGATTAATAAATCTCCCGTTGCAATAGCATCACCATTTCCAACAGTAACTTTTTTAATCACTCCATTAAATGGAGCTTGAATTGTTGTTTCCATTTTCATGGCTTCAGTGATTAATAGTGGTTGATTTACTTTAACCTCATCACCTACTGAAACTTTAACTTCAGTCACACTTCCTGGCATTTGAGCTCCTATATGATTTGGATTTGTTTTATCTGCTTTAGGTTTTACATTCGCATTTGTTTTTATGTTTTCATCTTTAATCGTAATACGACGAGCTTGACCATTCATCACGTAATAAATTGTTCGATTACCCTTTTCATCTGCTTCACTAATTGTTTCAAGTTTAATAATTAAACGTTTTCCGTTTTCAATTTCAATTTCTACAGTCTCACCGTTACGCATACCAAAGAAGAATGTCGGTGTATCAAGTAATGATAAGTTACCATATTGTTGTCTAGTTTGAATAAATTGATCAAATACTTTTGGATAAAGTACATAACTTATAATATCTTGCTCAGTCACTTCACCATAATTTTTATCTTGTAATTGTTCTCGTATTTCATCAAAATCTACTGGTTTTAAATATTCTCCTGGACGTTCAGTTAGCGGTTGTTGACCTTTTAAAATAATATCCTGCAATTGTTTATTAAAGCCATTTACTGGTTGACCAATCTCACCTTTAAAGTATGACACTACTGATTCAGGAAAATCTAATTTATAACCTTGTTCAATAATAGATTGTTCATCTAAATCATTTTGTACCATATATAACGCCATATCTCCTACCACTTTTGAAGATGGTGTCACTTTAACAATATCTCCAAACAAGAAATTAACACGACGATACATATCTTTGACTTCATTAAAACGTTCACCAAGACCTAAACTTTTAGCTTGTTGACTTAAATTAGAGTATTGACCACCTGGCATTTCATGTTGATAAATTTCTGTATTAGGTGACTTAATATCACTTTCAAAGTCAACGTAGTATGGGCGAACAGTACTCCAATAGTGACTTAATTCTTCTAAACCTTGAATATCTGTACGCATATTTCGTTTAAACCCATCTAATGCATAATATAAGGAGTTCACACTTGGTTGACTTGTTAAGCCACTCATCGATGCAATAGCTGTATCGATAATATCTACACCAGCATCGATGGCTTGTTTGTAGGTTAATAAACCATTTCCACTTGTATCATGTGTATGTAAATGTATTGGTAAATTAACTGCAGCTTTTAATTCTCCAACCAGTTCATATGCTGCTCTAGGTTTTAATAAGCCAGCCATATCTTTAATTGCTAAAATATGGAAACCTTCACGTTCTAATTCCTTAGCTAATTTAACATAGTAATCTAAAGTGAACACATTTGAACGTTCTGAGTTTAAAATATCCCCTGTGTAACAAATAGTACCCTCTGAAATTTTACCTGCTTTTTGTACCGCTTCATTTGCCACTTTCATTTGATCTACCCAGTTTAATGAGTCGAAAATACGGAAAACATCTACACCTGCTTTAGCACTTTCATCTACAAATTTTTGAATTACATTATCAGGATAATTCTTATAACCCACAGCATTTGAAGCTCTTAATAACATTTGGAATAATACATTTGGAATCGCTTTTCTAAGTTTTTCTAAACGCTCCCAAGGATTTTCTTTTAAGAAGTTGTATGCCACATCAAAAGTAGCGCCTCCCCACATTTCTAAAGAAAAACTATCTTTAAATACTTCAGCAGTTTTAGAAGCTATATTTAACATATCTTTTGTACGTACACGCGTAGCAAGTAAAGATTGATGCGCATCACGGAATGTCGTATCAGTAATTAAAACATCATCTTGTGCTTTAACCCAATCTGCAACTCCACTAGGGCCTTTTTCATCTAGTAATTGTTTTGTACCATATAGATGTTGAATTTTCTTTTTTGAAACTTGCGGAATCGAAGTTGACTCATAGTCTGGCTTCGTACGTTTTTCGACATTCGGAAAACCATTAATGGTTACATTCCCAATGTATTCTAATGTTTTAGTACCACGGTCTAATGTAGGTGCAATATCGAATAATTCCGGTGTTTCTTCAATAAATTTTGTTGTATAATCTCCACTTCGGAATTTTTCATTACGCATAACGTTAACTAAAAACGGAATATTTGTTTTTACACCACGAATACGCATTTCTCGTAAAGAGCGTTCCATTTTTTCTTCAGCTTGTTTAAAAGTAATGGCATGAGTAGATAATTTCACTAATAGTGAGTCATAGTAAGGCGAAATTTCAGCGCCTTGGAAACCATCTCCTGCATCTAAACGTACACCAAAACCACCACTTGAACGATAAGCAATAATCGTACCAGAATCTGGCATAAAATCATTTGTAGGATCTTCGGTAGTAATACGACATTGAATAGCATAACCAAGTGTTTGGATTTCTTCTTGAGGAGGTAAAGCGATACGTTTGTCAAATAGACTTGCTCCATCTGCTACTAAAATTTGAGTTTTAACGATATCAATTCCTGTAATCATTTCTGTAATCGTATGCTCTACCTGAACACGTGGATTGACTTCAATGAAAAAGAATTCATCGCCAGATACTAAAAATTCCACTGTTCCAGCGTTAACATATTTGATATTTTTCATTAATTGTAATGCAGACTGACAAATACGTTCTCTTAATTCATCAGGTAAGCCTACAGATGGTGCTACCTCAACTACCTTTTGATGACGACGTTGTACAGAACAATCACGCTCATATAGATGAACAATATTACCATATTCATCGCCAATAACTTGAACTTCAATATGTTTGGGATTATCGATGTATCTTTCGATATATACTTCACTATTACCAAATGATTTTTGTGCTTCAGATTTCGCACGATGAAACGCATCTTCTAATTCACTTTCTTCGCGAACAATACGCATACCTTTTCCACCACCACCACTTGTGGCTTTAATCATCAGTGGGAATCCTGCTTCTTTAGCAAATGCCTTTGCTGCATCAAAATTTTCAATTGGTCCATCTGTTCCTGGTATAACTGGTAAATTTGCTTTAATTGCAGTTGTTCTTGCTTTTACTTTATCACCAAACATATCTAAATGGTCTAGGTGAGGACCAATAAATGTTATGCCCTCTTCATTACAACGTCTTGCAAATTCTTCATTTTCACTTAAAAAGCCATAACCAGGATGTATTGCATCTACATTCGCACGTTTTGCTACTTCAATAATACGTTCAATATTTAAATAACTTTCGGCTGGTCCTAAATCTTTTCCCACTAAATATGATTCATCGGCTTTATATCTATGTAATGAATTTTTGTCTTCGTTTGAATAAATTGCTACTGTTTGAATATTTAATTCCGTTGCTGCTCTAAAAATTCTAATTGCAATTTCACCACGATTGGCTACTAATAATTTTTTTATATGATTCAAACAAGAAACACCCCTTTATATTTTGAATATTCTAACTAATTAGATAATAAAATTTTATCTTAAAATACATGAGAAAGCTAATACTTTTTTACATACAATTTATAAAATGAAAATATAGTAACTAGGTTAGCTTAATCACTATTTTAAAATGTAATCATTAATAATTATTATACTTAATAACTTTATATTATCATTTATAGTTTGAAGACGCTACTGTAGACTAGTAATCCTTTAACTTGTCACATAAATGTAAAAAGAGTGGAAGCAAATTTTTTAATTCTTGCTTCCACTCTTAATAATGTTAGTTACATATTTACATCTATCATTAAATGATTTTAATATTGTCTAGGAATATCCACTTTTGTTTTTTTATTTTTTATTGCTCTTTTTTCTTCAACTTTAATTTGTCTTGCTACTAACAATAATAATCCCATAGCAATACTTAAGCTGATCATTGATGAACCACCAAAACTTATAAATGGAAGAGGAACCCCTGTAAGAGGAATCGTAGCTGATATACCTCCTAAATTTACGAACGTTTGACTACCAATATAACTCGCTACACCAACACATATTAATTTATAAAAATATGAAGATGTTTTAGTGGCTAATATAAATGCACGGAATACAATAAAAAATAATAATCCTATTACTAATAAGGCACCAATCAGTCCTAATTCTTCACAAATTACTGCGAAAATAAAATCTGTATGCGCTTCTGGAAGATAGCCAAGTTTCATGATTCCATTACCTAATCCTCGACCAAATAATCCTCCATTTCCGATTGCCATTAATGAATTGGATAAATGATACCCAGTTCCAGAAGAAGAACTAAAAGGATCGTAAATTGTACTAAAACGTGCCTTTAAATATTCTGGCATCATTCCAGTGAAAATAAAGAACCCAGCAATAAGAATAAATCCAAGAATAATATATAAAATAGGTCCTTTTACTATTTTCTTAGCACCTATACCTACGAATAAAAACATTGCTAATATAATAATTAATGTTAATAATGTTTGTCCAATATCTCCTTGTAAAAGTACTAAACCTAAACAAAGGATAATTAAAATAATTGGCCCTTTGATAATTCTTAAATTACCTCTTAACTGCGGTAATTTTTTACTTAATACATAAGAAATATAAAGAATTAAAGCAATTTTTAGCAACTCTGAAGCTTGTAAATTCATAAATCCTAAGTCAAGCCAACTTTTTGAACCATTAATATTTTTACCTACCAATAATGTTAAAAATAAAAGGACAAAGATGATAATCATAATCCACTGTTGAACTTTTGATTGTTTAAAGACTTTTATATTCATCATAAATGAAATAAAAAAAACAATAATGAAACTCATGATAACATAAATTAATTGTCTGTTATAAAAATATGTACCTGAAACCTCAACGCCACCTGTTAACGTTCCTTTAGTAGCTGCCACCATACTGGCACTATAAACCATCACTAAACCTATAAAACACAAAATAACATATGAAATTAATAATGGATAATCGATAAACTTAGAGGTTCTACCTATGTATCGAAATATATTTTTTAAATTATTCATAAAAAAGATCATCCAATTCTAAAAATTTAAACTATATATGCTCATTAAAACGATTTATCAAATTAAATTCTGTCTAAACTATTATATACTTTGTAATTATTAATTAACAAACATAAACGTAAAAAATAAAATAAAAGGACTGAAAATATTATTTACATAACATTTCAGTCACTATCATAAATTATTACATCTATTAATTCTTGCTCATTATAACACTTTCATATTCAAAGCATTAGACTTAGAGTTATACGTTTGTGAATGCTTCATGCAATTTAGATAATTCTTTTTCTAAACGAAGCATTAAATTTTTACCGTCTTCTTTATCAACTAAACCAAGTTTCACAGCAAAGTCTACTTCTTTTTGTAAACCAAACATTTGTGTGTCGAGAACCTCTTCATATAGTGGGCAAGATGGCATAGTTAAATTATCCATTTGAACCTTAATTAAATGCAAGATTCGGTCAGCATCTTGATTTAATTGCTCATAAGCTGCACTATTTATGTTCATTTGCTTCGGCATCACATTCTCCCCCTATCATTAAATATCTTCATATCAGAAGTTTATCCTACTACCTTTTAAAAAGCAAGTTTATTCAATAAACCCTTCATTTTAAATATGATAAAATAATGGTTAGATTGAAACTAGGGAGTGGGCAAGATGATTCAAATTAAAGGAGACGTCAAATTTCCTATTACTTTAGATAGTACAACATGGATTTTTGATGATAGAAAAGTAAAAATAGAAGATATTGAAAACGGTATTTTTGAAGGAACTAAACCTATTAAATTTGAAGATAACCGCGAATGGAATAGGGCTATTTTAGAAGGACAAACCAATCCTCCTACATTAAACTCTGAAATTAAGTATCGTAAACGTGCTGTATTAGAAGATTCATTTGCAATAAATATGACACCATTTTTTAAAAATGCAGAGCCTTTAGAAAGTGCAACTACAATTAAACTTTCAAATGATACATCTTCAATTGAAATTCCATTAGAATTATTACCTTATCTATTTTTCCAATTTGCTAAAGATGGTAAGCGATTGTACGATGATAATTCAGTAGATAGCTTTGTTTATAATCCCGAGGAGAACGCCTATTCATATCACTTTAAATATGTAACTCGTATTGAGGTGATTTAAGTTGCGAGAAGTACAATGTATTATTTGTGATACTAAGGTCTTAATTGATGAACGTACAGTTGAAGCTAAACGTCTACGTAATAATCCAATTAAAACATTCATGTGTAGTGACTGTAAAAGTCGATTAGACACACCTAGACAACGACCAAATGAAAATCGTAAATTTAATCTCCATTTTCCAAATGAAAACTTATAGTATACTTTTCAATAATAAAAAGACGCAACATCAAATTTGATG